>CAMYNC010000161.1 GCA_947259685.1 uncultured Desulfuromonadales bacterium | reverse complement strand
TGGTCCCTGGGCTGAAAAAATATCTGGCGATGTTCTCCCACACAGCAAAACTGATCTTTGCCGGAGCGATGGTTTATCTCGGCTGGACGATGACTGTGATGATGTATGAGGATGAATACGCCCGGACCGCCAGCCTGCAGGTTCCCGAATGGATTTTTTATGCCGTATTGCCAACGATGGGAGTGATGATGTTTTTCCGCACCCTGCTTGTCATGGTCGAAGACTGGAAGGAGGAGGCTGTCAATTGAAGATCGCCAGTCCGCGATCCTCAGCTGAAACGCCCGGATAATTTATGGACTCCAGCTACCTGATAATCCTGTTCTTGCTGCTCGGACTGCTCGCTTCGACCGTGCCGGTCTTTATGGCGGTGTTCTTTACCGGCACCGTCGGCCTGGTCTTCATGATCGGCATCGATCCGCAGATTGTCATCGAAGTGCTCTACCGCAGCATGGATAAGTTTGCCCTGGTGGTAGTGCTGTTCTTTATCCTCTGCGGCAACATCATGACCACCGGCACGATCGTGCATAAGCTGATCAAGACCGCCAATGCCCTGGTCGGCTTTTTGCCGGGCGGGCTGGCAATGGCCGGCGTCCTGGCCTGCGGCTTCTTCGGGGCCATCTCAGGCTCGACGGTCGCCACCGTGGTCGCCATCGGCGGCTTCATGATTCCGGCACTGATCGAAAACGGCTATGACGAAAAGTTCTCCGTCGGCATCATGACCACCGCCCCGAACCTGGGCATCATTATCCCGCCGTCGATCGCGATGATCCTTTACGCCATGGTCAGTAACGACCCGATTGAAGCCCTGTTTTTGACCGGCTTTATCCCGGGAATCATGATCATGGGGGCAATGAGCCTGTACGCTTACTTTTACTGCAAACGCAGAAATTACAAGACTCTCGATCGGCCAAATTTTAAGGAAGTTATCGCGGTCCTCAAAGAGAGCATCTGGGCGCTGTGCCTGCCGCTGCTGATCTTCGGCGGAATCTATTCCGGGATGTTTACTGCCAACGAAGCAGCGGTGGTGGCCTGTTTCTATGCATTTTTTGTCGAGGTTTTCATCCACAAGGATATGAAATTCCAAGACATTAAAAAAGTCATCGTAGCATCATCGGTCACTTCAGCGACCCTGCTGGTGATTGTCGCCGGAGCTTCGGTCTTCGGTGAGTACCTGACCTTTGAACAAATTCCGGATAAGATCGCCACGGCCGTGGTCAGCCAGATCTCCTCTCCCTGGGTGTTCCTGCTGGCAGTGAATATCATGCTGCTGGTGGTCGGCATGTTCATGGATATCATCTCGGCCACCCTGATCCTGACGCCGATCTTTCTGCCGCTGCTCGCTTCCTTCGGCATCGATACCATGCACTTTGGGCTGCTGATGACTATCAACCTGGGGATCGGCTACTGCACTCCACCCTTGGGTGTCAGCCTCTATATTTCTGGAGCGGCGGTCGACCGCAACCTGCTTTACGTCTCGAAGGCGGTCATGCCGTTTCTGATGATTCAGATCGGAATCCTGCTGATTTTGACCTATTGGGCTGACCTGGTGCTCTTCTTACCGCGCCTGGTTTACGGCTAATCGTCTTAGGAGCCTGCTGGAAATGAAACCAAGAATACTGATCCCAATCGATGAATCGGAAACGGCCCAGCATACGATTGATGCCATCATCGCCAACCAAGATCTGATGCCGCGTGAGATCATGCTGTTGCATGTGGTTGATGTGCATCTTGTCCAGCGCCTGGTTCCCGACATCCAGAAAAAAATGGTTTACGAGGCAGCGGAAAAATCGGGCAAGCGCATCCTTGCAAAACTGGCTGAACCTTTTCTTGCGGCCGGTTTTGAACCGCAGCTGCTACTTGAACTGGGACCGCCCGGCAAAGAAATCCTGAAAGTCATCGCTGAACAACAGGTTCAGTTAGTGATTATCGGCCGACACCCAGGTGGCGGTGGCTTTCGCGACATGATGTTCGGCTCGGTCGCTAACGCCCTTATCCGTAACGCTAAATGTCCGATATTGTTATTTTAAACAAAAGACAAGAGGCTTCGTGGCGAATGGATCCGCAATTTCTTCAGAGCGCTGAATATGTCGATAGCGATGCCGCTATCATTCAGGCCTACGCCAAAGCAACGGTCGACCCTGCGCAATCCACTCGGCAAAAAGCGGTGGCCCTCTATTATCGAATCCGCGACGAGATCAGTTACACGCCCTATCTCGATTTTAGCGATCCAGATACCTACCGGGCCAGCAAGGTCCTGCACAACCGTTATGGCTTCTGTATATCCAAAGCTGCGCTGCTGGCAGCTTGCTGCCGTGTCGTCGGCATTCCTTCGCGTCTCGGGTTCGCCGATGTGCAGAACCATCTCAACACTCCCCGATTAAGCGAATTGAATGGCGGCGACCTGTTCCGTTGGCATGCCTTCAGTGAACTCTATCTGGAGGGTGTCTGGGTCAAAGCGACCCCGGCTTTCAATCTGGAACTCTGCAACAGGTTCCGGGTCATGCCGCTCGAATTCAACGGTCGTGAGGATTCGATTTTCCATCCTTTCGATGCCGATCAGCGCAAGCATATGGAATATGTCCATGAGCGCGGCTTCTTTGCCGATGTTCCCTTTGCGGAGATTACTGCCACCTACCAAAAATACAGCCCTAAGCTGCTCGGAGATAACACTGGCGGTGATTTCGGGGCCGATGCGGAGCGATCTCAGTGACATCGGGCGACCCGCTGGGTCGCCTGCATAGATTTCTTTTACGAGGATAAAATGGATATCAGACAGCGGGTTACAAGACTTCTCAACCGAATGCATGCAGAACCTCAATACCCGACTCAGGGTGCGGTGCTGTTTGTTGACCTCGCACAGCGCAGCTGCCAGCGCGGGTACCTGCCACTTGAGGCGACACGACACTTTCTGGCCGGACGGGGCGGCAACATGTACCTGCTCTACAACCTGCTGCAGGAAGAAAAAGATGCCCTCGATCCCGAAGTGCCACTGATCTTCGGTGCTGGAGTTCTGACCGGCAACATGCCTGCCGCCACCCGCGGCAACGTCACCAGCCGCTCACCGGAGAGCCAGGCGATCCTCGACAGCAACGCCGGAGACTTCCTTCCCAGCTATCTGAAACGTCAAGGTTACGACCACCTGGTGCTCTATGGTCGCAACCCGCAGTGGACACTGCTTAAGATCGAGCAACAACAGGTCGACTTTGTTGATGCCAGCCCCTATCGCGGCATGGACAACATCGAATTCACCGCGGCGATCGAGCGGGATTTCGACTGTCATGAGCGGAAAGATATGGCGATGGCACGGATCAGCAGCGCCGGCGAAAACCGGGTGCTCTGCAGCGGCATCATGGCGGGGGAAAAAGCGATCTGGGCGCGTGGTGGTGGTGGCGCCAAGATGGGCGCGTTGCAGCTGAAGGCGATCCTCATCCAGGGCAAGCTGCCGGAATTTGATCTTTCTGACGCCTACAAGCAGAAGAACCGGGAGATCGGTAAAAAAATCCTCGCAGCCAGCGTGGTGCAGAACGCGCTGAAAAAGGTTGGCACCCCTTTTCTCTACAAACCAAGTCGGGTGCTCGGCGCCATGGGGACCAAGAACAATCAGGAAACCACCTGGCACGACAGCCTCGACGCCGACAACTTCGACCCCTATCGTCCGGGAATGAGCGGCTGTTACAAGTGCCCGGTCTGCTGCCGTGCCAATAACGACATGCTCCCCGGTGGCAAAGGTGGCTGGGGCGCCAGCGCGCTGACCGGCGTCAACGGCAACGCCAGCTACGATAAACAGCAGAGCACCCTCGAACATCACAAGCAGCGGACTTATAACGGCATCAACAACGACGGCAGATTCGACAAATATGACAAGGGGGAAGGCCCCGAATACATCACCGTCGGCAAGTTCGGCCCGAATATCGGCATCAAAGAACCGGAGCAGGTGCTGCGGCTGAACAACATCCTCAACGACCTGGCCCTTGATGCCTCAAGCACCGGCAGTGCCATCGCCTGGGCGATGGAGCTCTACCAGCGCGGCATCATCGATCAGCAGATCACCGGCGGCCTGGAGCTAACCTGGGGGAACTATCCAGTCATTGAACAGCTGCTGTTCATGACCGCCAAACGAGAAGGCTTCGGTGACACCATCGCCTCCTCCAGCCGTGCAGTCGAACAGGGCAAATACCCGGTCGAGGCCCTTAAATACAGCATGGCCTCCAAGGGACTGTTTCAGTCCGATCCCCACGATGCACGGATACTCAAAGCCTTCGCCTTAGGGCTGGCGGTTTCTACCCGCGGCATGGATCACCTGCGCAACCGGGTCACCCTGGAGATCAACGCTCGGATCAACGATGACGCTGCGTTCAAGACCGCCCTTTACGGCGGCGTGGTCTCCCCCGAACCGACCTCTTATGAAGGCAAGGAGTACGCTGTGCGGCGCTGCGAAAATACCTTTGCCGTCGGTGATGCGGTCGGCATGTGTCGCTTCAACACCAAATTGTTCAACTCACCCTCAACCCCCGATCTGGAGGACTTTGCCAGCCAGTTAAGCGAACTCACTCAGTTGCAGTTTGACGCCGAACAACTGGACGAAATCGGCCGTAACATCACCGGGCTGGAACGGATGCTCAATTTCCGCTTCGGGCTGCGGGAGCAGGATGATAGCCTACCGAAGCGCTGGTTCGATGAACCGATCAAGGTTGGCCCCTTCAAGGGAGAAAAAATCGACCGGGAGCAGTTCAGTGAACTCAAGCAGCGCTTCTACCAGCTAACCGGACTCAACCGCGAAGGGGTTCCGGCACTTAACTGGCACAGTCAGCTCTCGCAGGTTGTCACCGGCTACAGCATTAAGATCAAATTCCCTTGCCCGCTGCCCGGCGCTCCGGAACAGAGCCTCATCGTCGATGAGCAGGTCGCCAGCCTTACCGAATTGCGTCAGTTGCTGCGACGCCAACTGCCCGAAGCCAATCAGCTCCTGGATGATCCGAACCTTAATATCGTCATCAACGACAAGATGATCCTGGCCGGCGAAGACCAGACCGAAATTCCCAACGGCAGCGAGATCAGTCTGATCTCCTACGTTTCCGGAGGATAAACTGTCCATTGCATGAAGAGCACGGCTTTTTCGACATCGAAGGGCTGCAGCTGGAGTATCAGCTGCTCACGCCCGCCCAGAGCAAGGATCGGACGTTAATTTTCCTGCACGAAGGGCTTGGCTGTGTCGCCATGTGGAAGGATTTTCCGCGTCTGGTCGCCAGGGCAACCGATTGCCCGGTGCTGATTTACAGCCGGGCAGGCTACGGAAACTCAACCCCCTGCCCTTTGCCACGCCCCTTAAGCTTCATGCACGACGAAGCCCTCGTTGTCCTGCCGCAAATCCTCAATGCTGCCAGAGTCCAGAAGGCTGTCCTGGTGGGACACAGCGACGGAGCGTCCATCGCCCTGATCAATGCAGGAGGCTGCTCCGACGAGCGCATCCAGGGCTTGATCCTGATGGCCCCGCACGTATTTGTTGAAGAACTCACCTTGGCGAGTATTCGTGAAGCCAAAATCGCTTTTGAAAATACCGATCTGCGCCAACGACTGACCCGTTATCATGGCGACAATGTCGGCTGTGCGTTTTGGGGCTGGAATCAAGCCTGGTTGGATAAGGATTTTCTGGATTGGAACCTGGAGGAATACCTGGTAAAGATTGAGATATCAGTCCTTTTGATTCAGGGTGAATTGGATAACTATGGGACGATCAAACAACTGAAAAAAATCCAAGATCATCTGTTAGGGGAAGTAGAACTGACCCTCCTGCCCGACTGCGGGCATTCTCCCTTCCGCGATCAGCCAACTAAGACGCTGCAGACCTTCACTGATTTTCTGCAAAAACTTACTTAATAATTCCTACTCTGAAGTTACGCTGAGTGACCCTATCACTCTATGAGTGCCAGATCAATTTTCCCCAAGCGCACACAAACTTTCAATAGCGTCTCTCACTGCCCAATACCTTTGCTGATACAGGTGAGTGGTGAAAATCCCTTCTTATCTATCTCGCTTTCTGATAAAACCATGTTGTTTCCTGTCCTCAGGAAATGGACTTTTTATTTATAATTGAAATCATGGCTAAGGAGCTGAGGATGGGTTTTTTGGACGGGCTGAAAACAGGACGACAACAAAAGAATCGTTGTTTGGCTATCCTCTTCAAATTCATAAATAGTTTTCTTCTGGTCAGTCTTCTCGTCCCATTGGTTTTAGTTTTTGCATCTCCATGCCTAGCTGAGGAGCTAGAACCCAGGCGCTGGACGCATCTTCCGATCAACACAACCTTTGCCGGTGCTGCATATGCCTACACCGATGCGGACATTGGCTTTTCCCCTGTCCTCAAGATCGAAGATGCGCAGATGGAAATGCATACCTGGGCGGCGAAATTCATCCGGACATTTTCATTGTTCGAGAAAACGGCAAGGATCGGACTCCTGCAAGCCCACCAGAAGGGACGTTGGTCTGGACTACTTGACGGCGCTCCCAAGACGGTCCATAGGGATGGTTGGACCGACACAGTGTTGCGCTTTGCAGTCAACCTGTACGGTGCCCCGCCGCTGCAGGGCAAGGAATACGCTGCATACCGAGCGTCGAAGAAGGTTGAAACCATTGTTGGTGCGGGATTCTCAGTACAGTTACCGACCGGTGAATACATGGACGATAAGCTGATTAATCTCGGTACAAATCGGTTCACCTTCCGACCCCAACTAGGGCTAGTTCACACGCGTGGGAAATGGTCGATGGAAGCAACAGGAATGATCGTTTTATACTCCGACAACGATGAGTTTTTTAACGAATCAAAACTCGAGCAGGATCCGCTCTACGCAATTCACGGCCATCTGATTTATACCTTCCGACCGGGAGTCTGGGCGGGTGCAAGTGCCGGCTATAACTATGGAGGGAGATCCACTGTAGATGAGGTAAAAAAGAACGATCGAAAGCAGAACCTGGCTTGGGCGTTAAGCTTCGGTCTTCCCATCAATCGTCACTTGGGCGTTAAGGTAGCGTACATCGGCACCCGCACCCAGGAATCTACCGGCATGGATTCAGACACCTTCGCTTTGGGATTCTCAGCATTCTGGTAATTTTTCGGTCTATTTCAGTTTATCCCCGCCCATCACCTGAGTTGATTCGCAGCTGAGGCGACACACCACAGATGCAAAGTTTTTTAAGAGGGTTTGAAAAGTCAAAAATGAGACCGAAAAGGCCCACATAACATCATCAGGTAGGGCCTTTCTTGTGTCGGAAAGAACTTAAGATCCATACTGAGAACCACTACAAGCTGACCTCAAAAATCCTAAGGATATATGCAAAGCATTTTGGAAGGACTTTTGGCAACAGAGTTCTCAGGGGGTTATAGGGAGGTCTGAGGGACAGGCAAAAGGGCTAAGTTTTGATAATCGTGGCCACGGAGTATTGAATTGTGGAAGCTTCAGAATGCAGGTTTTCTTTCCCGATTGGCAATCTCAAATCAATCGAAAACA
>CAMYNC010000160.1 GCA_947259685.1 uncultured Desulfuromonadales bacterium | reverse complement strand
TCTACGGGGAAAGCGCCATCGTTCCGGCCTCTGCCGTCGCCCAATACCCCGATAATCTCTCGCCGATCGAAGGGGCGGCTATCTGGATGCAGTACCTCACCGCCTTCGGCGCGCTGGTGGAATACGGTCACATAAAAAAGGACGACCCGGTCTTGATCACGGCGGCCAGTAGCAGCGTAGGTCTGGCTGCGATCCAGATCACCAAGGCCGCCGGAGCTCTGGCCCTCGCCACCACCCGGGGCGCGGACAAGAAACAATTCCTTCTGGATGCCGGGGCGGACCAGGTCATCGTGACCGACGACGAAGACCTGACAGAACGGGTCATGGCCATAACTGGTGGCAAGGGTGCCCGCATCGCCTTCGACCCCGTGGCCGGGCCTTTCCTTGAGAAACTCGCCGAAGCCGCCGCTCCGGGCGGAATCATCTTCGAGTACGGCGCGCTTTCGACGGAACCCACAGCCTTCCCCCTGTTTCCCGCGCTGGGGAAAGGCCTGACCCTTCGCGGCTATACCCTGTTCGAAATCGTCCGGGACCCTGAGAAGCTCGCCCGCGGCAAACAGTATATCTACGCCGGTCTTAAGTCCGGCACCCTGAAACCTCTCATCGACCGCACCTTCCCCCTGGACGCCATTGTCGACGCCCACCGGTACATGGAGTCCAACCGACAAAAAGGCAAGATCGTGATCAGGGTTCAGGGTTGATTGACCTCATGTGCGGTTGCTCAGCACTGTATTTCGGAGCAGGTCGCGGGCCTGCACCCTGGAAAAAAGTTCGTTTAAATACTGACAACTTCAGAAAAGGAGAAAAGCCATGAAAGCTGCCATCGTTGTTCTCTCGGATCCCAAGTCCGGCTCGGAAGAAGCCCTGGGGCGTTTATTCAATGCGCTCGCCGCAGCCTACGACTTCAAGCAGCACGGCGAGGTGACAATCCTCTTTCAAGGAACCGGCACGCGCTGGGTCGGTGAAATCACCAAGGCCGAGCATCCGGCCCATGCGCTGTTCGAAGAAGTGAAGGACCAGGTTGCCGGGGTCTCTTGCGGCTGTGCTGACGTATTCGGCGCGACCGAAGCTGCAGAGAAAGCCGGCTTCGACCTTATCAAGGAGAACCCGGTCCCCGGGACAAGCGGTCTGCCAAGCCTGCAGAAATTAGTCGCTGATGGCTACACCGTCCTGACTTTTTGAGGTGTTACTAGAGGCGGGGGCGTAACCCAAAATATTGCGCCTTCGCCCATCTTTAGATGGAGGTAATGTCGTGCGTATCGAAAACCCCTATCACGAAGGCGAGTTGCTCGTGCAACAACGTGCGGGCGTGCTCGAAGAAGGCCGACGGAACAGCCAAGTCATCTCCAATAGCATCATCCAGGGCGCCCTCCAGTTCATCAGTCAACAGCCGCTGGCCGTTCTGGGCAGTCTGGACAAGGAGCTCAACGTCTGGGCATCAGTGCTTGCCGGGCAGCCCGGCTTCATGACGGCGGTTGATGAGCAGACCGTCGAGTTCGACATGACGCGAAGTGCCAAGAATCCGGAGGATCCTTTCTGGGCCAATATCGAAAACCAGCCGAAGGTCGGCATGCTGCTCATCGAATTAGGCTCTCGTCGTCGACTGCGCATTAACGGGAGCATCAAGCGCAGCGCTTCCGAGCGACTCAGCCTCAATGTGGAAGCGGCTTACCCGAACTGTCCGAAATATATCCAGCGCCGGCATCTGACTATCGGCGGCAGCAAAGTTCCCGGCAAACCTCTGCGGGGCAGCGCCCTAGACGACGATCGGCAAAGGCTCATCAGCAGTGCAGATACATTCTTCGTCGCCAGCGCCCATCCCACCCAGGGGGTCGACGCCTCCCACCGAGGTGGCAACCCCGGGTTCATCCGGATCCGTGATGACCGCAGGATCCGCATTCCTGACTATGTGGGCAACAGTATGTTCAACACGCTGGGCAATTTTGCGTCAAACCCCCGGGCAGGGCTGGTATTTCTTGACTTCGATAACGATCGGATGCTGCAACTTACCGGCCGGGCTGAAATCCTATGGGACCTGGATGAACCCAGGCAGGAAACCGGAGGCACCCAACGTTTCTGGGATTTCGAAATCGACCGCTGGTTGGAGGCCGACCTGCCCTATCGGCTGGAGTGGGAGTTCCTCGATTACTCTCCGCAGAACCCGAGCAGTGGAGATGCAGCGTCCCGGTCCGGGCCGGAGTAGACTAGATGAGCGCTTGCCCCCACTGCTTCCACCAGGTTGTCGGGTATGCAGGCCAAGTCGGAGAATCGAATCCATAGGATGGAGGTTGCTTCCATGAAACTGCTGTCCGTGAATGTCTCCTTACCACAAACCGTCGATTACGACGGTACAACTGTTAGCACCGGCATCTTCAAAGAACCGGTCGCAGAACGAGTCATGGTGAGAAAGCTCAACCTGGAGGGTGACGGACAGGCCGACCTGACCGTGCACGGCGGACCCGATAAGGCGGTTTATGTCTATGATTTTGCCAGCTACCACTACTGGCAGCTGGTGCTGGGTCTGGACAACCTTGCCCACGGCCATTTCGGCGAAAACCTCACCGTGGAGGGCATGCCCGATGACCGGGTCCACATCGGCGACGTCTTTCGGGTCGGCGCTGCTATGCTGGAGGTGACCCAGCCAAGGGTCCCCTGCTTCAAACTGGAGCTGAAGATGGGAATGCCGGGCTTTTCCCGGCAGTTTCTGGCCAGCGGCCGGCTGGGATTCTATCTACGGGTGCTGGAAGAAGGTGAGGTCGGCGCCGGGGATGTTATCGAGCGGGTCAAGACCGGTCCTGAACAGATGTCGGTACGCCAACTGGCCCGGCTGCTTTATTTCGACTTCCACAATATTGACCAGATCCGCCGGGTGCTGCAAATCCCCGCCCTGGCGCCTGGATGGCGCGAATCCTTCGAGGAGCTGTTGACCCAATCGGCAGGAGTTCCGAAAAAGCCCCGGGTTGCAGCCAGAGCCTGGCAGGGGTTTCGGACCTTCGTCGTCGACAAGAAGGTGCCCGAAAGCCGGGACATCACCTCCTTTTACATCATTCCCGAAGACCGGGTGCCCCTGCCGGTCTATTTGCCGGGGCAGTTTCTCAGTTTCAAGCTGGACATCCCCGGACAATCCAGGGCGGTGATCCGTACCTATTCTCTCTCCGACGGCCCCTGCCACGAAGGATATTACCGCGTCACCATCAAGCGGGAACCGCCTCCGGAGGACCCCTCGATCGCATCGGGTTCCAATTATTTCCACGACCAGGTCGAGCCGGGTACGCGGCTGAGCGTGGCGGGGCCCCGCGGCGATTTTTATCTGGATACTCAGGGGGAGACGCCGGTGGTGCTGCTGAGCGGCGGCGTGGGGCTGACCCCTATGATCAGCATGCTCAACGCCATCGTCCATGTCGGCAGGAAACGACCGGTCTGGTTTGTTCACGGCACCCGCAACGGCGTCCATCATGTGATGTGCAAGCATATGCGCCGCCTGGACGCCGAGAACGAAAATGTCCGGGTGCATATCTGCTATGACCGACCGTGTCCCGAGGACATCAAGGGCCGTGATTACGACAGCTCCGGCCAGGTGACCGTCGAGCTGCTCAGGCGGTTGCTACCGGACAAGGAGATGGATTTCTATATTTGCGGCCCGCCCCCCTTCATGAAATCGCTCTTTCAGGATTTGCGGGCCTGGGGCGTGCCGGAGAGCAGGATCCGCTACGAACTTTTCGGCTCGACCTCCCTGCTGATTGAGG
Source organism: uncultured Desulfuromonadales bacterium (assembly GCA_947259685.1). The sequence goes on along the minus strand of CAMYNC010000160.1, from coordinate 3,824 downwards.
GGACTCAAGCCCCACACCGAAAGCCCAAACCGGTTGAAAATTACAAGGGTTTAGAGGTCGTCTTTCTGAAATCGGGGATAACAGCCCTGTGGAGCCCGGACTTTGACAACCTGCTCGATTTCGCCGAGGCCCAAGGGGTCTATCCCGCATGCAGCTGTCGCTCGGGGATCTGCCAGATCTGTATGCATGAGCTTCTCGAAGGCGAGGTGGACTATGCGGTCGAGCCCTTGGACCCGCCCTATCCGGCACAGGTGTTGCTCTGCTGCGCCCGGCCCATGACCGACATCGTTATCGATGTGTGACCATCCCGACGGTCGGCGGTTTTAGGGAGACTCTCGGCAGGATGAAAAAACTGGGAACCGGTCCCAGAGAAAGAGGCGTGTCTATGAAATTTTCCATACTCCCAATATTCTTGACCGGTGTTTTTGCCTTCTGCTTGTTCATTACCCGCAGGGCCAAAATAAACCGGGCGATAAATACGGCAGAAGTACGCAGCGTCTACGTTCTGCTTCTGGCGTTTTTCGTCTGGACGCTGATCAGCATCGCGCTGGGAATAACGGGGATCCACGCGTCGCCTGCACTTTTGGAGCGGGTACCACTGCTGTGGCAAGCCTGCGTGGCCGTTGTCATTTTAGCTGTCAATTTGCTTCTCTCCGGAAACCTTCGAAGCGCCCTGCGCGGTATAGCAGCAAGCACACCATGGCACTGGCTGGTCTTTATTCAGGCGTTGCGCATCGGGGCGCTGGGCGCGGTGATAAAAGGGATCAAAGGCGAAGTCACGTCCAGCTTCGTTTTCTGGGTCGGCATACCGGACTTTTTATACGGCGCCTCTGCCCTCATCGTGGGCTGGCTGCTGCTGCGAAAAGCCATCAGTAATCGCGCGCTGCTGATCTGGAACCTTATCGGCCCCGCCATCATCCTCATGCCGATATTTATTTTCATGCCCTACTGGATGAGCGAGCCGGGCTTCATCTTCATCTTTGAATTCCCGATGGTGTTGTCGCCGAGCATCATCGTTCCCATATTGCTTTTCCTGAACTTACTACTGGCATGGGGAGTTTTTGAATCAACCGGAGAACCATGAAATCGGATCAATTCGCCATGATTTCTTTCAACCCGTTCGCTTCAAAAAATGGGAGACAAAGAATGATGACCCAAGAGATTTCTGCAGACTTTCCGTACCAGTCAAACTATATCGAAGTTCAGGGATCGAGGATTCACTACCTCGATAAAGGCACAGGCGACCCGATCCTTTTTCTGCACGGTAACCCCACTTCCTCCTACCTGTGGCGGAACATTATCCCCCACCTGACCTCCTTGGGGCGATGCCTGGCACCGGATCTCATCGGCATGGGCAAGTCGGATAAACCGGACATCGAGTATCGGTTCTTCGACCACGTCAAATACCTGGAAAGCTTCATCGAAAAGCTGGCCCTGAAAAATCTCACCCTGGTCGTGCACGACTGGGGCAGCGCCCTCGGTTTTCATCACGCCAGCCGGCATGAGGACAACGTCAAAGGGATCGCCTTCATGGAAGCGATTGTCATGCCCTTTCGCTGGGAGGCATTTTCGGCGGACGTGAAAGAAATGTTCCAGGCCTTTCGGACCCCCGAGGTCGGTTGGGAGATGATCGTCAACCAGAATGTGTTCGTCGAGCAGATCCTGCTCTCCAAAGGAGAGGTCCGGGAGCTTAGTGAGGCGGAGAAAAACCACTACCGGGAGCCGTTTCTGGAGCCGGCCAGCCGTAAACCGGTCTGGCGCTGGCCCAATGAGATTCCCATCGAGGGGCAACCGGCCGATGTCGCCGAGGCGGTGGAAGCCTACAACCGGTGGCTCCAGCAGTCGGACCTGCCGAAGCTGCTCTTCCATGCCTCGCCGGGGGCATCCTGCCCCCGCCGATGGTGGAGTGGTGCCGACAGCAGCTGAAAAACCTGAAGACGGTCGATATCGGTGCAGGAACCCATTATCTGCAGGAGGACAATCCGCACCTGATCGGCTCGGAGCTGGCCAAATGGTGCCGCGGACTTGTCGTGGAGACGAAAAGATAAGGAACCGGACGAGAGGAGTGCTTAGGTCTACGCCAAGAGGGAGAGACAACCTTACACAACGAATAACCGACAACCCTTATTGAGGAGATCACCATGGCTAAAATTGAAATCTATTCAAAAGAATGGTGCCCCTACTGCGCCAAGGCCAAGGCACTGATGCGCAGCAAGAAGCTCGAATACCAGGAAGTTGATGTGACCTCGGATGCTATGCGTGAGCAAGAAATGATCGAGCGATCCCGACGCCGGACCGTGCCCCAGATCTTCATCGATGAACAATCAGTCGGCGGCTATGACGATCTGGCGCAGTTGAACGCGACAGGTAAACTTGACCAACTCCTCAATATCGTGTCCCCGGTTGACCTAACCAAGGTCTACGATGTGGCCATTATCGGGGCCGGTCCGGCCGGCATGTCAGCCGCGATCTATGCTGTGCGCAAGAATCTTTCAACCCTGATCATTGCCTCCGATATCGGTGGGCAGTTGGGGACCACCTACGAAGTCGGCAATTATCCCGGCTTTCAGATGATCACCGGACCAGACTTGGTCGAGCAATTCGAAAAACAAGTGGATCAATATAGCATCGATAAAATGGTGGGCGAGAAGGTGGCTGGCCTGCGCGTTGAAGATCGCTGCAAGATCCTGGAAACTGCTGCAGGCCGCGAAATTCACACGCGCTCAGTCATCATTGCGACGGGGGCGTTCAAACAAAAGCTCAATATTCCAGGTGAAAAAGAACTGTCGGGTAAGGGCGTGGTGTACTGCTCAACCTGTGATGGCCCCTTGTTCAAGGACATGGACATTGCCATCATCGGTGGAGGTAATTCAGGCCTGGAGGCGGCCATCGAAATGAACGGGCTGGCCCGCAAGGTCTATCTGATTTCACGTACCGAGTGGAATGGTGACTCGATTCTGCAGGATAAGGTACAAAACGCCGAACGGGTGGAGTCACTGGCGTTGCATGATCCGGTCGAAATTCACGGAGCGGACCAGGTCGAAGGGCTCACGGTGAAGACTCTTGCCTCCGGCGAAACCCGAAGGCTCGAAGTGCAGGGGGTCTTCATCGAAATCGGACTCTTCCCGAACACCGATTTTGTTCTTGATCTGCTGGATACCAACGAGCGTGGTGAGATCAAGGTCGATAGTCGGGGAAAAACGGGAATAAAAGGAGTATTTGCGGCGGGGGATGTAACGGATTCACACGACAAGCAGATCGTGATTGCCGCCGGCGCCGGTGCCAATGCCGCATTGGGTGCATTTGAGTATCTGATTACCCAGCACTAAGTAGCACATTAGGCGGCCTGTCACTTGAATACCGCCGATGGCTTTGGTGATCAGTTAGTGGAGAAGAGAGCATCTTGTTGCGACGGCGTTTCCGCACGGATTCCGGCCAGGGCCGTGATGATCGGATGACCACAGGAAGCATCAATTCGGCCATTATCCTGTCAGCGGCGTTCCTGCGTACGGGAGACATCGGTCCGACACCTGTCGCGCTGCTGGGTCAGGTTTACGCATTGCCGGTCCTGTTTGGATTTGTCTCACAAGCCATCGATTATCGGTGGGCAGCTAAAGCTTATTGCCGATTAGCCGGTCCGCAAATTCCTCAGAGAGGGATCAAGCAGAGCGCACGATGAAAGAAGAAACGGATGAATTCCACAGCGAGCACCAAACAACAGAATCAGCTACTGGACACCAAGACCGTACTCCTGAACAAATCAGGGCTCAAGGTCCGCTATGCCGAGCTGGGCGATCCGGCGAGCCCGCCGATGGTCGCCACCG
>CAMYNC010000159.1 GCA_947259685.1 uncultured Desulfuromonadales bacterium | reverse complement strand
GGCGTCAAAGGATTTTTGATCTCATGGGCTAAACGCCGCGCCACTTCACCCCAGGCCGCGTCCCGTTGAGCCTGCAGCAAGGCAGTGATGTCGTCGAATACCACCACGTACCCGTTAGGCTCGTTCTCCTCGCCGGGCAGCGCCGTACAGGCGCACATCAACACCCGCCGGCCAACCTCGCCGCTTAAGACAATCTGCTCGCGCCATTCGCTCTCGGGCAACAGGCTGCCAAAACCTTACGCTATTTGAGACGGTTTAGGTTTTCGGTGTTTTGCGTACATTTTTCTCACCCAATGCGTAGCAGGATGGTTGGCATATTCTTCATAAAAAACCTTCAAGGTTTGATCAGGCACGTCCTTCCAGGGGAAGGGATGCTCTGGGGGCATGGCGAGCAAAGAAAGCATGGCGGCCACTGACAAATCGGCTCGGGAAAATTTATCTGCGACCAGATATTGCATGCCCTCGAGTCTTTTAGCCAGCTCATCCATCGCCGCGTCAAAGCTTCTTCTTGCTTGCAGGCAGCTTTCATCAGAGAGAACGTATCGCTGATACATTTTCTTCCGTAATATTGGATACAGCAGGCAAAATACTCTTCCCTTATATGCAGGCATATTCTGGGTAAAACAGTAACGGACAAAATCCGGGTAAGCCAAAAGACGCTGATACAGAATCTGACGGATACTCAAACCAAGACGCTCAGCAAGGTCCTGCTCATAGTACTTGCCGAGATCCAATTCTGCAGCTGCAGGAATGAGAGCATTTGCGGGACTGATCTCTTCAAGATAGTCAATTATTTCGCCGGCCCCCTGAACTATCTTCTCATCATCAATCAGAACAGGAACCAAGGTTTGTGGCGCATACTTTCGCACTGTTAGCATATGCAGGCCAGGGAGAATAGCGACCGCCTGAAATTGGAGCTGTTTATAATCCAGTGCCCAGCGGGCTTTTTCACAGTAATGTGAATGTGGAAATTCAAGAAGTTTCATCTGCATAGGATACCGTAATGCCGAAAACTTAAAACTCCTATGGTACCAGACTGATCACCGACCAGCCCGCCTCCGGGACCACTTCCTCCTCGAAACTGAAAACATGAATCCGCTCACGGGGGTCGATCGCAAACAGCGGCAAAGTCTGCTGGCCGTGGGTCGCAAACAGGTCGGCAAGCCCGAAGTTTTCGGTCAATTTGGTGGTTTTGATGCTGGCACCGGCCTTGAGCGCTTCAGCCAGACTGGCATAGCTCACCTCCTCGCCGAAGAGCAGCTTCCCCCACCGATAGGCGCTCTTGCGCTGTTTTACAGAAGGCTCATCAATCGGCTTGGCCTGCACCAGATAGACGTTGTTCTTGCCCAGTTCCAGCCGATAGTGCAGCACCGCGGCCAGATTGACGCTCTCCTGGGGGGCGAGGGCAAGCATCCGGCCGATGCCGATCAGATTCAGGTGGCGATCGGCGTGTTCGGACATCGGATTCCCGAGATAGGTTGGCAGCCCTTCCAGGTTAGCCTTTGCGACCTTATCCCAGTCGGTATCCGCCAATTTCACCCGCAAACCGTTCTTGAGCAAAGCCTGGGCAAGCGTCCGGGCGACCTCGTTGGCACCGACGATCAAAAATCCCTTCGGCTCAGGCTCGGCCACCCCAAGCCAGCTGGCAATCAATCGCGCGGTGGTGCTCTGCAACAGCACGGTGCCGATAATCACCAGAAAGGTCAATGGTACCAGCAGCTGGGCCTCGGCAAAACCGATGTTCACCAGCTGTAGAGCAAACAGGGCAGAGATCGCCGCAGCAACGATGCCCCTGGGGGCTATCCAAGCCAGCAGGTGGCGTTCAGGCCAGCTGAGGGATGAACCGAAAGTGGAAACCAGAATATTCAAAGGCCGGGCGAGGAATTGAATCGCCAGAAACACCCAGAGTGCCGACCAACCAAGCTCCTTGAAGGGAGCCATATCCAAACGTGCCGCCAGCATGATAAACAGCAGGGAAATCAGCAGAATACTTAAACTTTCCTTGAAGTCGAGAATCTCTTCGGTATCCACCTCGCGCATGTTGGCCAACCAGATCCCCATCACAGTCACGGTGACCAGCCCTGACTCTTCCTGCAACAGGTTGGAGGCGGCGAAACTTCCGAGCACCAGGGCCAGGGCCGAAATATTGTGGAGATATTCCGGCAGCAGGTGCCGGCGCAGCAGCAGGCCGAACAGGTAACCGCCGGTGGCGCCGATCAGCACACCCACGGCGACGATCTGGCCGAAGGTAAGCAGGGTATGCCCGAGCGCCCCCTGGCCGCCACCAGAGATGATAAATTCATAGACCAGCACCGCCAACGAAGCGCCGATCGGATCGATAACAATCCCCTCCCAACGCAAAATGTTAGCAACCGAGGCAGTAGGCCGCACCGTGCGCAGCATCGGCACGATGACTGTCGGCCCGGTGACCACGGTGATGGCACCGAACAGAAAAGAAATCTGCCAAGACAAATCGAGGGCAAACCGGGTGGCGAGGCTGGTGATCACCCAGGTGATCAGCATGCCGACCGAGACCATATTGCGAACCACAGCCTGCAGGCCCAGGATCTCTTTAAATTTAAGGGTCAAACTGCCTTCAAACAGAATGATCGCAACCGACAGGGAAACAAACGGAAAGAACAGCTCGCCGAGCAGTGCCTGAGGGTCGAGCAGGCCGGACACCGGCCCTACCAGGATACCGGTGACTAGCAGAAACAGAATTGCCGGCAGTTTGAGCCGCCAGGAGAGCCACTGACAAAAGGCACAGATAACAATTAACGCCGCAATGGCGGGCAGGATATGTTCCATATTCCGAGCATCTCCCGGGTTGTGCGATACTTGCGAAAAAAAATGGCGGCCTCTATGAGCCGCCATTTTAACCGATTTGAGCTGTTTTGCCTGCTATTCTTCGAGCAGCTTATCCAGCTCGGCTAGAATCTCTTCCTCTCCGCGAATCTGCTCGCGGTAGTGATGCCAGATGTGATAGCTCTGCAGGCTGAGAATGGTCATGCCGATGGTAAAAATCGCCCAGAAATTATCTTCCAGACCGTCGGAAAAATAGTAAAAGCCGTAGAACGCGCTTAGGTAGCCGAAGTGGCCTAAAGCGGTGCCGGGCGGTTTGCTGCCGGTCATCTGGGTGAGCACGATGATTATCGCCGAGAACCCGTAGAGGACCAACGCCCAGTTAATATAGTTCACCGGCGGACCAGCCCCCAGTGCCGCGCGCAGCCCCTCACTGAGTGCCGGCAGAAAATCAAACTCCCGGTAGGCGGCAAGGCTTAACGCAGTAAACAGGGTCAGGATCCACAAACCGCTGCTGGCGCGCAGCTCAAGCTTGCGGATTTTCGCCTGGACCTGCCGGCGTAATGGCTCGATGTTCGGCATTGTCTCTGTCGGTGATGTCTCTGAAGGAACCATGCTCTGCTTTTTTCAGTAAGAAGCTGGCGGTTTTCTGATCTTGCCAGGCTTGATCACGCTGCTCAACCAGAAGGCGAAAATCTTTTTCCAGTGTCCCAAGCTTGTTATCCGCTTTTGGTAGATCCTTGGCCGCCACTCCATGCACGGCCTGAGCCGCGGAAAAGGTCAGCCGCAGAATCGGCAGAAACAGGTTCAGTCTCAACAGCGCGGCAACCCCGCTGATGGTGAGAAACAGAACCATGATGCTGAAAATTATCATCCGGCTTCTCAGCAAAGCAAGGGTTTTCTCCAGCGGCCCACGGGAAATGCCCAGATTCAGGAAACCGAGCACCTGTTCATCTTCGGCATGAAAGTGACAGGCGGCAGTTGAGCACTTGGGCTCATTGAGAATCGGCATCGATATGGCGATAACTCCCGCACCCTTATCGATATTGTGTCGCGTGAGTGCCCGATTGTCCTGCTCAGTTTTCATCACCTGCGTCATCCAGGCATCCAGGACCTGATAATCGGTGGCCTCCTTCACTTCGAGGGGGTTACCGGAGAAACGGATCTGTCCTTCCTGGTCATAGAGTCTTATCTGTTCGATTTCAGAGAGCGTGCCGACGTTCTCGACAATATTACGCAGCGATTCACGGTCATCTTTCATCATTGCGTAGCGGGTAGATTTGACGATCGTTTCTGCAAAGCTGTCAAGATGCAGCACCGCTTCATCAGTCATATCCGACTGGATCAAACTGTAGAGCAGGATACAACCGAACACCACAAATCCGGTGACGGCAATAGCGATCGGCACAATGGCCCTGGCGATCAGATTATCGAACATGGTTACTCCAAATCAGCATTTATATCTATTATTCCTGGGTTGCGATGGAAAAAACCATGGCCGGCGCGGACCCGGATCCCGCGCCGGCCATGAATACCTGGGCCTTAGGCCCCGGCAGGAACTTCGTTGGACTTTTGCCCTTCAGCCACGGGCGCTTCAGCGGTAACCGTTGCTTCAGCCGGCTGCGCTTTCCAGGCGTAGAGGATCGGCAAACGATTGAGGATGAAGCGGTAGGTGGCGATGTAGATGGCGAAGATGGTGATGCTGATGATAATTTCGCTGATATGCGGAATCTCCTGGTAGAGCTTCCAATTGAAGGTGATCAGCGCGGTATTCAGGCGATTCAGCACAATGCCAGCGATGGTTATGAAGGCGCCAATCCGCACCAGTTTGACCAGTTTGTGATGTATCCCGTAGGCGAACAACACCAGCGGCGCGACCACGCCACCGAGGATCTCGATCAGCCACCAGAGGCCCCAACCGGTAGCCAGGTAAACCCACTCATTGTCATGAGCAACGGCGATCAGCTTGATCACCAGGTAGGTAATCAGACCCATGCTGGCCCCTTTGGCCAGTTTCAGGGTGATGTCGTTGAGGTTCTCCTTGAAACGCTCATCACAGCGCCAGCTCATGGTCTTGATGACGATGGTGCTGACCGCGATGACCATACACAGACCGCCGGGGATCGAAGAGACGAAGAAGTGGATCCACTGAAAAGGAGCTGAGTACCAAAGCGGGTGCACCTTGCCTGGCGCATAAACAAACAGTGCCCCCAGCGCCCCTTGATGCAGGGTCGAGAGAATGATCCCGGAGACCGTCAGGCCGATAGTCCCCTTGCGGATAAACTTCTTGGCGCTCGGCCAGCCGATCCACTCGAAGAAAGCGGTCGAGACTTCCGCGACCTGCACCGACAGATAGGTGGCAACGTGCCAACCGACCAAAAACAACACCGCCGCCGGGCCGAAGGAATAAACCATCGGATAAGCCAACCGCCAGGGCTGACCTAAATCGACCATCAGGTAGATAACCGCGAACAGGTAGCCAAGCAGGCCGTTGAGTAGCGCCAGCCGCTCGATCGGCTCAAAATCGTGGCGACCGAAGATCTCTACCGTGGTCCCCAGCATAAACCCGGAGGCCGATAACGGCACCATGCAGAACAGCCCGAAGCCGAGGAACAGCCCCCAGGGATAGTCGTAGGAGGAGTGGGTCACCGAGCCCAGGCCGAAAATGAAACGGTAGATAATAAATGGAATGCCGATCGCCATGATCCCGGCCAGTATCCAGTTGAACTTATTCCGAATCACCTGGCTGATGTACTGATCGAGGGTCAAACCGAGGATCAGCTTCTCAATCACATTCCACTTTTTACCATCTTTGCTTTGCGCCGCATCGAGCGGCTTGATTCCGTGGTCAGCGAGTAATTTCATGACTCTTCTCCCTCCTCATCGGTATGGCTGTCTTCATGGTGGTCCTTGTGCTTGGTTGCCAACAGATGGAACCCGGTAAACAGGGCCGGCCAGATCGCCAGAACCATCGGTACCGTGCCGAGGAAGTCTTTAACATTATTGATGATCGGTTCTTTTTGCATACTGGTGTCGAATCCGGCGTCCTCGAAGGGAACTCCCGAAATGTAGAGCCAGCTGGTGCCGCCGACCTCTTTTTCGCCATAGATATGGTCGAGGTACTTGTCTGGATCTCTCTGGATTCGAGCCCGGGCGATCTTGAGCAGTTCTTCGCGCTTACCAAAAATCAGCGCCTGCGAGGGGCAGGTCTCGACGCATGCCGGTGGCATGCCGTGCTTGACGCGGCTCTCGTAACAGAAAATACACTTTTTAACCATCGGGTTAATCGGATCCGAATAGCTGTAAGCCGGCACATGGAACGGGCAGGCGACCATGCAGTTGCGACAGCCGACGCAGACCTTATCGTTGTAGGTCACTGCGCCTTCCGGGGTTTTGGTGTAAGCGCCGACAAAACATGAGGTCAGGCAGGCCGGCTCGTTGCAATGATTACACTGGATCTTGCGGTAGACCGGCTTGTCGCTGGCCTCCGACTCGTAGCGATTAACCACCGTATAGGCTTTTTCGGTAGGGCGACGTTTCTGGCTGCCGTGGAAGGTCTGATCGAAGACCGAATAGTCATCAAACGGCAGATCGGGAGCCGGCAGTCCCTGCTCGCGGTTACAGGCCGCTTCACAACTGCGGCAGCCGACACAGCGGGTCAGATCGACCAATGCCCCCATACCGTCAGGAAAACCGGCCAGGTTACCAGCGGCCAGAGCCTTCTTGGCTGGCGACAGCATCACCGCCGCCCCTCCTGCCAAACCGCCGGCTAGAAATCTTCTGCGACTTATTTTACACATGGTTTTCTCTCCTTGCTGAAATGCTCATCGATATCGACAACAGCGAAATTAATGACTGGAGCCCTCGCCGGCTGGCGGAGCAAACTGACCGGAGTAGAAGAATTTATCTCCTTCTTCGGTGCGGGCATGGCAGTCTGTGCAACCGCTGGGGCCATCCATATCCTGATGGCAGCCGATACAGTTCTGGTGATAGGCACCTTTGAGGCCAGTGGCATCAACATGGTAGAGATTCTTCTCGCTCTTGGCGCTGAGCGCTTGAGCAGTAAAGGAATCTGCTTGGTGACAGTCCTGACAGGAGACCAGATCCTGTTCTTCTTCATTACTGTGACAGCGGGCACAATAGCTGTTAGTGGTACCGGTTCCGGTGGTGTGATGGTGACATTGGGAGCAGTCTTCAGCGACCCCAACATGCATTTCATGATCAAATTGGACCGGCTCATAATAACTGGCCAGGGCATCGATGGTGATGGTATCCGGAGCATCCGTAGCAAAACAGCTCAGCGGAAAAAGCAGCAATATCAGCAGTAAAACTAACCATTTAAGCCTACTTGAAGCAACAAACATAGCGCTCTCATCTCCTTGTCAAAATTCAGGCTGCCAGGATTATCACGGCCTACCTAGGCAGCCTGAGAATAAATAATGTGTTGCTCTGGTGCGGCGACAACAACCCTCGCCGCTAGGGCTACCTCAGCTTTAGTCTTCCTTGCTGATGTATCTGAAAAACATCGGGAAAGTGCAGAAGAATGCCAGACAGATCAGGTATTCGACACCCTTGATGTAGGTATAGAAATCGACCACGGTGTAAACTTCTTTGACGATACCGACATTGGTAAATAAATCGAACATGTTGATCACCCTTTATGGAAAAAATGAATAATTATTTCTTTCCCGAGGTCACTTCACTGTAGTGACTGGACGACTTCTTGGCAGCCTCCTTGGTGATGCCGAACAGCGACTTGATTGCCGGCAGTAACTGCACGACCACCAGC
>CAMYNC010000158.1 GCA_947259685.1 uncultured Desulfuromonadales bacterium | reverse complement strand
AGCCCCGCACCTATTCCCAGTGACCACCACGCCGACGGCGTAGTTCGATGTCGATTGATTCAACCCGTCCCCGATCGCTGATAAATGAACTAAGCAGCAGGCTGACGAGGCTGATAATCAACGATCCGAACAAGGCGGAGCCGAATCCGTCCACTACGAGGCCCCCAGTAATTCCCGAAGTCATCAGCAACAACACGGCATTGATCACAAAAGTAAACAAGCCGAGGGTTAATACATTGATCGGAAGGGTCAGAATGAACAGGATCGGTCGGAAAAATGCATTGAGAATCCCCAGCACCAGGGCGGCAAAGAGGGCTGTCCCGTAACCATCAACATGAATACCCGCAAAGAGATGGGCAGACACCATAATAGCAACAGAAAGAATGAGCCATCGGAGTATAAGTCCTTTCATGTGCAAGCCACCCTTTTACTGCTCTGAAAAATGCACTGTTATTCTACCTCATGGCCCGGTGGATACAAGTTGCTTGAGACCGGCAGTATAAGCAACTGGATCGCGATTAGAAGAGTAGACATTTTCTAGTTTTAAAAGTTGTGAATTCGCAAAAATCGCCGACTTTCCGAGAGTGAAATCGGCTTTTTTGTCTCCTCTGCTTTCAGCCACTTATCGGCCCCGCCAGTTTTGATACGACATTCGAGATTTTTCCGTCAAAATAGCTGATTGATTTCGGGTGATTGGCCGGGTGATGGGTGTATCAGCCTGCCGGATCGACACTGAACAGTCGATCCGGAGGGGAAAATCGAGGGGATATTGCCGAACTAATCCAATGTTATGAGATGTTGCATAGTCAAATATCCCTGCTATTGTTCAGAAAAAGCAACTAGCAAAGGGACAGAGCAGATGGAATCCCATTGGATTGATGAAGGCTGTTTTTTTTGTGGGGCCTTGCGCAGAGGTTTGTCCCGTTGATGCTATCAGCGAGCAGGGAGACGTCCATGTGGTCGACAAGGATATCTGTACTGATTGCGGTTCCTGTGACAGCGTCTGCCCTGTGGATGTCATCAGTTGGGAAATAACTGCCTGAAAGTCCACTGTGCATAATACTTCGCCACTCAAGGATGCTTTCGGCGGCCATGGGTAAATGCTTGGTGGATTTTCGTAGAGGGAAGCTATGGATATTGAAAAGGCAATGCTTGATCCAGAGAGCGTGTTTACATCCCCAGATGACGTATTTGACGAACAGTCTCTGACTCGGGAGCAAAAAATCAAAATTTTACGCCGCTGGGAGTATGATGCCCGTGAGTTGGAAGTTGCTGAAGAGGAAAATATGGGCGGTGGTCCACCAGATATTCTGGACAAAATTTTAGCTGTATTACACCGTCTGAATGCCGAGGTTGATCTCGAACATTCCCCACCGACGAAACAAGGTGGCGAGTAGTCGACTCGGATGAAGCCAGGTACGGAAATTTTCGGGATCGGTCCCGGAGCTCACCATTCCCAGCACACAAAAGCCCCAATCTGGAAATCCCAGGGTAGAGCTTTTGTGTTGTCGAAAAGGCGTCTCAAAAATTGTGGATTAAGGCGTTATTTCAACATCCCCCGTTCCAAGATCTCGCATACCGAGGCAGCCAATTGGGTCACCTGGTCTTCGGAAGATGCGGTATCCTTGAGCTTGCCTGCCGTGATCAACAAGGCCAGCCCATGGGACGATGACCAGGCCGTGAGGGCCAGTTCCATAGTTTTCCGCTCCTTGTAGATTCCAGCCTGCTGCCCATTTTCAATGATTTGCACCAATCCCTGAAATGCCTTGTCCCCGGCCTCCATTAATTCTGCGTCCTTCTCGTCAGGTTTGATGGCGCCGCCGAACATGAGGTTGGCGGTTTCAGGATTGTCCACGGCGAGGGTCACGTAGCCAATTCCGGCTGCCCGCAGTTGCTTGGCGGGATCGTCGGGGTGCTGCTTCTCTGCTTTATCCATGGCCTCGGCCAGACGTTCAAAGCCAGCCTGGGCTATTGCTGACAACAGCGCCCTCTTGTCGCGAAAATGTCGGCTATGTGCAGAATGGCTTACTCCGGCCTCTTGGGCCACCTTGCGCAGACTCAGGCCGACCACTCCCTCTTTGGCCAGCAGCCGTTCCCCGGCCTGCAGCAGAGCATTCCTCAAGTCTCCGTGATGATATGTATTTTTCGATTTCATTCGAATCAATCCTTTCTCCAGTTGAAAAAAATTAGCATTCAGTGTTGACAATGTCAACATCCGTCGCTATATTGAGGCTCGATGTTGTCGCTGCCAACATTGGGCCTTTGTATCTAATTGGAAAACTTGATCAGACTTCGGTGCCCCTCGAAACATGCAAATAAAAAAATGAAAGGAGATTTGGCATGTTCACTCTTCGGTCAGGCAGTAAAGATTTCACCCAAGCAAACGCATGGAATAGCAAAGTGTTTAACTGTCGGGGGGCTGGGAGCCCTGGACAACGGTTTCGGACCAGGGTGGGAAAGTTTCCGTATTCTTCTTTTTCACCCGGGTTGGGGGAGGGGAGCATCTGTCAGGTCATCAAATCGATTCTGGTGATGTTCTGGTAAGGTCCGCCTGAGCTGCGGAAGGCCGGTCCAATTCAAAAAGGCTACATTGAAAGGAGAAACCAACGTGAAAACAGTCATCCTGAACGGTGCATTACCCGGCGACCAGTCGCTGGACCGGGTGCAGGAAGTTCTTATGGGGGAACTCAAGAGACGGCGCTGGGATGTTGAACCTTTCCTGTTGAACCGCCTGGATATCAAGTACTGCACGGGCTGCTTCGGCTGCTGGATGCAGACCCCCGGAGTTTGTGTTATCCCGGATGCAGGTCAGGAGATTGCTAAGGCAATCATCCAGAGTGACCTGGTCATTTTTCTTACGCCGGTAACTTTCGGCGGTTACTCATCGGAACTCAAAAAAGCCCTGGATCGAATCATCTGCATCCTGTCCCCCTTTTTCATGAAAGTCGGAGGAGAAGTCCATCATCGACCACGTTACGAGCAGTATCCTCGTCTTATGGGAGTAGGGCTGCTACCGCGTGAAAATGTCGAGAGCGAGCGGGTCTTCACCACCCTGGTCGAGCGAAATGCGACCAACTGGCATGCTCCTGCTCATGTCAGTAAGGTGCTGCCCGACGCCGGGAGAGGTGATGGGCTGTGCGAGGATATTCAGGAACTTTTCAATCAGTTGGAGGTGGCATAATGAAGACACGCGGACAGGTTCTTTTGTTGATCGGCAGTGGCAAACAGCCCAGAAGCACTTCCGGGGCGCTCGGCGGCTATCTTCTTGAGCGACTGGGCGAGCAGGGTTACCAAACCGAGGCTCAGTTGATTCATAAGTCGTTTAGGACCGAAAAAGGGCGCAACAAGCTGCTCGCCGCGACCGATCAAGTCGACATTGTGGTGCTTGCATTTCCCACCTACATCGACAGTCTGCCTGCCTCAGTCACCAAGGCCCTGGAACTTGTGGCCAAACATCGGCTGGGCAGGGGAAATAGGCAGCAGCGGTTGTTGGCGATCGCAAACTGTGGATTCCCCGAGGCGCACCATAACAACACGGCGCTGGACATCTGTCGTCTCTTTGCCTGGGATGCCGTTTTTTCATGGTCTGGAGGCCTGTCGCTTGGTGGCGGCGAAGCCCTGGACGGCCAGCCTTTGGGTGAAGCGGGCGGGAGGGCACGGAATGCCACCAGAGCCCTCGATCTTGCGGCTGAGGCGCTCGCTACGGGCGAGGCGGTGCCGGAAAAGGCGGTGGAGCTCATGGCCAAACCCATCATTCCCCATTGGATGTACACCTTTATAGGCCAATTTGGTTGGAAGCGGCGGGCCAGGAAATTCGGAACCCGGAAGAAACTGCAGGACCGCCCGTTTCAAAGAGTAGTTTAGATTTTCGCAGATGAAGCAGGGAAAATATTTGTAGAAATCAGCTATTGAGGCTGTAGAAAAACCCTATAAGTCACCAGAGAACTAACACCAAGGTCTCGATCTTTTGGATCGGGGCCTTTTCATTTTCGGCAAAATCCCGTCTCCAAAATTGTAAATTCCACTTTTGAGACAATCGCCGAAATCCCACCTGGAAATTCCATATACACGAGATAAGGAGCCCCCAGTATGAAGTTTCTAGCCCTGTTTTGACTCCTCCTTGACAGGTATCCCTTACATGCATATCATGCATGGTTATTGATACCCTCTCTAGTTTTTCACTTCTCGCAACATAACCCGAGCTGGTTTTGATACGATGACTGTTGCAGCTGAAAAAACCAGAAAAGTCCAACACCGGTGGATATATATCACTGGCAAGGATATCTCTAATTTTTTTCACAAGGTCAAGGGACGTCTCCAAGGGGTCACGGTTTATGCTCTTGTCGGCAAAAGCGGGACAGGAAAGAGTTTCCGTGCAAGGCTATTGGCGGAAAAGTTAGGTATTTCCTACATTATCGACGACGGTCTACTCATTCACGAAACCAGCATTGTCGCCGGGAGGTCCGCTAAAAAGGAAAAACACTACCTCACCGCCATCAAAACCGCAATTTTCTCAGACCCTATTCATCGCAGAGTAGTGGTCGATGCCATTCAGAAACATAAAGTAAAAAAAATTCTGTTACTTGGTACTTCCGAAAAAATGGTCGTTCGCGTTACTGAAGAACTGGGACTTCCCCCCATCAGTCAAGTTATCAATATTGAGGAGATTGCCAGCAAAAAAGAGATCAATAATGCGATTAAGTCGCGCACAGCAGAAGGCAAACACGTTATTCCCGTACCTGCCATAGAAATTAAGCGTGACTATTCGCAGATCCTTTCTGATTCAATCCGTATTTTTTTCAGGGGGAATCGAGGGCCTGATGAGGGGGAAAAGGTCCGTTTTTTTGACAAGTCAATTGTTCAGCCTAATTTCCAAACCAAGGGCAAAACCACCGGTAAGGTATCCATCTCTGAAGCCGCACTCACCGAAATGATCCTTCACTGCATTGATGAATATGACCCTGACGTTCACGTGCTCAAGATTAAAGTCAAAAAGTCCAAGTTGGGATATCGCATCGATCTCTCTGTCGGTGTCCCCTATGGGAAGAAACTGGCCGGTGGATTACATGAACTCAGAACATATATCCACGATAACCTTCAAAGGTACACCGGCATTATCCTCGATCATCTTGAAATCTCCATCGATAAAATCCGCAGCGAAAAAAGCGCGCGGATCAGTAAGCAGGGATCTATTCATTGAGCCGTTTCACACCATAGCTTGGTTTTCTAACCCTCCTCATTTTCCAAACGCCGAACAGCTGTCTCAAAACTTATGATTAAACATTGAGGCATCTTTCTATTTGTATATTTGTTTGCGGTGGCCTGCCTCTACAACCAGAATTCGCATAACATTATCCTGGATTTCGCAAATCACCGGATAGTCCCCGATTCTATAGCGCCACAGTTCCCCAAGAGGGCCCACCAGGGCTTTTCCACGAGAACGTGGGTTCTCAAGTGGAGCTATTTTGTTATCCAGATAATCAAGGATGCGCCTGGCAATCTGTCGGTCTAACTTACGAAGCTGAGTTTCTGCTGTTCTGGTGTACTCAATTGTCCAAGTCAAGAGACCTCCTCACGTCGTTGGACGAAAGGATCTCTTCCTCACCCTTGCGAACTCTTTCCAGAACATCGGCTGCCAGGTAATAATCTTCCAGATCTTCCATTCCACGGGTGATCAGTTCACGGAGATAGAATGCTTTGGTACGACCGGTTTGCCTTGCAAGGAAATCTAGTCTTTTCTCCACTTCTGGTTCTAGGCGGATCGATGTAGCCATGGCAATCTCCCTTTGAATAATTGTATTCACTGTACTCAAAATATCACATCCGATGAGACATGAAAAGTTATAAAGTTATGAGATGTTTAAGGAGTAAGGCTGAAGCAGAAGTGGCCCCGATTTTTGTCTCTAAACTTATGAATTTAAATTCCAGTAAAAAGGAAATCCAGCGAGGCGATAATCTCGTCGCGCTGCGCCAGGGCGGAGCTGATTTTCCCCTTCAGCGAAGAAGCGGGAATCGCAGCCAGCAGGTGAGTCATCAGCAGGTATTCGTTGCCCTCTACGGAGATCAAAGGGTTAAGGATTTTCATTCGGTTTGGGACTTCGTCACTCAAAATCAATGGTGCAACAACCCGCGTCGAAAGATCGTCGAGGATGTCGTCTTGCAAATCGAGTAGAAATGCAGCACCGTCAGATGGCGATTTGTAGATATCGAATTTAGCCATCAGAACTGTCGCAACCCATCACTCCAAAGCCCCTTGCCTTCCACATAGTTATTTGCGGCCTCGATTGCTTCACGGTTGTCCTTTAGCCATTCTTCACGATCACGGGCTTTTAGGAGCTGTTCCAAGCTCTCTTCCAGTGTTTTTGACAGATTGATATTGCGCTGTTTGGCGCGATTTAGCAGGTCACTTCTGATACTCAGGTTTGCAGATTGTTTGCGAGCAGTATTTCCCATAAAACCTCCATGCGCACTGTATGCGCATTCTCCCTTGGGCGAAGTAATTTGTCAATAGTGAGTCCTCTCTTGCCTCAAAATTCGTAACTTTCACATTATGAGACGACCTGCCAAGGCAAGAAAATCCTGCCCATCAAATCAATATAATTGAGACATCCAGGGCATGGGAGGGACTTTCGAAACTCACCCCGATCTGGAAAAGTGGCTATGGCCGAATTCTACTGTCACAACTGCTGAGTTTTACTAATCTGCTGCCAGCGTTCCAATTGTTTGAGCTGGGAAATTTCCTGTGGATTCCGACATTGCTACCGTGATTGGCTTCGCAACAACTTCCCCTCGACCTTCCTTGACCTTCCCGGGTGTCGTTGCAAAAAGATTTCCGCCGCTTTGCGTGGCGCCATCGTGTGGCTGCTGGAGGGGCCGGTGCCGATACGGAACATCTCGCGGATCGATTCCATACTGATCATCCCTTCTGGTTGGCAGGTTCTTCAAGTATATAAGATTATTTTATTGCGGTTGGTCACCTCAGCTCTCACTTACCAAAAGTCGGTCCGGGCTCACCGATAAAAATCAGCGGACACTGACTCCGTTTGGCAATCTCCAGGGGAATTCTGCCGATCCGCCGTTGCCTGCGGCCGAGATGCTGGAGACCGAGAATCATCAGGTCATGGTCGCCGGCCTGAGCGCAAACGGCGCCGACAATATCCTCCGCTTCAACGATCAATTGTCGGCAAACACGCGGTGCTTCGTCCCTCGCCAGCAAGGCAACTTCCCGTTCGGCTTGCTTCCGGACCCGATCGGAGGCACCGGTGGCAACGGTGCGCAGGTAGGTGATCTGTTCCACTCCGGAACGACAGAGATTGGCAAGCAGTCTGGCGCGCAGCTTGCTCTGATCGGAATGCCCCCCGACCGGCAGCAGAATCCGTTTTACATCCGTCAGTTGCCAGCCTTGCGGGGCCCGCAGTACGACCACGTCGCAATCGACGCTCCGCAAGATTTTTTCGATATAGCCGGCGCTCTGCTCGGTCTCGAATTCCCCCAATCCCAGCAGCAGGCTTTCGCAGCGATGCAGTCTGGCAACCCGGCTGATCTCCTGACGCGGCCGACGGGCCACGGTGGTCAGGGCTTCAGGTGTAAAGCCGGTTTCCAGCGAAGTATCGAGGATTTCACCAAGTACCGCCTGAAAGTCCTGTAAAGAACGGCCGTCGGCAAGGGCGTCGGGACTGACCACCGACAGCATCATTGCCCGGCCGACCCCGGGTGGTGCCAGGGCGTTGGCGACCATCATCAGTCCCTTGGCACTGGCCGGGTTGGCGATCGGTACCAACACCAGCGGGCTGCGGCCGCGCAAACGGGTCAGGTGCGGATCCATCCCTTCGGCAGCAGCATCGACCACGTGCGCCTTGCGGGCAAACAACGTCAGATACAGGAGACCACCGATCGCCAGCCAGCCACCGGTAATCAGCCCGGCCTCAGGGACCGCGATGCCCTGAAACAACATCAGTAAAGCACAGGCGATACCGCCGATGACCGGAATCAGCGGAAAGAAAGGCAGGCGGAATGGAGGCCGGTGATTGCCGGCTCTGCGGCGGGTCAGGATCGCTGTCCAGTGAACCAGGGCGAATGTCAGCAGAAAAATCAGACTGGCGGCGGCCCCGGCAGCAGCCACGTCGGAGAGCAACAGGATTAGCGCCAGCATCGGCAGACCACTCGCCAGAACTGCACTGATCGGCGTATTGCGCGTTTCATGGACAAAGCCGAACTGGTGCGGCAGGGTCCGGTCGCGGGCCATCGCCAAAGCCATGCGCGAAGCGGCAAACAGGTTGGCATACAGGGCCGAAAGCATCGCCAGCAGGGCGCCGCCGATCACCAGCCAGAACCCGGCGGTGCCCAGATAGTTCCGCGCAGCCAACGCCAGCAGGCCGTCCGGGTTGGCGCGGCTGAATTCGACAATCGATTGACCAGCCGGCACACCGACGGTCACAACGATGAACAGTAATGGCAGGTAAATCGCCAGCGCGGCGCCGAGCGACAAGAGCATGGCGCGCGGAATGTTGCGCTCCGGCTGACGTATTTCCCCGCCGACGGCGGCGATCAGGTCGAAGCCCTGCAGGGTGATAAATGTATAGCCCATCGCCTGCAGTACCCCGAGGCCACCGGACGGGAAGAAGGGGGACAAAGTCGAGCTGACGGATCCCGCGGGCCGGCCACCAATCGCCCAGATACCTCCCAGGATCAGAATGATGAACAGGGCCATCTTGCCGATGTTTGCCAGCTGGCCACCTCCGCCGCTACGCCGGCAGAGCAGCGCGGCGTAAACCAGAATCGGCAGTGTCGCTATCAGCAGATGGACTCCACGACCGGCAATCTGCTCGGCAATTCCTGGCCACAGGTTGGCCAACGCCAGCGACACGTAAGCGGCGAACCCGAGGGAATACAGAGCCCCGGCCATAATCGAGGCAAACCAGGCAATCCAGCCGATCATGAAGGCCGAGCGGACCGAAAGAACTTTTTTGGCAAAGGTGTAGGTGCCCCCGGATTCGGGGAAAGAGCTGGCCATTTCGGCAAAGCTGAGGGCCGTCAGCAGGGCGATGACGCCGTTCAGAGAAAAAGCGATAATCGCTGCCGGGCCGGCCGTGGCAAAAGCGACCCCGGCCAACGCCAGGATGCCACCGCCGACAATCGCGCCGATGCCGACCCCGGTTGCGCCGAACAGGCCTATGGTGCGCTGGTCATTGTGCTTCATCGTCATATTTGAAGGTCGGGGAAAATCCTGTCTCTGCCATCCGCAGGAAAGAAAAGCAGGTGATGAATTTATCAACACCTGCTTTGATTTTACCCTAAATCCGCAACATGTTTAGCAGAAACAGAAAGTGAAAATGCGCGAATGAAAGTGATACAAGAGGCGAAACGTCCCTGAAATTTTCACATTCTTTCCATGGCACAAGGTGGTTCTGCCTCAATAATCGTGAATTTCAATTTCGAGACAGACTCGTCCGAAGCTCGAAAATACTGCCTATGAAATCCAGAAATCTGCCAGGTCGCGTTGTTACGGTTTGCTTTGACAAAGTCAAAACCGTCAGAGATACTGGAAATAGTAATCCTTAAACCATCGACAGAAATGAACCCATGAATCTCAACGACCCATTCGGACGAATGCAGGACAAGCACCAGCGGAATTACGAATCATTATGCCTCTCGTTACAAAAAGCCAACCTGAATAACCGGGCTGACGCTCAGGCTCTCCTGGAGAAATTACGCTGGCGTGGCATATGGGGGCTGGCGTTCATCGTGCCGGTCACCCTGCTACTAGCGCTGGCGCTACCGGAGCTGCGTTTCTTCGTCCTAGCGTGCGGAGTTTTGCTAATCTTCTGGTTGAGTAAAACCTGCGTGAAGAGTCAAGAGTATGTTAAACGTTATATTCGCGAAGAGCTGGCCGATCATGACGAATCCACTTCCTCCTGAAGCTGGCCTGTAAAACACTTTGTGTGAATTGTTCCCGCCGAGGAAAATTAAAGACGCTCATAAAATTATATGGGTCTCGGTAGGGGACTTCGTGGCAGCAAGTGAGTCTCAAAACTTGTTACTTATGGCCCGCTGGCAGTAATTGTAGATGCCCCAGATCGTCATCGATCCGGGGCATTATACTTTCAAATGTCCCGACAATAATCTCCCCATTAAGGGCGAGGGTTGCAATCACCCCATAAAAATAATTCTGAGCATAAATTCCTATTCCCTGACGTATGTATCGATGTCTGTCTCATGCGGCATCCCCATCCGGTGGGCATACTCCGACTCGATAATTTGATAATGGTTGCGGGTCTCTTTCGCCATCTGCGTAAAAACTGTCCGAACCCCCGGGTCGATGATCTGCCGGGCAGTATTGAGCAGCGACTTTTCCAACTTCAGCTCTTTTTCCATAGCTATTTCCCGTGCCCGACGCTCCTTGACACTGATATCTTCTAGCCCGTTCAACTCTTTGAGCACCGCCGCATTCAAGGTGCAGGATTGGTTGATGAAGTCTTCGAAGGTGCCGAAGTCATCACCGCGATAATGACGGAAAAAATTATGGGCATGCTCTTCCTTGTCTTTGGCTAGGCGGGTAAAGACTGATTTGGCGCCTTCGTCAGTTGCCATCTCAGCCGCACGGCGATAGAAACAGATCAGTCCTTTTTCGGTTTCGACAGCAATCTTGAGAGCTTCTTGATGCTTCATTTCTTGTGGCATAGGCGCCTCCCTTAAAACGGTGTTATACAAAAATGACTATCGTCATAAGATAGCCGAGAAGAGCCCATTGTCAAATGTGTAACCCTGCCCATGTGGTGCTTTCGTGTAGCGGGTCGAGACTTTCTTGTTAGTTGTCCGATAATGTAACCCTGCTTTACCTTAGGACATGATGTATATATTTGGCCTGTCAAAAATCAGGTTTTTACTTATGTGAACGATCGTCAAAGCCTAAATGCCTATTTTCAAAACTAGTGACAAAGGTAAACCCCGGTGAGGTCCGGGGCTTTTTCATTTCTGTATTTCGAATGTGGTACTTTTGCGTATCGACACGCTCAGCTCGAACCGGAAAGAATCCGATAACCGGGGTGATTATAACGACTCCTGAATCACAGACAGAAAAATTCAAGACAAAAAGCATAAAGACGCTTTGCATTGACAGGAGTTTCTGCAACGATCAAACTCGGACAGGCACGTTAACAGATCAACTTTCTAGCCCGCACAAAGACATTTAACAAATTCCAAAGAAAGCAGAATTGCATTTATGTTATCTGTAAAAAAAATGGCACAAGAGCTTGAGCGAGCAGGGGTAACAGTGGTCGGTTACGAGGAATCAAAAAGTCCGAAAGTTATGGATAGTGAAGTGTCCCTCGAAAATTCACTTAGTGTTCAGGTAGGTTCCGACTATGCTTGTCTTTGTCATATCGAAAAGGATGATATTGACTACTTATTGGAAATGGAGGAGCTTTATAATGTGGCTGACTTTGCTAAAGAAGCTGCAAAGTTTATTCAATCATGGCAATCGCCTAAGCACTAAAAAACACCAATAAAAGCCGGTCACATAACTAGTGATTTCGGGGTAATCAGACTTGCTTTTTAAGATCCCTGTAAAAGTTTTCATGCGGCCCGACCATGAGCAGAGTCAAGGTGGTGTTGTCAAACTGATAAGCAATAAGAAAAAGTTTTTTTGTGATTTTGCATTTATAAACATATACACCCTGAAGGTCGCCTTTCTTTTGCTCACCGACCTCAGGATTTTCAAGGATCTCCCTAACTACTCTATCAAGTTCCTTGATTTGATTTTTATTTAGTTTTTTCTTGTTGTTGGCAAACGTGCGGGTTTGCAAAACTTTCCGCATTATTCGCCCTCGCCAAAGACATATTCTTCAATCATGCCGGCATTCGCCTCTGCTTTGGCTCGGAGAATTTCACGAAGCACTGAAAATGGAAGATCAGGATTTTCTTCAGCCGCACGGCCTATCGAGGCCCAATGTTCAACTTGACCCGCTAAGGATCTATGCTCAGCCATTGCGACAGTTTTTGCAGACTTAACCAACTCATCATTGATTCTTACTGATTGCGCCATAAGTCACCTCCTGTTCATGATTTTATTGCAAATAGGCGCATAACGCAACAAATCATCGCAGGGTGTTTTTTGTCTCGAATATAGTGACTTAAATCTCACTTCTCCATTATGAAACATCAAAATCGGCCCTTTCGCCTCGCTGTGATTTCGGCAACTTAGCGAAAAGGCCTTTTTGATACGGGCTCTTGAAACGGTTTTGGTGGAAATAGTGTTGTGATTACAGCCTGGTAGGGAGCTAGCCAGCTTGATCGGTTGGCAGTATTGCTTGGTGTAGCCTCAAAATCGGTCGATTCGACCCGTTGACCATCAATCAGAACCATAGATTTTATCGAATTTCATCTCGCAAAATCTTGAAAAACATATGCAGCGCAGTAATATATTGGAAAATAGACTTGACGGAATGCCAGCAGCTGTTTAATGAATAAGGAAACCGCTTGCGTGGCTAAATCTTTTCAATCATTCAGATGAACAATTTGAGCCTGGAGGTATAAATGACAGCAGCAGAATTAGCCAAGTTTGATGGCCGTGAAGGTCAGGCAGCATATGTCGCCGTCAGTGGGACCATTTATGATGTCACTGAAAGTCCGCGTTGGGTCGATGGCAATCACGAAGGAGCCCATCAAGCCGGGCAGGATCTGACCGAAGCCTTGAAATCTGCCCCCCACGTTCGGTCTGTCATTGAGCGTTTTCCGGTCGTCGGAAAATTAGAAAAAGACGTCGAAAAAAAGAAAAAGCGCTTCGGATTATTCTAATTTATTGCGTCAATGGGCTTAAATCTCACTTCTTCTTTTTGAAACACTCAAAGCGGCCCTTTCGCACTGATGTAATTTGAGCAACTTAGCGAAAGGTCCATTTATGATCTCACTTCAGAGACGATCCTGGAGGAAAAAACTATTCGATTCCAGCCAGGTGGGAAGTTGGGCTGCTCGATCAGGTGAAGGTTTCGGGCGAGCGGGCCTCAAAATCGGTTGATCCGGACGGTTGACTGTCGATTAGTTCCTATATTCAAAAGCTGCTAAGCTTAAAGTCATGATCCTATAGATCCACTGTATCAGATAATAAAGGGCATGAGAGGCAGATAATGAGGCAGCGAACCCCACTGATTATCCTCACTTTGATCATCGTATTTTCAGGATCATTTAATACTATGGCCATCGAAGAAGCCCAATATAAAGTTGTCAAAACCGAAGTCTCTTTTGAAATTCGCGATTATGCTCCACATATCCTCGCCGAGACGTTCGTTGCTGGTGATTTTGAAGCGGCTGGAAGCAGCGCGTTCCGGCGACTGTTTCGTTACCTCTCCGGCGACAATAGGTCGCAAACAAAAATCGCCATGACTGCGCCGGTCTCCCAGGAGCCGAGTGAAAAGATCGCTATGACCGCACCGGTAGGGCAACAGAAATTCGAAGAT
>CAMYNC010000157.1 GCA_947259685.1 uncultured Desulfuromonadales bacterium | reverse complement strand
GTGGGTGCCGTAACCGGACAGCACCGGGCCGTGCCACTGCTGCGGCTCTAGTTCAAACACCGATTTTGCAAAGCCGCTGCCGAAGAGTTTCAACAGCTCTGCCTCGGAGCGTTCCGGGTAATAGCTTTGCAACATGAAAGTGTCCCCAAAGGACTGTGCGTCCTGGGGAGGTTCATTCAGTTGTATCAGTTGTGTTTTGATGACCTCGGCATCTTTAAGAGTTTTGTCACCGCGCAGGTCCGGGTCGATAAAGACATGGGTCATGGTGATGAGCGCGGGGATCTCATAGCGATCCATGTGCTCTGCAAAATAGGCTTGAAGCTCCTCATCTGTGGGAGGCTGTGGAGTGATCAAATCCTGCGAGAGAAATTCGAGCTTTTGCGCTAACCGGCGGCGGATAACGGAGTCGTCGCGATCAAGGCCCATGGCAACCGCTTCCCGATAGAGGATCATCTCGCGAAGATATTGATCGACAAGGCCCTGTTTTTCCTCTGCGGTCGGTGGCCGGTTCCAGCGCTTTTCCCAGGCATCGGCCAGCCAGGCGACCTCACCGGTGGTGATGGTGATGGTCCGTTCATTCTCTTCGGCGTCCTGCTGACCCCAAAGGCCGTAAAGGACAAAGAGGACCGCGCCGATAATCAGAAAATGAACCAGTGGTTCACGAACAAACTTCATAGTTTATCTCGCTCTGCAGAGTTAATGCTAAACATGTGGGCTCAGGTCCTTGAGACCTGAGCCCGAGATGGTCATCGCTTAATTGAATACCTGTCGCAGATGCGGGTAGGCCGGGGCTTTTTTTACCAGTTTCGGATCCGGCGTGTACCAGATTGGTGAAGCCCAAGCACGTTCCTGGATCGTCGCGTCAACACCTGCGGGAGGATCAATCCCCAACGCCTTGGCGTCGTAAGTTGACCAGCGCGGGGTTGGAATTTCTAGGACTCGCACGTAATAGACCGCATGCTGCTCAGGTTTGAAATCAGGGTCGGTCCAGACAGCACTCAACTGTGTGTCACCGATATCGTTGGTGTAAGTTGCTTCCTTGATGTTTACCGTATTTCCAACCGGCGGCAACTTGCCGGTCTTCGGGTCTGGCTTTCGGTTGTCCGACCAGGCAACGTCATAGACTTTTTCCTGTGGGTAGCCGTTGATGTACCAGCCCTTAATAATCTGAACCCGGTCAAGGTTGCCACTGTTCGGATCCTTGAGTGCCCAGACAGCAAAGGTCGGTGCCTTAGCGTTGGCTGGCTTTTTCGGCAGGTCCTGTCCCATCGGCACGCCACCTTTATAGGCTTTCTCGACGAAGCTTTTGTCTTTGACCAGGTCTTTAGGATACTCCCAGCCACCGAAGAAACGCACACGCATCAACGGACCGGAGGTGCCGAAGGTCTCTTTGCGCGTAATCGCGTCAAAGATGGCTTCACGGGTATTCTCTGGAGCCCAGACACCGGTGGCACCTGGTGTACCGAAATTCATAGCTGCTTCACCAGCGGTTTGGCCAGCACCCGACAAACGCTTTTGAGGGGTCGCATCAACTGCGCCGTGGGCGCCGGTGTAGTTATTCTCTTCGTTGTCCGAAAACGAGGTGTGCGCATCAGCACCTGAAACGATTCCGTACTTGAAAGGGTTAACACCCAGGAATTCCTGGTATCCGACGCCGTTGATCAACGCCTCGCGCACGTAACCGTAGTTAACTCGACTCAACACCGGTGGGTTAGTGCCTATCAAATTCCCGTACTGCTTTTCAAAGCCGGCAAACTCGTCGTTTGGCGACAGAGCTGGGTGCGTATCCGACTGCCCCTTGACCTGAATGATTTCCGTCGCCACCTCGATACTTGCCCGTCGCTTCGCATAACGGGCGTCAATCGGCTGGCCTTCAGAGGTTCTCGGAGCAAACATCAGGCCGTTACTGAGGTTACCGTTATGGGGGATTGCAAAGGATTCGTGCCCCATGTCGCGTTGGGTCTCGATGTAGGTCCAAAGGTCCTCTGGCCGGTCGGAGTCGAAGGCCGAGAACGGGATCACCGGACCTTTATCATCACGGAAAAACACATTACGGTGCAGGTTCTGATTGATGGGGATCGAAGTCCATTCAAAGGCAATCAGGGTCGTAAATTTGCCAGGCTCATTATGCTTGTTGGTCGTGTCGATGTGTTTCTGCCAAGCCGACTTGATAATCTCGGGATCATCGAAATTCGGATCGGGCTGATTGGTGGTCAGGGTGATCGCCAACTTACCAAACGCCTCATCACCCTTCTTCTCATCGCCAGACATGATCATCTTGACCATGGGGTTATCTTTTTGCTTCACCATAAGTGCCGACTTCGGGTCCGAAAACTGCGGAAAAACACCAAAGTATTCCGCATGATCAGTGACCGCAGCCCAATCATAAGGAGTTATCTTCTGCACCATCTCCCCGCTGGTATTCTTTTTCACCGCTTTGCCCTTGGCAAAATTGTAAGCATCGTCTGGGGTGTTGCGGGTTCCCATGGCGAAGGCATCCGGAGAGTTCTGCGTGTGCAGGTGCTGCTCCCCGAAATAGACATTATTTAGCGGATTTTTTTTGCCAGCACTACGGTCCGGTTCACCGGCAGAGTCGGTAGCAAAAGCGCTGGCTGCAAAAAGCATTGACCCCAGTGCGAATAATCCTATGGCTGCTCTCCTCATGCTTTTACTCCTCATGCTTTTACTCCTCACGGTCGCCCGTGAGGAGTAAACTCTCCAGTTTATTTCTTAGCTGTTTTGGTCGACTCAGGTGTGTACCAGATAGGGGAAGACCAGGCACGTTCCTGAATGGTCGTCGGAATGCCTTCCGGGATAGGCAAACCACTCTTCACCGAGTCGTAAGTCGACCAACGTGGGGTCGGAATCTCCAACACGCGCACGTAGTAAACAGCCTTAATCTTCGGGTCGAAGTCCGGATCGGTCCAGACGACGGACAGTTGGCTATCGCCGATGTCGTTGGTGTATTTCGCAGTATTGACATCCACAGTGTTCCCCACCGGAGGCAGTTTTCCGGTCTTGGCATCCGGTTTGCGATCATCCGACCAGGCAACGTCGTAGACCTTTTCGTCGGTGCGGCCCCACTTGTTGATGAAGCCCTTGACGATCTGGATGCGATCGAGGTTGCCACTTTCGGGATCTTTCATCGCCCAGACCACGAAGGTCGGTGCCTTGCTCGCTTTTTTCGGCAGGTCGCTGCCCATCGGCACGCCATTTTTATAAGCCTTTTTGACGAAGTCTTTATCCTTAACCAGTTTCGTTGAATAATCCCATCCTCCGAAGAAGCGTAGACGAATCAGGGTCCCCGAAGTGCCGTAGGTCTCCTTGCGCTTCATGGCGTCAAAGATCGATGCGCGGGTGTTTTCTTCAGCCCAGACAGCGGTAGCTCCTGCGCTGCCCAGACGCGAAGGCATGTCGCCAGCCGCATCGGCGACCGGGTTCAAGCGCTTCTTCGGCGTATCTTCCAATGCGCCGTGGGAGCCATGAAAGTTGAATTCCTCGTTATTGGAATAGCCCGAGTGGCTGTCGGCACCGGAGACGATGCCCATCTTGAACGGGTTGGCGCCGAGCTTCTCCTCAAGGATCATCCCCTCGACCAGCCCCTGACGGATGTAACCGTATTTAATCTGGCTAGGCTGACCGACGTTGATCAGGTTCGGAAACATTTCGAACTCGGCGAACTCGTCGTTCGGCGACATGGCCGGATGTGTGTCAGAGCTTCCCTTGGTCTGGATGATCTCGGTCAACGGCTCGTTCGCCTGTTGCCGTGCGGCATAGCGCGCATCCATTGGTCCGCCGAGAAATTTATTCGGCGAATACATCCAGCCATCGGAGACGTTGCCATTGTGCGGGATAGCAAAGGTCTCGGTGCCGGAGTTGCGTTGCACCTCCAGGTAGGTCCACAGGTCCTCGGGATAGATGGAGTCAAACGAAGAGAATGGCGCCCTAGGACCAGTATCGTTACGGAAGAACACGTTACGGTGCATGTTGCGCCCGTTAGGAATAGAGGTCCACTCGAACGCAATCAGGGTGGTGAACTTGCCAGGGTCATTGTACTTATTGGCGACCTTGATGTATTTCTGCCAGTTGTCTTTAAGCAATTCGGGAGCGGTCAATTCGGGTCTCCCCGTGCTCGTAAGGATGTCGTGGAGAATATCCATGACTGCAGTTGGATCCTGCTTCTGCAGCCTCTTGGCCAAGTCCGACTTGGATAGCGGGTCCTTCGGATCGATCATACGAGGCATGACGCCGAAGTACTCCGCATGGTCAGTGATGGCCATGAAATCGTAAGGCGTTCTGCGCTTTATCTTGTTCTTCGTCGCGGTTGTATGCAGAACGACCTCTTCGCCCCTCCCGTAACGGAAGGTGTCGTCCCATGTCTGGCGGCTGCCGGCGGCAAACCCATCCGGCGAATTGCTCGTGTGCAGGTGCTGCTCACCGAAGTAGACGTTTTTTAGCTCGTTTTTCTTGCCTTCCACACGGTCAGGCTCACCGATCGAATCGGCAGCCCAGGCACTGCATGTCAGCAGCGCAGAACAGATCAAAAACAGCCCCATTTTTCTCATATCGTTTCTCCTTTAATTTCATAACCTTTGAAAGTAAGGCAGATAGATTTATCTGTTCTGCGGGCCTTCAAAACCCAAAGCCATATACAGACCATCAACACTAGCCTTCATAGATGGAGCGCTACACCTTTACTGTTTATTCCACAGAGCATCACCAATGCTTCAATGACTGCTTAGGTAATAAATTTAACCAGTAATCTTAATGAAATGAAATAGCACGAAAAGGGGTAATAAAGAGGTAGGCGAGAAAAAAAAGGGGGGCTATAAAAGAGAGACTTAACTGACAAGGAGATTCAGTTTAACGGCCTTTAGAACTGCTTCCCGGCGCGAGGGAGCATTAAGTTTTTTGCGAATATTTCGCATGTGGGCTTTTACAGTTTCATAAGAAATTGAGAGTTCTTCCGCAATCTCTTTATCACGCAGACGCTTTTCTGCCAGGCAGAGGACATCAAACTCACGATTAGTCAGAGTCACTTTTAAAGCCTTAGCATCTGACAAACGCCTATCCGGCCTTAAATGGGAACCATTAAAGGCCGCCAGGAGGTGCCCAACATAGCCTTGCTGACTATGTTCTTTGTGTAATTTAGCTAAAAGATCATACATTGCAGAACCCAGGTCGAGGAAGGGGCGTACCCAGCCTCCGGGTTCAGCCAGACCAATGGCCTGCGTCAACCTCTCCAGAGCCGCGTCATGCTCACCTTGGGATTCACTAAGTAAGGCCTGTAACGCCAGCACATCAATCAGAAAGACTTTATTGTGAATCCTCTCCAGAAAAGACTTGAGCTTATCCAGAAGATCAGCGGCTTGCTGTCTACTGTCCATCGTATCTTGAGCCAACAGAATCTTGGCGAGTGTCAAATGAGGCAGATAGAATCTATATGTCGGCAGAAAGCCCTTTAGACGAAAATGATCTGCCCATTGAAAAGCTTCAGCAAAACGACCCTGACGAAGCGCCAGATCGGCTGAAAACGCCTGAGCTAAATGCAACAGAACAGCATTGTTGGTTTGGCGCGAAAAAGTCATTACGGCTTCACAGGAAGCTCTCGCTTTTCCCGGCTTCCGTTTGGCTTGATAAACGAGAGCAAGGACAAAAGCGCTATAAGCAAAATTTACGGCACTGTAACTGGACAGATCATCAACCACGACGGAAAGCTCTTTTTCAGCACGGTCCAGATCGTTCAAACAGTAGGCAGCGATTCCCAAGAAGTGATGACCAAAGGCCGCAGTTTCAGGGAGCAGCCTGTGCTGGTCCGAAAGCAGGGAACATTCTGCTGTTTGTCGGAGAGAGATTAAGTCTGCGTTCATCCAGTAAATAAAGCAAAGATTTGCCAAAAAAAGATTTTGGCAACCATTATCCACAAAAGCCAAGGCTTTCATACTCTCTGAATAAAGGGGCAGTCCAGTTTCAAGATCCCCAAGCATCTGATATGAGCCCAGTCGAAATATCTCTGCAAACACCCGCGCCCGATTATGTTGATTTTGAAGATACGTGCAGGCTTGCTGCGAGTGGCTTAAAGCTCTCTGTGCATCGGCCTCCATATAGGCTTCATATCCGCATAAGGCCTGGTAATGCCCTTGAATATTCTCGAACCCTGCTTGGATGTTTGGCTGCGAGGTAGATTTTAACTCCTCTATCTTTCGCAGGTACAGGCTCATATCCGCCAAGTTATATTGAAGATGAAAAAGCCAAGCTCGCAACATAAGCAGTTCAGGGTTTTGTTCAATCTCCTCATTGGGGAGCATTGATAGCCAGCGGTGTAAACGTGGCCAATCTTGGCTGTCCATCAATTCAAAACCGGCGCTGGCAACCAAGTTAACCGCACTTTTTGTGTCGCTGGCTGCCAGCGCGTGTTGGAGGGCTTCTTCTCTCAGATCATTGTTGGCTAGCCAATCGCACGCCCGACTATGCAGCAGGCTGGTCTTTTCTTGGCCGTAATGTCGCTTCGACAGGTTGTTCAAAAAAAACTTAAACAGATGATGGTAGCGATACCAGCCGTTTTCTGTGTCGAGGGTGATCAAGAAAAGGTTTTCTTTTTTCAACCAAGCAACAAACTCCAAACCACTCAATGCCCCTGGTCCTGGATTTTCACCGGTCATGGAGACAACCTCGCAAAGAGGGGCATTGAATCGTTCCAGGATAGCTGTGCTTAGGAGATAGTGTTGGACCTCCGCTGTTTGGGCCGCAAAAACCTCGCTGTAAAAATAATCTTTTGCATACTGAGACTCGGTTGACGAACTCAAGAACAAATCAGATGTTTCGATTTGGTGGCGCATCGAAAGAACCGCAAGTTGCAACCCTGTCACCCACCCCTCAGTCTTTTCTTGCATGGCTGCAACTGTCGCAGCGTCCAAATCATGGTTGAAGGCTTTTTTTAGATAGACTGAAGTCTCCAGTTCGGAAAAGCATAAATCTGTAAGGCCGATCTCAAACAATAGGCCCTTTGCACGATAGGCAGAAACGGGGAATGGTAATTCCTGACGGCTGGCAATGACCAGATGCATGGCGCGGGGCGGGTAACGCAGAAGATCCGTAAGCAGGTCAAGCACGGGCTGTTCTGTTATCAAGTGGAAATCGTCCAACACCAAAGCAAAAGATTTGTCGATCTTGTCCAACTCGTTGATGAGGCTAGTCGCCAGCATCGAAACAGTCGGCAGGCTCGGTGCGCTGACCAGGGCAAAGGTCTCGCGAACCGCATCCGGGAACATGCCTTGAACCGCAGTCAAAAAATAGTTTAGAAACAGGCCCAGATCGTTGTCGTTCTCATCCAGAGATATCCAGGCGTTGGGGTGCTCACAAAGCTCCATCTGATGGCTTACCAGAGAGCTTTTCCCGTAACCAGCCGGTGCCGTGACCAATGTTATAGGCTTGCGAACAGACTGCGCCAACAGGTTCTCCAATTGTGGGCGAGAAACGAAATTGTCGGCAACCTGCGGACGGTGGAGTTTGGTGTTAATGAGGGACACTTGGGCAGCTCCAAGCAATTCTCTAGGTTAAAAATGTGCTCTGATGTCATTACTAACTGACGGCAGAAAATAAATCTTCAAAGCTGGCCGGATATCAGTTGGATGATTAAATTGCCCCCATGTAGCTATATAGGACGTACCGACATAGTCAAAATTTAGAAGATATGGCGGGAGTGCTGTCTCATAGTATGGAATTCATAAAAGAGCTTCGACTTCTTCTTCGGACATATTCACCTACCTCAACTGTC
Organism: uncultured Desulfuromonadales bacterium; assembly: GCA_947259685.1. The sequence goes on along the minus strand of CAMYNC010000157.1, from coordinate 6,727 downwards.
GTACCTAAAGGGGTCACATATTACCAAAGGAATTTTGCGACGGTGGGCAATAGTGTCCGACAAGTCACCATTTCCAGAACATCAGGGAGCCGAATTGAAATTTTCGGTTGGGCTTTTACTGAAAGTTGTTCCTGAATACGGATCCTGCTCAGCCTAAGGATTAAAAGAACGCTCTTGGCAGGTCCGAAGTCAAATTCTTGGGATCATGATACCCCTCCACTATTATTTATATACCCGAGCCCCGTATCAAATGTTGGTCAAAATTTACAGCTAGCCGGTCATTGGGCCAACATTCAACAAAATGCTTATTTTGTTGAATGTAGAAAGGGAAAATAATAAGACCGTCACAGCCTGGAGGGGGGTAGCTACGTGACGGCCTTTTCTTTTGTAGAGGAAAAGTATCATTAAGTGACTGAAAATTCAGATTCTTTTCCAGATATCAATAGTAGAAATTCGTGGCTTTTTTCACAAAAGCGGCTGCAGCCGGTGAGTTATTGATAAGCAAGTGAATGTGGCGGGCCTGATCTTCGGAAGTTTTGATCAAGTAAGGCCATGAACGACCATTTTTAAGATCTGAAATTTCTTCCCATACTTCCCTTTGAATAATCCAAAAATGCCCGTATCCAGGAAATGTAAATGTTTTTTGTAGCAGATCTTGTACCGAGATTTCCATGCCCAACTCCGTGAAAAAACTTAATGTTTAGTGCTTTCACTTTGAATGGTCGCCCGGTTTTCATTTAACCGTAATTGATGCATAAATTGGGCCTAAAAATATCTGCTAGATTTACAAATATTTCGAGTTCTTAGGAGTACGACATTGCTCCTCCTGCGGTAATGTTATGGAGGTAAAACAGGGAGAGGGGGAAGAAGAAAAATTTGGGGTTTGCTCCATGGCGCCGATATGTGATGAGATGACCGGTGAAGAAGTTGGGGTTGCTAGCCTGATTATTGGTCTCTCCGTATTGAAAGAGACTGGGTAAAACCGCTAGAATGGCTTTTGATTAAGAAGAGGAAAGATCATTTGGGATAAGCTGACTTGAAATATTCACCAGTTAACACCTACACAAAAGGAGAACAAAATGACAAAGACTGAACTGATCGATGCAATGGCAACAAAGACGGGATTGAGTAAGGCAGATGCGTCTAAGGCTTTGGGGGCTGCCACTGAGTCGATCACTGAGGCCCTTCAAGCCGGAGATAAAGTATCCTTGATCGGCTTTGGGACTTTCAGCGTGTCACAGCGTGCAGCGCGGACCGGGAAAAATCCTCAAACAGGTGCAGCGATCAAAATCCCGGCTTCAAAAGCAGCAAAGTTTAAAGCGGGGCAGCAACTTAACGCTGCGGTGAATTAATCTTCACCTCACTCCTCCAGAAAAACATGAAAAACGCCCAGGGCTTTCTTGAGCCCTGGGCGTTTTTCGATGGATAGTCTCATCGCAGGGGGGAAGGGAGGGGAATGGAAATTTCTATTTCGTCACCGGTTTGGGGGTTGCGTCCGCGACGAGCGGCTTTTTCCTTAACAACAAGATTGCCGAATCCTGCAATCTTGATGGTTTCTCCCTCTTGCAGGGTCGACTTCATCAGATCGAATACCCTTTCAACAATATCGCTGGATTCTTTTTTTGAAAATCCTGTCTTCAAGTATACTTTTTCGATCAAATCAGCCTTGGTCATAGACTTTCCCCCCTTTGATGTCCTGTATGCCCCTGATTTTGCATAGTATATCACGGAGGATATGGTTAACAACCACGTCAGGTCATCCGCAATCCGCTCGCCAGGCACCCCTTGCCCAGCCATGCGGGGAGAGTGATACTCATCTGGAGGGAATTGAGCGCGACAAACATTGCTGAGGGCTTGGATTACTACAAATCACCATTCTTGACCAACCGCTCTTCAATTCACTGTAGGCAGATCCTTCCACCTGGTCGTATATGCCGGCGAAAGGTTCGCTCGCTTCATAAACGAGTCTTCTTTTGGTCGTTGTCCTCCGAACCAAATTTTCCCACGGCCCCCTTGATTAATCTTGTCGATCACTGACATAAGGCCTTCATCGGTGGTTTGAGTTAATGGGTCAGCAAACAAGTCTAATTGAACCTTATCCTTGTCACAGAAATCTCCCAGCATCACCCCGGCTTTTGCGTATCGATAGCCCTCTTTCCAAATCGAATCGAACAGGTCGGTTGCAGCCTTTAAAATGGTTCTGGTGTCAGAGGCAGGTCTGGAGAGTTTGGCGGTTGCGGAATTTGTATAACAGGGGTCGTTCACGTTGAACATGCTGGTGCGGATGGACACGTTAACGACACTGCAGACCTGCCCTTCACCTCTCAGGCGTTCTGCGGCTCTTGCGGTAAACTCGCAGATGGTTTCACGCAGCGGTTCGTACTCGGTCATCCGTTCGGCAAAGGATCTGGAGCACATGAGCTGCTTCTTGGTGATTGGGGCATCATCTGCCGAAAAACGCACGTAGCCGTTTAGTTCTTCGATGGTTTTCACCATACCTATCGAGAAGAGCCTCTGCGCTCTGTCCTTATCCATCTGAGCTAGCTGGAGCACGGTTTTTATGCCGAGTCGATGCAGCTTTTCAGCACTCTTGCGGCCGACGCCCCAGACCTCATCAACGAGGGTGATGCCCATCAACTTCCGTTGCCGTTCCGGATCAGTCAGATCGACGACGCCAATTGTCGCCGCATATTTCTTGGATGCATAGTTTGCGAGTTTTGCCAGGGTTTTGGTCGGCGCGATGCCGACACATACTGGGACCCCAACGTGCTGGGCGACAGTCTGTCGCACTTTCTGGGCATAGGCCTCCAACGACCCCATGAGCTTAAAACCTCTCAGGTTCAAAAACGCCTCGTCTATCGAATAGACCTCGATTTGCGGGGCCAGCGATTCCAGGGTTGCCATGACCCGTGATGAGATATCGCCGTAGAGGGCGTAATTGGAGGAAAAAACTTTGATGTTGTGCTGCTTGATGAGCTGCTCGACCTTGAATGCCGGAACCGCCATCTTGATTCCCAGAGCTTTGACCTCTGGGCTTCTGGCGACAACACAGCCATCGTTATTGGAGAGGACTATGATCGGGACATTTTTCAGCGAGGGGCTGAACAACCGTTCACAACTGGCGTAAAAGTTGTTGCAGTCAACCAGGGCAAAGACTGAGCTCATAGATTTTTTAGTGAGTGAACGACGGTTGTTGCTACGCCGAATATCTCAATATCTGTCCCCTCGGGGATCTCGACAGCAGAGTACTTGCTGTTCATCGGGACCAGCCGCAACTTGGGTTTCGTTTCGAGCTTCTTGACCGTCAGCTCACCGTTCAGGGCAGCAATCACAATGTCTCCATGCTTGGCGGTGAGTGAACGGTCCACAACCAGCACATCACCCGGAAAGATTCCTGCCTCGATCATAGAATCACCTTGCGCTCGGACGAAGTATGTCGCAGCGGGGTGCTTTACGCAGAGGTCGTTTAAATCAAGGCGGGATTCACAGTAATCGGTCGCGGGGCTGGGAAAGCCCGCTGCAACCGATTCCGTGAACATCGGCATTTTGGCGCCACTATTTTCGCTGTTTGCCTGCTGTTTCTCTGTCACTGAAGTCACTCCTGTTTTTCAGGACTATAGCCTAGAAAAGGATAAATGGCATTCTGCTATTTCACTGCACGATAAGCAGTTCTTATCGGTTAAAGATCGATTTATCTGCCTCACCCCCGTAAAAACAAGAAAGGCTCAATCCGGAACCAGATGAACCTTGGCGGTGGGGAAGGGTGGATTCTGAGAATAGTGGGAATGGTGAAGATACACTGCAGGAAATAATTAGAGTTACCGCTGCCCCTTTCTGCGGATTGCTTGACAGCGTTTTAGCGGCTTCTTTATGGCTTGACAGCACCTGAAAGGTTGTTGACGCTTATAAAAAAGAGAGAAACTCCATCAGGGCGTCGTTCACCTGTTCAGGCTGATCAACCGGCGACAGATGCCTTGAGTTTCGGATAACGGCCAGTTTTGCATGGGCCATTTTTGATATATACGCTTCCTTGAATGATACGGGCGTGTAATCGTTATCGGCGGAAATGACCAGGGTGGGACATTGGATGGTGCTGATGCGGTCTGCCACGCTCCACCCTATGATGGCACGAAGTGACGCAAGATAGGCCTTTTTGTCGTTTTTTGCCCACCGTTGAACCAGTTTCCTCTGCAATGGCTTCTGGTGCGGTTCGGGAAGGAGAATTTTCGCCAGCAACTGCGCCATACGGGCCATTCCCAAAAAACGGATGATCAGCGTTCGCTGAAGAAAGGACATGCGCTCCTGAAATGTGCGGAGCACGAGTTCCGGTCCGCTGTTGATAATGATCAGACTTTTTACAAGTTTCGGTGCGTCAAGGGCGAGTTGAAAGGCGACCATGCCCCCCATGGAAATGCCTGCCAAATGGGCTGGGGGAAGGTTCAGGAATTGAAGAAGTTTTGCCGTATCCGAGGCAAAAAGAGGGACACTGTAGGGACCGGGCGGTTTGCCCGACTTCCCGTGTCCGCGAAGGTCAATGGTAACAGTTTGAAGGTGTTTGGAGAGAAACACCACCTGACTTTCCCAGTCAAGGGTGCTCGACCCAAGGCCGTGGATCAGGACAAGCGGTGTTCCTTTTCCGTGGATTTCATAATAGATGTCCAGGTCGCCAGTATGAAATATGGGCATAAAGAGACCACCTTAAAAAAATCAGCCAGCTTGTTTCCATCCGGAAACTAGGGATGGAACTAGCGCAGTTTTCATATGGGAAACGAGCAATTTCTCGCAAGGTCAAGGAAATCAAGGCCTTGCGCGGAGACGTACACCGTACGTCGCACAAGCAAGGCCGTCGATTGACGCCGAGATTGCGGAAAAGGGCCGTTTTCGGATGAAAACCAGCTTACAGTTAAACAACATCCTCTAAAGCTTTCTGGCTTTCAGATGAAACCTCCGGCGCGGAAGTATTTAAGTTCAGATAAAGGTTGATAAATTCCTGGCTGATTTTATGCCGAGGCAACATAAACACCATGGGCTTTGCCGCGCGGTGCGATTCCCTGATTTTTACCGAACTGGAAATGTAAGGTTTCAAAATGGGCAACTGCTCTTTAATCAGTTCGTCCACCGCTTCACCCGGCAAGCGGGCCTGTGCTGAAAACTGATTGATTACGATCCCCTCTATTTCCAAATCGCTGTTGTGGTCTTCCTTCACTTCCTGAATATTATCTAACAGTTCATAAAGTGCATCCCGCGAAAATACGTCACAGTCAAAAGGAATCAAACAGCGCTCGCTGGCGATCAACGCGGACAGTGAATAAAAATTCATTATCGGCGGGGTATCGATATAAATTTCGTCATAAATATCGGTGAGTTTCTGTAAAAACTCTTTCAATTTATAGATTTTATGTCGCGAGGCCAGCTTCGATTCAAGGTCAATCAGGGCACGGCTGGCAGTAATGATAAATAAATTTTCAAACGCGGTTTTTCGAACATAGTCATCGGGTTGGAAATCACTGAAGCTGTAACTAATTGTGGAGTCGAAAAACTCGGCGGTGCCCACCACCTCGTCTTCACCGTCATGGCCCAGATAACTGGAGCTATTGAAAAACTCGGCGGTGCCCACCACCTCGTCTTCACCGTCATGGCCCAGATAACTGGAGCTATTGGATTGTGAATCAAGGTCAACCACCAGCGTCTTCTTTCCCTCAACGGCGGCAACGGCTGCCAGGTTGCAGCAAATAGTGGATTTGCCGACACCACCTTTGCGGTTAAAGATAGCTCGTATCATAGTCGCTCCTTGTGATGAGAATTCCTTACTGAGATTTTGCCAAGCCTAATAATGAATCAATTGCTGCTTTGCAGCAATAGGTGTTTTCATCGCAAGAAAAAAGTTGTGAGGCGGCAGAGTTGACAATTCACCTTGGCGCTGCCCCTCCCCCGTCAAGGGGGAGGGTACTTATTTCGTTTTTCCTCTGCGTCACCGTGTCGTGTGGTGAATGTCAGATCCGTTCAAAAATCGCCGAGACCGCCTCGCCGCCACCGATGCAGAGGGTTGCCAGACCGTATCGCCCGCCGGTCTCTTCCAGACCGTTGAGCAGCGTGGCGACCAGGCGACCGCCGCTGGCGCCGATCGGGTGGCCGATAGAGATTGCCCCGCCGTTGATGTTGACTTTATCGCGATCGATCTTCAGCCGGTTGATCGACATCAGTGCGACGGCAGAAAAGGCGGTATTGATTTCGAACAGGTCGATCTGCTCAAGCGACAGGCCGGCTTTGGTGCAGGCCCGCTCGATGGCGCCGACCGGGGCGACCGGGAACTGATCCGGATGGAGGCTGTTGGTGGCATAGGCAATCAGTTTGGCTCTTGGCTTCAGACCGTATTTTTCACAAGCGGTACGACTTGCGAGCAGCGCGAAGGCGGCGCCATCGTTGATGGTAGACGCGTTTCCGGCAGTCACGGTGCCATCTTTTTTGAATGCTGGACGCAATTCGGTGAATTTGTCGAAATTGACCCGGGAGGGCTCCTCATCACTGTCGACAGTGACCTCCCCTTTACGGGTCGATTTCACTACCGGAACGATCTCTTTGGCGTGGAAACCGCTCTTGACCGCAGCCTGGGCGCGATTATAGGAACTGATGGCGTATTCGTCCTGGGCTTCGCGGCTGATCCCATGCTCGGCAATCGCTGCTTCGGTGATCTCCCCCATATGCTTTCCACTGTAGGGGTCGAGAA
>CAMYNC010000156.1 GCA_947259685.1 uncultured Desulfuromonadales bacterium | reverse complement strand
TGCCGATCCCTTGAGCATTTTAGCCGGGCGCAGGTCTGACGAAGACGATGATGACGACAGTCTGGAAAAAATCATTGCAGAAGGATCAAATGATGATGATGACGAACCACAGGCAGATGCAGGGGGCTCGGCATGATGCGCTTTCTGAACGCTAAGGCCCGGATTACCCTGGGACTGGTCGGGATAATTGTCAGCCTGATTCTGATGGCTTTTTTCCTGAAAATTATTCCCGATAAATATTCTGCCGACGTTGCACGACGCACAGTGTTGGCAGAAACAATCACCGTCTACAGCACCGCATTAGTAAAAACGACCAAGGTGCAACGTTTAAAAGATGATTTCAAACTTCTGGCAGAACGTAATAAAGATCTGCTGTCGCTTGCGCTACGGCATAATGATGGCAATCTGCTTGTTGCCACGGCCGATCATGCTGAGCGTTGGGAAAAGATGTCTGGTGAACATTCTTCGATTGCCCAGGTCAAAGTGCCTATCTGGGCTGGGAATAAAAAATGGGGCCAGCTTGAACTTCGTTTCAGCCCATTGATAGAACCTGGGATCTGGGGGCTGCTCAGGAACCCGATGGTGCAGGCGGTATTGTTTGTTGGCTGTGCCTGCTTTGTGATCTTTTATTTCTATCTGGGGAGAGTGCTACGCCAGCTGGACCCCTCGCAAGCGATTCCCGGACGGGTGCGTTCCGCCTTGGACACCATGGCTGAAGGGTTACTGATCCTTGATCGTAAAGAACAGATTGTGCTGGCCAATCAGGCTTTTTCCAGCATGGTCGAGATGTCGGCCGATAAACTGCTCGGTTATCGTGCGGGAGAATTGCCTTGGAGCGACAGCGAGGGGAACAAGCTTGCGGTTGCAAAGCGCCCATGGGTAGCTGCTCTAGCTCAGGGAGAGGTCAGGAGAAATAGTACTGTCCGCTTGCAGCTGCCGGATGCCAGCTATCGAACGTTTAAGACCAACTGTTCACCCGTTCTTGGGGACAAAGGGAAGTATGCAGGTGTATTGATCAGTTTTGATGATATTACCGAGCTGGAACAAAAAGAGCTTGAACTGATCAATTCCAAACAGGAGGCCGAAGAAGCGAACAAAGCCAAGAGTTCATTTTTGGCCAATATGAGCCACGAGATTCGGACGCCGATGAATGCGATTCTCGGTTTTACCGAGATTTTGAAACGTGGTTACGTGAAGAACGAGCAAGACAGTCTTAAATACCTCAATACGATTCATTCCAGCGGTAAAAACCTTCTCGAATTGATCAACGATATCCTCGATCTGTCCAAGGTTGAATCGGGCGCTCTCGAAGTGGAAAAGGTGAAGGTCAAACCCTACCCCATCATCCACGAGGTTATCCAGATGCTACAGGTCAGGGCAGAGGAAAAGGGAATCGCCCTTGGATTCAATGTCACCGTCGAACTCCCGGAGGAGATCGAAACCGACGCGATCCGCTTGCGGCAGATTGCCTTCAACCTGATCGGCAATTCAATCAAATTTACCGACACAGGTGGCGTCGAAGTCAGCTGTCGACTTGCAGGTGACTCCGCCGAGTCGCAGTTGATTATCGACATCAAGGACACCGGAATCGGCATGACCGAAGAAGCTCAGCAGAAAATTTTCGACCCCTTTACCCAGGCAGATAATTCCATCTCACGCCGTTTCGGCGGTACTGGTCTGGGCTTGGCTATCAGCCAGCGATTTGCTCAGGCGTTGGGTGGAGGCATCAGGGTGCAGAGCAAACTAGGGCAGGGGAGTACCTTTTCTGTTGCCCTGACGACTGGTGCTCTCGACGGAGTGAAGTTTCTGTTGCCAGAAGAGATCAATCAGCAGCAACAGGAACCGGAAAGCGCGGCTGACGCACGCTGGCAGTTTCCGCCGGCTAAGGTTCTGGTTGTCGATGATGGCAATGAAAACCGTGAACTTATCAAGTTGTTATTGGGTGATGTCGGTCTGACTGTCGAGGAAGCGGAAAACGGTCAGCTCGGGGTCGAAAAGGCTATTGAAACTGCCTATGATGTCATCCTGATGGATGTGAATATGCCAGTGATGGACGGATATTTAGCGACCAAAGCCTTGCGCGCTAAGGGGCTGATAATGCCGATTGTTGCCTTGACGGCAAACGCGATGCAGGGTGACGAGGAAAATTGCCTGGCTGCTGGCTACTCTGACTATTGTAGTAAACCGATTAACATTGATCAGTTTATGGACCTGATGGCAAAGCTGCTTGGGGGCAGGCGTGCCGAAGCAGAACTATCGACATTGAGTACAGAAATTAAGGCCGCCGAACCGGTCGAAGATGTTCAGCCGCAGGTCGAGAATGCTCCGATTTATTCGACACTACCGGTCAGTAAAGAAAAGTTCAGGAAGATTGTCGTGCGTTTTGTCGATCGACTCAGCGATTTACTTGATCAGATGGATAAGGCCGCAGTCAATGGTAACTATGCTGAATTGGCTGACTTGGCCCATTCCCTTAAGGGGTCTGGAGGCACGGTAGGTTTTGAAGTGTTTACGGAACCTTCTCAAGAGTTGGAAGATCATGCAAAAGAACAGAATCGGGAGCTGGCGGAGAAAACCATTAAACAGTTACGGAGTTTGGCCGCGAGAATTGTCGTGACCGGTGATGCTGATTCTGCCTCATTAGGAAAGGAAACCGTTGTGACAGAAGCAATATTGGCTACAGATTCACCCCGGCCTTTAAATACTCAGCCTGATGCGCAAAAGCCAATCGTTTCACGCTTGGCCAATAATGAAAGAATGCATCGAATTATTCACACCTTTATCGAAACTCTCGAAACGAAACTGCAACAGATGGAAGTCGCGCTGCAGGCGGAAGATTTTTCCGAATTGGCGAACCTGGCTCATTGGCTAAGGGGGGCTGGCGGAACCGTCGGTTACGATGAATTTACCACCCCAGCAGAAACGCTGGAGAATTTTGCCAAAGGCCATCAGCTCCTACCGGCCACCAGAATTTTTAAGGATATTCAGCGGTTGTCCCAGGCTTTGGTTGCGCCAGAAGTGACAATCGTAAATCCTCAGCAAAAAGCCCAATAAAAAGGATGCAAATTGTCTTAAGATTTGTTAAATTTATTAGAATTAATAAAGTTATACAAATCAGCCTGGCAGGATTATTTTCCAGAGGGCGGGGGTAATAATTTTGAATTCAACGCTAATTGATAAAATTCAACAAAAGCTCACCAACGCGACCATTATGATTGTCGATGACGAACCGATCAATATAGATGTGGTTCAGGCTTTTCTTGAAGATGAAGGCTACCATAACTTCGTTACCCTTTCCGATTCGCGTAAAGCGATGACGATGATTGAGGAGGCTCGCCCCGATCTCCTATTCCTTGATCTGGTCATGCCCGAAGTATCCGGGTTCGATATCCTGTCTGATCTGCGTTGCCATCCAAAATTCAACCACCTGCCGGTCATTGTTTTGACTGCCTCCACCGATAAAAACAGTAAAATAAAGGCCTTGGAACTGGGGGCGACCGATTTTCTGGCAAAACCACTCGATCAGAGTGAATTGGGATTGCGGGTTCGCAATAACCTTTATGCTAAGGCCTATCAGGATCAATTGGCCTATTATGATCCGCTCACCAGACTTCCTAACCGACAGTTATTTTTAGAGGAGCTGAAATGGTCGATAAAGGCGGCCAAGCGTCATGATGAAAAACTGGCTCTGTTAAATATCGAAGTCGATAAGTATGCCAAGATTAATGACACCATCGGAATTGCCGCTGGTGATGAGGTGCTGAATATCGTTACCCAACGGGTTCAGAAGGTCGTCAGGGATATGGATGTTCTTGGCCGCGCAATGGGCGACGAGGAAACCGAATTGAAGTTATTTTACCTGGATAGTTCGGTCTTTTCCCTGTTGTTAAACCGTATCCAGAACCCCGAAAGCACAGCATATATTGCTGAGCGGATTATAAAAGAGATCAAACGGCCGATTTCCTTTGACGGCCAACAGATCTACGTCACGGCGAGCGTTGGAATTGCCACCTATCCTACGGAAAGCGAAGATGCCGAGATTTTGTTGAAATTGTCGTCCAGTGCGAAAGATTTTGTGAAAAAGCGCGGTGGAAACAGCTTTCAATTTTCTTCTGATGCCATCAACGAGCTTTATGATAAGCGCCTGCAGATGGAAGCAAACATTCGCAAGGCGTTGGGAAGAAAAGATTTTGTACTGCATTACCAGCCTAAAGTCGACGTCATAACCGGAGTGATTAACGGTGTTGAGGCCCTCATTCGCATGCAGACTGATGAGGGGCTGGTTTATCCGAATGATTTTATCTCTTTGGCGGAAGAAACCGGCATGATCATCCCAATCGGCAAATGGTGTCTGGCTGAAGCCTGTAGACAGCTTCAGGAATGGCATCTGGCCGGGAAGGTTCCTGTTACGATGTCGGTGAATCTGTCAGCCAGACAGTTTGCCGATGAAGATTTCATGGCCACTACCAGGCAGATTATCATCTCGAGCGGGATTGATACCAGATACTTAACTCTGGAACTGACGGAAAGTCTTTTGCTGGAAGACGTTGATCAGAAAATCATCCTTCTGAAAAGCCTTAAAGAGCTTGGCGTCAAGTTGTCGATTGATGATTTCGGAACCGGCTATTCTTCTCTCAGTTATTTGCGTAAGCTGCCGGTTGATGAACTAAAGATTGACCGATCCTTTGTTATGGAAGTCACGGATCACGCCGACAGCCGGGCAATTGTGTCGACAATTATCTATTTGGCTAACAGTTTGAACCTGTTGACAGTCGCCGAAGGAATCGAACAGGAGACCGAGCTATCCTTTCTTAAAGAACAGGGTTGTCACCAGTTTCAGGGTTTTTTGTTCAGCCGAGCGATATCCGCTGATGAACTCTTCAAGCTTTTGCCATCTTTGGGTTAATTGAGGTTATCCTGGATCCGTGAGTTCTGACCGGACAATAGCGCAAGTCATTGACCTGCCTAAGCGTTCAAAAAATCACCGACGAACCTTTGGGTGCGCCTCAGATTTTTTGAAACACTTATTCAGGCCAAGCACTTACACTTTTTTCCCGCCCCGAACTCACGGATCCAGGGTTATTATAATCTGTGGATCCGGAAATGGGAAAGATGGCAGTTCTCAGTATTTAGAATGAGCAGAGGGTTACGCAATCGCTGGAAGATCTGCTGTAAGTTCGATATTGACTGGTGCAAAGGATCTAAGGACTCGGCGAGTAAAACGAAAATACCGGTTGTCCCAATCTATGAATCACTCCCCTGATAGCTGTCTGAAACAATTTCTGCCTGATTAATCCTCCTGTCTATTCGCTTGCGCTTGTCTTCAGGCAAAACTGGTTCCGCCCCAATTTTTTGGCCACATAAAGCTGTTCATCAGCTTTCTTCAAAAAATCTACCCGATTCGATTGTTTGTCCGGGATGATTGTTGAGCCACCGATGCTGACAGTGATAATTTTTGCCGCATGGGAATAATCGTGGGGGAGGGCTGCGTTTTCGACTGAGGCGCGGAATTTTTCTGCTAAAAAATCGAGATATTCAAAAGGAGTATCCGGGAGGATAGCGGCAAATTCTTCGCCGCCTATTCTGGCCAACAGGTCGCCGCCGCGATGGGGAACAGCATGTAACAGTTGGGCCACCTTGATCAGGCACTCATCACCAGCAACATGGCCATAGTGGTCGTTGTATAGTTTGAAGCAATCAATATCGAACATCAGTAATGACAACGGTTTCTGGTCCCGCTGGCAGCGCCGCCACTCGCGCTCTAAATAATCATCAAACCAGCGTCGATTGGCGACCCCGGTTAGCGAGTCAATAGTCGAGAGCTTTTGCAGGTAGTCCCGCTGCTGTTTGACTTCGATCTGGATTTTTACCCGGGCTAAAACAATACTTGGGTTGATTGGTTTAGTGATATAGTCGGCTGCGCCAGCTTCCAGACCTTTTGTCTCTCCTTCGGGGGTGGAGAGAGCAGTGATGAAGATAAGCGGGATCGGTTTGGTCGCAGGGTCGGCTTTCATGAGGCTGCAAAGCTCATGGCCGTCAAAGACCGGCATATTGATGTCGAGTAAAATCAGGTCGGGTGATTCTTCTCTGGCAATTCTGAGTCCTTCAAAAGAATCATCAGCGGAGAAGATCTCGTAATCCGTCTCAAGAACTGCGGCTAACATATTACAGATAACCGGCTCATCATCAATGATCAGAATTTTTCCTTTAGGACTTTCCATGAATGCTGACCCCTCATGCCCTTCGGGTGGCTACTAGCTAATGGCTATGGTTTTAGTTGAAGTTTCTTCAATTGCTATTCTTTGTTTGATTTGAAAATCATCACTCCTGCAACTCCTGGAATGAGTTTCCCATCCTGATTTGCAAATTTAGCTTTGATCTTGCGCAGTCCGCTGGCAGGATCGACTATCGGGCTGATAAAGGCGATCTTTGCCTTCTTTTGAAAGGGCTGCAGTCCGGTTTGAAACTGTAATTCAACTTCTTGCCCCAGGGTCATCTGCTGGCTGACAGCCAGTTCGACATTGGCAACGAAGTAGCCCTGCGAGGTGTTCACCAGATGCACCAGCTCGGTATCAAGCTCGCAGTTTTCGCCGACCTCAACCATGATTTCAGCGATCTCACCCGCAAAGGGCGCTCGCAGGGTCCGCTTGTAGAGCTGCTTTTTAGAAATCTCCTGTTCAATTTCTTCGCGCTTCTCTGCATGCTGCAGACGTAATAATTCAACTTCAGCCAAGGCGTGTTCCAGCTCCTTGTTCTCCAGCTCCTCGCGCGGAACCGACCCGGTTGATTCGTAGAGCTCCCTGGTCGACTGCAGGTGATTTTTGAGAGTTGTTAATTGCCTGGAAACCGCATCGACCTCGGCTTTACTTTCTGTCAGCAGCTGACGCCTTTTCACTTCAAGCGTTTCCGCTTCTTGATCCAGCTCGAGGACAGCCTGCCACTTTTTGACCTTGTCACCCTCTTTAACGTGAATTTTGTTGACCTGACCAGTAACCGAAATACCCAAGGTTGAGTCGAGGTAAGGTTCGGTAAACCCGGAGACGGTGATCTCCTGAGCCAGCAGGGTTGCTGGAATCAATAGGCTGAAAACCATCAGCATGGTCATGATTGCCGGGCAGGGGTAGAGTTGTCCTCGGTTTGCTTTCATCAAATGTCCCTCTTCATCACTTCTACACCGTTGTTTAACAGGATGCTGCCTTCCGACAGTTCCAGTTCAACCAGGGCGATTTGCAGTTTGACTTGGTTTTTCAATGTGAGTTCCAGCGCATTGCGGTAATCGTCCTCTTTTTCCAGGACCAGTCGGCTGTTGCTTTTTCCGAATTGCAGTCGGGCCAGTTCGGCATCCAGCAGCTTTTTCTGGATATCGACGACATCATGCGCATAATTGAGCTGCTCAAGGGCGCTATAGACATTGTCAATGCCTGTATCTATGTCATTAGTTAGCTTGATTTCAATATCTTTCAGCGCAAGCAGGTGGCGCTTTTTTTCCAACTCGACTTTTCGCAATTCGCCACGGCTTTCGATTCCGCCCAGCAAGGGCATGCGAAACTCCATGCCGACCGACCAAGAATCAAATTTCTCTTTCCTGACCTGCTCCCAGGAACCACTGGAGTCAAAATCGAGGCCATTGAGTCCGTAACTGGCAATCAGGTCCAGCTCTGGCCAGCGCTGGTTTTTGGCAAAGGCAATTTTGATGTCGGCTTGCTTTAGGATCGCTTGAGTCGCCAGATATTCGGGTTGCAGCTTAAAGGCTTTTTCGATAACCGCATCTTTGTTAAATGCCAGCGGATTCACTTTGGGGGTTTCA
>CAMYNC010000155.1 GCA_947259685.1 uncultured Desulfuromonadales bacterium | reverse complement strand
GGCTATTTTTGCCCATCCCCCGATATGGTCAAATCTGATTTCACACGCATAAGCAATGCTTGCCCAACAAGGCATCCAGCTCCGCGTTAAACTCGTCAGCCGTTATCGTAACTAGGCCCAATGACCACGTAGCTGCAAAAATGGCCAACTTTTGATATGAGAATCAGTTGGCCGTGAAACAGATTTGCCAAATGATGGGCATTTCAAAACCCACGCTCTATAAATATATCGATGCCGCTAAATCCAAGGACCAGGCATAGGAGCCTATGCCGCAAACTCAATCGGCAACCTCAGGTCCATATCCAGTTCAAAGATGCCGTAAGGATTGATGTGGTTGTAAATAAGTGGCGACAAGGCCCGGTAATCTTCCGACTTCATGCGGGAGAGCCACGTCGGCTCGGTCAGAACCTGTTGAATCATCAATGTATTGACATAGACTAGGCAGATTTGCAGCAGGTGCAACGCCAAGACTGACAATTCCTGGTCTTCTAGGCGATTGGTTGCCACTTCGCCGCCTTTGCCGTAGAAGATAAAGGAATTGGCACTGTTCCAGTTTTCAATAACATTCAGACCTTCGTTGATTTCCTGCCTCAATGCTTCAGAGCCAAGATAACGGCACAGAAAAGTCGTCTTTATCGCTTTGCCGAGTTCTGAGAGCGCCCGGTAGGTCGGATGCTGAATGTTGTTTCGCGTAAAACGTCTGAGTATCGCTTCTGGATTTGCGGTTCCCTGTTTCAGGGCTGTCGCGTACTTGATCATTTCATCATATTGCTGGCTGATCAGTTCCCAATTGATGGGGCGGGTCATGATCGAACTCAGGTGATGATAGGGATCCGCATTCTCATTGCCCGGTCGATAAAGTTTCTGCTTACCAATCGCCTTTAGCCTCGGAAGCAGATCGAAGCCGAGCAAATGACAGAACGCGAATGCCACTTCACTTTGACCGTGACTGTCCACATACTGCCGGTCAACCGTCATGTCTGTACAGTGCCGCAGAACGCCTTCAATCATGGCAGCCACCTCCGAGGAGGAACAGCGCTTCAACTGAGAGTAGATGCAGGTCGATTTTTTCTCTACATGCCAGTAAATCATCACCCCGCGCCCACCGTAACGGATATGCCATTCCGTCATCAGGTTCTGGTCCCAGGAACCGAACTTTTTGGAGTCGGAGGCGCATGAGGTTGATCCTTCTCCCCATACGTCTAGGTTTCGAGTGCTGAAGATGGCATTGGCGACCTGGCCGATGGCATTACGAAGTGCCGCTTTGTGGATATAGCGTCGCCGAACTTGCAAAAGTTCCTTGTAGCTAATTCCATGACGATTTCCGCTGACCCGTTTCAAACCGGTGTTGGTTCCCATACCGTAGAGGCAGAGCAACAAGCGGCGTTGCAGGCTTTGCCGATCCAGAATTTCACGGTCGCCAACTGTTTTAAAATGATCAGTAAAGCCGACCCGTAAATCCGCTTCTTTTAGCACATCAAGCAAACTTGTCATCGGCCAACGGCCTGCGATTTCCCGCTTCAAGGCAGTCAGACTGATCGGTTCTTCCTGAGCTTCAAAGGGCGTGATTGAAATACGCTTCTTGCCGTGGGTCAGGATACGTACTTTTTGATTATCGGGGATCTCCTTATTGAGATCAGCAAGGGCAGAGCACATCTTTTCTTGAATGCTCTCGATAAAAACAGAACTGTCCGTTGAATGCCCAAGATCGAGATAGTAGTCTTCCCGTTTATCGTCAAAATCGGCGGGCAGATCCTCATCAGGGTTGCGAAACTTATCAGCGTTAACCACCCAGATCTCTTTGTAACGAAGCTTTTCGCGCAGGGCTTGCAGCACGTAAATCTCGTAATTGATTCGATTGATACGTTCTTCCCCTTGGCTATCTTCTTCGATGACAATATCCCGCCATTTGCTTCGGATAACACCTTCAATCGGAATCCCTTCGTCCAGAGGGATAAAGCGTTGCGCCCGATTCCGGTTCTGCTGTATCCACTCCAGGGCCATCAATACCGGTCGGTGCTGAGTGTTGCCGGAACGGAATTCAAGAGCCTCAAGAATTTTCGGAACCATGCGGCGGTAATGACTACTGTAGGATGCTCGAATGATTTTATGAACCTGCTGATGATAGCCAGGTCCTGAGGACTTGAATTCATTGAGCAGGTTCTGAAGAATGTTTTCACCAACGACAGGATAAATGACATCCTTGACCCGACCCTCTGGATTCAAAAGTGCTGCTTCGGCAATGCTGAAGAGAAGGGTGGTTTTTCCGTGGACTTTTTGAAAGTCACTCAACAATCCCTTGACCAGTTTCCGTTCGGCTCGTACCGAAAGGCGGTGAACGATTTGGATAAATAGCTCGATCAGGCCGTCAATAATTTCTCTCTGTCGAAAATAGAGGAAAATGGCGAACAGGCTGTATCTGATTTCCGGGGGATGACGCTTGACCTCCCAAGCACTTTCACTGCAGATACGTTGATAGTAGTGCTTTAAGGCTTTTGTGTTGATAGCCTGGAAAATATCAAGAGAAAGGTTGAGTGAGCCGATGAATTGAAGCTTGTCAGTTTCAGCCAGAATACTTTCCAGCCCCACTCGGCCAGGATCAGCTTTCAAGCTACTGAACTCGGCGGCACCCTCAGCACCATCAAGACAAAAATCAATCTTATCTTTGGCTGATACTGACAGCGAGCGGGTTATATTTTCAAAAAGCCTCTGCTCATATAGGCTGAATGCAGAGATGATCAAACGATTAAGGACATCCTCTGCTGGAGCTTCTAACTTTTGTTTTCGGAACCAATCATAAGAAAGTTCTGTCGCTTCTGTTACCGATGCTCCTTGAGGATAGATTTCTTTATAGAGCCATTCAGAAAAAGCTTTCTTGTCGCTGGCTGTGACACGCTGCATCCCTAAAAATGTCAGGATTTCTATGCGATGTCGCCTCCCAGAGCGCCCATCAAAATCATAAGTTTCAATATCTGAACCAGATACTTCAAGCTGTTCTGCTATGAAACTTAGTGGGCCCTTAGCTATTTCGGCCTGAGAATAAAGGAACCTGCCGTTGTACTGAAAGTGCTTGAGCTGGATCGCAAAACCAAGGTGACTTTTTGGCGGTTTGGTTTTAAGGAGCTGGAGTTCATCAAAATTCAAACACCAACAAGACGACAATTCATCAGCATCCCAGATTCTTTTCATCTCTGGCCCTCCATTCAATTTAGAAGATCAGGGAGAATACCAAGTATCGAAGTTATGTCAAAAGTTGGCCATTTTTGCAGCTACGTGGTCATTGGGCCTTTCAGCAGGGTGGGCTGAAACCTTCCTGACGAGCAATCTTAATGGTAGAACCAGATACTGGGGGAGTCGATCCCAGCTTTATGGAGTTCTCGACCCATCCCACAGGTATCTCAAGACTCTCCACTTGTGGAACATTGATCGAGGGTGATTTCAAGCCGAAACGCCGACCAGCAGCAAGCATCTCAGCAGTTGCTCCATAATTAATTATGGGTCTGGCTATCGCCCAGATCGAGCATGTTCTGAATACCGCCACTTCCAGTAAAGAGCCGCAAAATGTTCAACGTTTTCATCACGGGCGGCACCCCTTCTAGCAGGTCATCCGAATTGACAATTTATGGGAAAAGGTATAATTTCTATACATGCGATTCGAATTCGATCCCAGCAAAAGCAAATCAAACCTATTGAAGCATGGCATTGATTTCGATGTTGCGCAAAACTTGTGGAATGATCCGGACATATTGGAGATACCAGCAAAGACGGTTGATGAGCCAAGATACCTTGCCATTGGAAGAATAAACGACAAGCATTGGTCTGCGGTAATTACCTATCGCGATCAAGTCATTCGCCTCATTTCAGTCAGGCGTTCACGACCAGAGGAGATTGATCTCTATGAAAGCTAAAGATTTTGATAAGAAATTCGACGACAATGAATCTGTTTTAGAAAATTTGGATATTTCCAAGGCCCGGCGACCTGAACAGGAGCAAAAGCGAGTCAATGTCGATTTTCCTATCTGGATGATCCAATCTCTCGATAAAGAGGCCCGCCGACTAGGCGTTACCCGGCAATCAATCATAAAATTGTGGCTCGCTGAAAAGCTTGAAAAATCGGCGAGCTAAACCGTCCGATTAATGCCCTATTTTAAGAAAAGCCCATGATCTGGTAATCATGGGCTTTTTGCGTTGTTAAAGTGGTGAGTTGTCAGCCATTTCCCCTCTCCAAACGTCTCTCAAACCGCTGCAACTATTACCCCAAAGCTTCGAGCGTCTCCAGTTTCATGCCGGACAATGACATTATCCAAGTAGGCAACATTATCCGATCAGCTTCACCCTGATTAGCTCCTTTATCTTCTTAATGAACCAATCATACCGCTTGGGCAATGCACGATATCTTTTCCTGGCCAGAAACAATTCGTCGCGAATGAGATCATTTAAGGTTGGCACATAAAGTAAGGTTTGATGTTCGAATTGCCAGATCGCCGTCTGCGGCAGAACAGTAAAGCCCAACCCTTCAGAGACAGGGATCAGAATCTGACTGAGTTGATTGATATAACCGGTTTTTTTTATCCTTCCTAATCCTTGGTAAGTCCCCTTGAAGTTTGCGCTCAACAGGCGATCCGCATAGTGTGCCCCATCAGGATGATCGATAAAACCAAGTGCGTTTAGGTCATCAAAACTGGGGAACTGGCCGACATAGCTGCTTGGTAGCACCAGGCATAAAGACTCATTACCGAGCGCCTCGTACGCCAGATCGGTCGACGGGGCCGGTTGAGTGACAAGTCCTAGATCGATGGTATTTCCCAACAACCCTTCGACAATCCTGTAGTTAGGGGCCGCTTCAATAGAGACCGCGAGTCCGGGATAATCTTTCTGCCGGCTCAATAGGTGCGGATAGAGAAAGGTTGCCATCGCCCCGGAACAGGCGATCCGGCATTCCCCTTTGTGTTCGTCATCAAATTGTAACTCACCGAACAGTTGCTCTTCTTCTTGCCTTCTCTGACAACCGAAGCGGTAGAGCGTTTCCCCCTCTCGGGTTAATTCAAACCGTTTACCGACCCGATTCAACAAAGCAACACCAACCTGTTCCTCCAGCTTTTTGATCTGCTGGCTTACCCCAGGCTGAGTCATATAGAGCTTTTCAGCAGTCTGCGTGAAGTGGCCGACTTCGGCCAACGTAAGGAAAGTGTGTAGCCATTGTTGGTTAATCATTTGAAGCCCCATCCATAACAAATAATTATTATATAAATAATATTTGATAATTTTTTATTTTCAAGAGGTTTATTTATAATGACTTCAAGATAAACACTTAAACAAGGAGTTGAGCATGACTAATCCATATCCACGCACCTTTTCTCACATTGGCATTTCAGTACCTGACCTTGAGGCAGCAGTAAAATTTTATACCGAGGTCCTTGGTTGGTACCTGATTATGGAACCAACCAGCATTGTAGAAGACGATAGTGCGATCGGGGAAATGTGTACTGATGTATTTGGTTCCGGCTGGGAACGCTTTTGCATCGCCCACCTGTCAACAGGTGACCGCATTGGTGTCGAGCTGTTTGAATTCAAAAACCAGGTTAACCCTGAGAATAACTTCGAATACTGGAAAACCGGCGTATTCCATTTTTCGGTGCAAGACCCCAACGTCGAAGAATTGGCTGAAAAAATAGTGGCGGCAGGAGGCAGACGTCGCATGAAAGCACCACGCTACTACTATCCGGGAGAAAAGCCGTATCGGATGATCTACATGGAAGACCCGTTCGGCAATATTTTGGAAATTTACAGCCACAGTTATGAACTTCATTATTCGTCTGGCGCATATCAATAATTGACAGTGACGCTATCTGCAGATCGTCTTTAAGCAGACACAAGCAAATAGCTAAAGGGTCCCTCCCAAAAAGCAAACGGAACAGCCCAACCATTTCCTGGTGGGCTGTTCCGTTTATTGTCCCGCAATGCATTAATTACTGTAAGTGTCGACTTGTGGAACATCGAACGAGGGCTATTTCAGCTAGAATGCGGCAACCTGGTACAAGCGTCTCGGAAGTTGCTCCATATTGAATTATGGGTCCTGAAGTACCCCTGATCGATCATGTCTTGAATATCGCCACTTCCAGTAAAATCACTACTCCTGTACGGAGGCGGTCCGTACTTATTGACGCCGGGCAGAAATGGGTATATATTTGGCCTAGGTACGGTATACATCCGTACAAAAGAAAGGAGGTGCGGAAATGGCGACTGCACGACTAGACATGAGACTAGATCAAGACATTAAAGAAAAAGCCGAAAAAGCATCTGCCTTGCTGGGCCTTCGGAGCCTTACAGAGTATGTTGTGCGCCTCATGGATGAGGACGCAACTAAAGTAATTGCAGAACATGAAAGCATCACTATCAGTGATGATGTTTTTGATCGCTTTGTAGCTGCATGCGAGAGCGCAAAACAGCCGAGCCAAGCTTTGCGTGACGCAGTGGCTTTCACTCACGAGCAAGGCATCAAGTGAGTTGGGCAAGAGAGTTTGTCGAACTCGACAAAAGCATTCATGATCGACAGTCTTTTGATAGCGGAGAGGCCGAGCTAAACGATTTCATCAAAACCAAGGCAGCTAAGCATATGGCCGCCGGAATTAGTCGGACGATGGTACTTCCAGCCGCCGCCCCACTTCCTGACGGTAAGTATCCCATCTGTGCTTTTTACTCCATAACACCAAGCTCTATAGAAAGAAAGAGTCTCCCTGCTGCCTTGGCAAAGAGACTTCCTTGTTACCCAATACCAGTCTTCCTGATAGCGCAACTCGCTGTCCATTTAGAGTTTCATGGTGAAGGTCTTGGGAAAGTCACTCTGGTAAAAGCTCTCGAATATTTATGGGGAATCAATGCACACATGAGGGCATATGCAATTGTTGTTGACTGTCTAAATGAAAACGCACAGGCATTCTATTCAAAGTACGATTTTGAGGTTCTGTGTGAACAGAATGGCAGGATCAGAATGTATTTGCCTATGAAGACTGTAGCGCAACTGTTTGAATAGCAAAAAACTAGCTGTCAAAAACTGTCTTATTAATGCACCAAAGCAAGAATCGCCCATGATTTGGTAATCATGGGCGATTCGCGTGTTTAAAGGGGTGACTTCCAACACGCTCGATTCGTCTAAAACACTCAGTAGTTGAGAACGACTCGACCATTTTCAACAACAACCTATCGATTCGTTTCTCAAGCAATTGAGATACTCGTCAACATATCGGAGTTATTGTAATTATCATTTTGAGGGGGGGGGTCTCATAAGGAATTCCAGCAACCCATGAGTGCTAGAATTGGCTGTTTGCCCTGGATACTAAAACCCTGCAACATGTATCGTTCACACTTCTATCTCTCAAGATTATCGATAGATATATAAAAGACCCTTTCAATACACCCTGTGTGTATCAAAACGCCTGATCCGGCAGGCTGTTGTCGACACCAGGCTTCAGCAACGCTCTCGTGACAACGGACTCATCGTCACGACACAGATGCAGATCCCGCTGCGGGAAAGGAATCACGATTTGTGCCTCGCTGAATCTTTTTACGACCTCGTGATACAGTTCACTTTTCACAAAGATGCGGTCGTCAGCATCCGGTACCCAGACCCGTAACTCGAAGTCGAGAGAGCTATCGCCCAGGTTTAGAAACAATACCCGTGGAGCGGGGGATTTAAGCACCGTCTCGTTATCCTTTGCGCAAGCCAAAAGAGTTGCTCCCACCAGAGTGGCATCCGTTCCATAGGCGACGCCAACAGGTACAGAAAGACGCACCTGGCGTGTGTTCAGCGTCCAATTGGTTACCTGGTTGCTGATGAGGTCGGCATTCGGGATGATCACATTGGCATTCTCAAAAGTCTGCACGGTGGTGGCCCGCAAGCCGATCTTTTTGATCTGTGCCCGCTCCACACCAACCTCG
>CAMYNC010000154.1 GCA_947259685.1 uncultured Desulfuromonadales bacterium | reverse complement strand
GCAATTATAGGGCATATTATTTATTTCCCCCAGTCTTAATGCGCTGACAGAGCAGCCCGGCCACGATCAGCACTAACCCGACAAAAGTCGCCGGCAGGATCTCTTCACCAACCAGAAAATAGATAAGCACCAGCGACAAAAACGGTGAGATAAAAATCAGGTTGCTGATTCTGGCCGTATTCTCGGTATTTTTCAACGCCAGCAGCCAGAGGACAAAGCAGGCGCCCATCTCGAAGGTCCCGATATAGACTGCGCCGAGCAGGCCGGGCAGCTCCGGCAAGCGGATTTCCGTGGTCAGCAGATAGCAGCCGAGGACGAACGGAAAGCTGCAAAGGAAGTTGACGAACAGCCCGACCACCGGGTCGCGGCTGTCTTTGGTGTTATAGATCCAGTAGATTGCCCAGATTATGGTACTCAGCAGGGCCAGGGCGACACCGAGCGGGTCGGTGAATTGTAGGCTTAAAGGCTCACCCTCGGTCGAGATGACTAGCACCCCGCAGTAGCTGACCAACAGAGCCAGCCATTGTTGCCAGCTGATCTTCTGTTTCAACAGCGGAACCGACAGGAGTGACAGGGTGATCGCCCAAGTGTAATTGAGTGGTTGGGCCTGTTGGGCCGGTAGCAGGTCGTAGGCTTTAAACAGGATCAGGTAATAGAGAAAGGGGCTGAGCAGGCCGAGGGCGATCGACAGCAGATAGTCCCGGCGGGTGCATTGAAACGCCAGATGCAGTTTACCTTGAAGGCGCAGAATCACGCCGAGCAACAGGGTGGAGAAGGCCCCGGAGAACAGCAGCAGCTCAATCGGGCTTAGATAGCGTAACGACAATTTGAAAGCGGTGGCGACCGTCGACCAGAGCAACACCGCGCCCAGCCCATAAACCGTGGCCCGCTGTTCTTGGGTCATGCCGCAACCTGTCTTGGGCGTAATCTGCGTCTGAGCACCAACACCACCAGCCCGGCAAAAATCAAGCTGATGCCGAAAAATGCCTGGGCGTTCAACTGTTCGCCCAGTACCAGAATCCCCAAGGTTGCCGCAGTCATCGGTTCAGCCAGCGACAAAGTAACGGCCGTGGCCACCTGTACCCTATGCAGCCCACGAGCAAACAGCCAGTAGGAAAGCGCCATGGTCGCCAGGCCCAGGTGCAACACCACCCCGAGTGAGCGCGGCTGCAGCAGCCAGTTGAGGTCGCAGCCAACCAGCAACGGGGAGAGCAGCAGCGCGCCGACGCAGACCACCACAGCCATCACCGCATTGGGACTGTGTTTTTCGAGCAGACCTTTGATCATCAGGGTATAGGCGGCATAAGAAAGCCCGGCACCGATCGCCAGCAGGATGCCGAGCGGATCGATGGCGATCTCACCGCCGCTGAAGCTGAGCAGGCTGCAGCCGATAATTGCCAGAACCGTAGCCACTAGCCAGCGTCGGCCAGGCTGTTCACCGCGAAAAATCAGGCCGAGCAGGCCTCCCGCGATGGGAGCACTGCCGATACCGACAATAGTGCCGACGGCAACGCCGGTCTTAGCTACAGCGGCAAAAAAGCACAGCTGGTAACTGGCGGTGAAGGCTGCGGCGAGAAGCACCGGCTTCCAGTTCCAATCCTGCAGGCGGCCGAGTTCCTGGCGGTAGAGGGCTAGCCCGAGCAGGGCGATGCCGCCGACCAGCAAGCGGAGTGCGCCGATTACCTTGGGGTCGAAACCGGCCGGAGCAAAGGCCTGGGCGGTGCCGGTGGTGCCCCAGAGCAGGGCGGCACCGAGGACAAACCAGTGTCCGCCGAGGGCCGTTTTTTCATTGTGATGAGTTGGCAACTGTGAAAGTTCCTCCAACGATGGTGATTGTCGCGACGCTCCTGACTTTGAGTGGAAGCCATCTGCCGCAATTTGAGGTTTAATTTTATCCTGTGGAGAGGGTTCTCTGCCCGCGTCCCTTTTTCAGTGGCCTTTGCAGGATCGCGACCGCTAACAGGCGGCCGATGACATAGGCGAGTGAGGCGGCCACCGCACCGGCCAGCGGGAAGTATAGCATCGCAAGGGTCAACAGCGAAAAAATCCCCCCGGCTTCGATCGCGGTGGCAATTGAGATCGGCCGGGTGGTTCGCTGGCAGATCAGGATCGAACGTTGCCAGCAGATCAGCACGGTCAGCGCTGGAAACAACGCCATAATCTGCAGCGGAAGTGTCGCAAAATCACTTAAACTCTGACTGAGCCCGGAGAGATCGCGGAACCAGAATTCAGCAAGCGGGGTAAAGGCGATCAGCGCCAAGCAGCTCGAGGTGAGGATCCCCAGCCCGAAAGCGAAGTTGCGCAACTTTAGATAGTTGTCCTGATTCTCGCCGAGCAGTGCGATTGCGACTTCCTGGTAGGAGAGTCCTAAGGCGCGAAAGACAAAGGTCAGTCCATAGATCACCGGCATCACGGCCAGCGATTCAATGGCCATTTTACTTTTGCCGAGAAAAAAGGTCACCAGCGGGTGCACCGCCAGGCCGATAAAGGGTGTCAGGGCCAGCGGCAGGTAATAATTCCAGATCGCTTGATAGCTCATCGGTTCCCTGTCATCGGCCTGGTCAGTCTGCAGGGCTACGCCGATCGCCTGACGGGCCAGATAGCGGGTCAGCAGCGCTTCGAATGTGACGCCGACCGAGAGTGCCAGGGCGCCGATCAAAGCGCCGGCGATCAGCTGTTGTTGGTAGAGGAGCAGCGCAGTGGCCGCCATGCTCAGCACCCGGATCGAGGTAGCCAGGGCGACCCGGCGGGTCTGGTGGCCGGCGATCAATACGCCCTGGTAGAAGCGCCGTAGGCCGATCGCCGCCGGCCAGGGGAGCAGGCAGAGCAGCGCGCGGTGGGTCAAGTCGGCGACCTCGGTCGGCAGCCCGAGCAGTTGCCGGACGAAGGGATCGAACAGCGGCGGCAGCAGGAAAAGCGCCAGCAGCAGGCTGACCAGCAGACTTAAGGCGAAGGAAAAGTTGCGCAGTTTGCGGTAGCTTTCAGCGTCACGGCAGAGCGCAGTACTGGCACTCATCAGCATGATCACCGGCGATTCCGCCACCAGGGCAAACGCATAAGCCACCCCGTAGGCAGCCAGATTCAGTTGCTCCGCCGCCAGCCGGGCAATAATCGCCGCTAAAAAGGGGCCTTCGGCGGCCATCATCAGCCAGGTGGCGGCCAGTGGCAGCCAGAAGCGAAAGATGCGACCGTAGGTCAGGGAGGTAGCCATTTTGTCCGTTTTCAGAACTGAGAAATAAAAGGGGAGCGACCGATACGGCCGCTCCCACAAAACTTTTTAGCTCAATCAAAATGAATTGAAAGAAAGGTGCTAACCTGGCAAAGCATACCTGCGCGGTAGCCTGACGCAGTTGCGCGCGCTCCAGCGTAGACTGTCGCTGACTCGCGGGACCCGGACCAGCTGTCCGGCCCTGAAATCATCACTCCAGGCAACCTTCTTTTGCAGCCGAACCGCGACTTCGCCACGGGTCAACTGAACGATGACACCCTCCCCCCGGTAATAGAAGCCGTCTTTGCACCAGAACGCCTTCACCTGTTTACCCACCGTTAACTGTCTGTCCTCGCCCAGAAAGTCTGATCCGGTCTCACTGACCATTTGCTTCTCCTCTACAGATACTGTTTGAAATGCCTGTGAGTTATTGAGCAAGGGCGATGCCAAAACTGCAGATACGTATACAGAAAAAAATATCAGACATGATGCTAACGCAATTTCAGTAGCTTGCAGCTGTTGGATGAAACATTTTGGGGTGTAGAATAGGGTTTCTAGCGCTGATTCACTGTGGTTTATGTGCAATAGACTGTTGCGTTATGCACTGTTGCATGAAACGTTGCAACGGTTATTTACTCCTGCATAGCCCTGCTGTCTTAGCCTCCGACTGCGGCCAGCAGGTCGTGTTCTGCAAACTGCGCAATGACCGCAGCGATTTGTTTGCTGCTGGGCTCAGTTATGCCGCTAAGATTGCGAGGTTGACCCAGCTTCTGATCCTTGCCGCTGGCGATATTATGGTAAGGGAGCAGGTTGATCGGCTTTTTGGCTCCAGCAAGGGCCGCAACAAAAGCGGCTGTTGCCGCAATATTATGTTGATCGGCATTCACCCCTATGATCAGCGGTAAGCGGATCTGGATCGCCGCGCCGGTCTGTGCCAAAGCCTGAAGATT
Source organism: uncultured Desulfuromonadales bacterium (assembly GCA_947259685.1). The sequence goes on along the minus strand of CAMYNC010000154.1, from coordinate 3,823 downwards.
CTGCAAAATCAGTTCGTTGCCGACCCCGGTCCATTCTTTATGCCTGGCACTGTTCATGTGTTTGAGGTCGAAGAGGAACAGATCGGTCCGTTTGGCGACCTCGAGCAGCACCCCGGTTTTCACCAGCCCGGCCGTGTCGATGCAGCGGTGAATACCCCGCTGTCCGCAGGCGTCGAGGGTCTCGCAGAGGAACTCCGGATAAAGCAGTGGTTCGCCGCCGGAAAAGGTCACCCCACCCCCCGACTGGTCGAAGAAGGGGCGCTCCTTCTCGATGATCTGCAGCAATTCGGCAACCGATTGAGACTGTCCTGACAGTTCCGTCGCCAGGGTCGGGCAGACCTCGGCGCACTTGCCGCATAGGGTGCACAGCTCAGTGACGGTGATGATCCCCTCTTTGGCCAGCCGACAGGCTTCGCCAGGGCAGATTTTGACGCACTCGCCGCAGCCGATGCACTTGCTGTTGGTGAACAGTTTCTGGACCTGTGGCGAGATACTCTCCGGGTTGTGGCACCAGTGGCAGTTTAAGGGGCAGCCTTTGAGGAAGATGCAGACCCGGATGCCGGGGCCGTCGTTGATGGCGTAGCGTTTGATGTCGAAGGTAAGAGCAGATGGCATATAAGGTTCTCGTCGTGTGCTTTTGACTTACTATCCCGTGTGACGCAGCCGAAACGGAATGAGTCTTTTGCGAGCAGGGCGGCAAATGTTTGAGCGAAGCGAGTTTTTGCCGACCCGCAAAAGGCTCATGCAGTGTAGGGAACCCGCAGGGCAAGGAGGTCGGGCGCCCTTTTCTGCCTACTCTTTTGTGGCGCGACAAAAGAGTAGGGCGGCGTGCGGGGTCGCCACCCCGCGACCTTGTCTTTTCAATAAAGCCAAAAGCTAAAACCGGCGGGATTCGGCCCGCCAGCCGAGTTCATTTTCTTTGTGCTGACAAAGAAAACGGAACCAAAAGAAAGCAGCCCAAACTGTTTTCACCCGCTGCGCGGGAACCTCCATTCCACATTCTTTTCAGGGCCGCTCCCATTCGCTGCGCTCAACCTCGCGGCAAAGCTCCTGAAAAGAATGCTCCATTCCGGTGAAAACAGATGGGGGAAAGTCAAAGCAAAACCTTTTAAAACTAAAAAGCTTGGTTCTCCGTCCGTCCAATAACCTCTTGCTGTAAATCCGCATTCATATCGTTGAAATAATCACTGTATCCAGCCATCCTCACCAGCAGGTCCTTGTAATCCTCCGGGTACTCCTGGGCCGCTTTCAAGGTCGCGGTATCGACAACGTTGAACTGAATATGATGGCCGCCCAAGGTGAAATAGCTGCGGATCAACTGGCCGAGCTTTTGAATATCCTCATCCCGCTGTAGCAAACTTGGCAGAAACCGCTGGTTGAGAAGGGTGCCGCCCGACATCGTATGGTCCAGCTTGGTCAGCGAACGGATTACCGCCGAAGGGCCATGGGTGTCAGCGCCGTGCGAAGGTGAGGTGCCGTCGGAAATCGACTTGCCGGCAAGGCGGCCATTAGGGGTGGCGCCCATCACCTTGCCGAAATAGATATGGCAGGTGGTCGAGAGCATGTTGAGGTGGAAGCTTTCCCCCTTGGTGTTCGGCTTGCCGTCGATGGCAGCGAGCAGATCAGCATACACCTGCAGGGCGATGTCATCGGCATAGTCATCGTCGTTGCCGAAGAAGGGGGTCTTGTTGATAAGAGTCTGGCGCAGATATTCTTCGCCCGCGAAGTTATTCTTAACCGCATCGAGCAGTCGCTGCATGCTGAAATTCTGCTCATCGAAGACATGCTTTTTCAGTGCTGACAGACTGTCGGTTACCGTGCCCAGGCCGGTACACTGGATGTAGTTGGTGTTGTAACGCGGCCCGCCGGCGTAATAGTCCTTCCCCTTGCTGATGCAATCTTCAATCACCACCGATAAGAACGGCGCCGGGGCGTACTTGGCGAACATCCGGTCGATGTAGTTGCTGACGCGGATTTTCAGGTCGACGATATGGTTGAGCTGTTTGACGAAGGCGCCATAGAGTTCATCGTAGCTCTTGAAATCACGCGGAGCACCGGTTTCAATACTGACCCGTTTCCCGGTGACCGGATCGATACCGTTATTCAGGGTCACTTCAACGATCTTCGGCACGTTGAGATAGCCGGTCAGGACAAAAGCTTCCTTACCGAAGGCGCCGACCTCGATACAGCCGCTGCAGCCGCCTTCGCGGGCGTCCTTGAGCGATTTTCCCTGGCGCAACAGTTCCAGTACGTAGGTATCCGGATTGAAGACCGAGGGATATCCATGTCCCTGGCGGATCACCTTGCAGGCCGCATGCAGGAAGCGGTCGGGGGTCTTGCTGCTGATGTGCACGGCGTTGCCTGGCTGCAGAATGTGCAGCTCTTCGACGATCTCCAGCATGATGTAAGACACTTCACTGACGCCATCCTTGCCGTCGCTGGTGATGCCGCCAATATTCAGGTTGGTAAAATCGTTGTAGGTGCCGCTTTCGCGGGCGGTGATGCCGACCTTCGGTGGCGCCGGGTGGTTGTTGACCTTGATCCAGAAGCAGCAGAGCAGCTCTTTGGCTGCCTCGCGGGTCAAGGTTCCAGCGGCAATTTCTGCGGCATAAAAGGGCGCCAGATGTTGATCGAAGTGCCCTGGATTCATGGCGTCCCAGCCATTCAGTTCGGTGATGGTCCCCAGATGCACAAACCAGTACATCTGGATCGCCTCGTAAAAGCTGCGCGGCTTGTTGGCCGGCACCCAGCGGCAGACCTTAGCGATCCTCTGCAGCTCGGCAACCCGCTGCGGATCGCTTTCACTCTTTGCTAATTCTTCGGCCAACTCGGCGTGGCGCTCAGCAAACAGGATCACCGCGTCGCAGGAGATTGCCATCGCCTTCAGTTCTTCGAACTTATCGGTTGCTTCCGGATCGTTCAGGTAGTCGAGCTGGTCGATTTCAGCAGCAATCTGGGCTTTGAAATCGAGCATCCCCTTCTGGTAGATCTGCCCGTCAAGGGCCGTGTGACCTGGGGCGCGTTGCTCCATGAACTCAGTGAACAGCCCGGCCTGATAAGCGGCTTGCCATTCCGCTGGGACATGGCCGAAGATCCGTTCGCGCACCGTGCGCCCCTGCCAGTAAGGGATCACCTCTCTGGCGTAGGTCTCGATATCCTCAGCACTGATGGCGTAGCGCTGCTGCTCTCGCGTATTGAGAACCTGGAAGTCTTCGATGCTGTGACAGGTCAGCTCAGGGAAGGTCGGTACCGCTTTTGGCGCAGGGCCGCGCTCGCCGACAATCAGCTCGTCGGCGCCGATGTAGATGGTCTTTTTCTGGCAATGGTCAAGGAAGTTCAGTGCCCGCAGTACCGGGATCGAGTATTTGCCGTAGTTTTCTTTATAGAAGACGGTCTCGTGCCGGGCCCGCTCGATCGACAGACTCGGTTCGGTCTCGACACTCAGCTTGCGCAACCGCTGAATGCGGAGATTCATGCCGGGGCCGATGCGGTTGCCGGCCTGCGGGGCGACCTTTCCCGGCCTGGCCGTTTTGGATTCCGGAAGATTTTTTGCCTTCTCGATGGTTTCCATTTCGCTCCCCTTCAGCCGCTCGAGATTCCCTGGATAGTGGGTTCTCGCGGTTGACTGCCTTTTGAAACAATAATCTAACTTTACGGTGCCTGCCCCTTGCAGGACAAGATTTGTCTTCGAACGAGAAAGAATTAGCAATTAGAGTACCAACTTTAAATAAACCTGAATGATGTCTTAAGTGGCTGAAATAAAAAAGGTGTTTTTGGGGTGGAGAGTCTTTGGGGGGATCTGCGACAGGAGAAGTATTCATCA
>CAMYNC010000153.1 GCA_947259685.1 uncultured Desulfuromonadales bacterium | reverse complement strand
TCTTTGCCCCTTTTCTCAGGAGAGCAGAGAAATCAATCCCACTCGCGTAGAGCCGCCTCATTTTCTCAACCGCTTTATCGTACTCATCAAAAAACTTAGAGCCCGCTTCCGGGTTTTCGCGATCAAGCAAATCGAGTGAAGCACGCCATGGAAAAACGACATCTCCCAGGATGGCAAACGCCTGCTTGTCGATAGAATCTTCGGGTGAGGGTGTTGTACCCGTACCATTATATCTTTCTATGTCCTTCGTAATCCTTATCATCGAGACCAAATATCCGTTTCTTGATTGACTTGCTCTACGCATATCCTCGGTATATTCACCGGTCCACTTGAATTGGAGCACTTTTGCGCGGTCCCATCCCGTTTTTGCCGCTACATTTGCCTTAATGTTACTGCTCATCTTCCAGATCGTCTTGTATGTTTCATAGGCCTTCATCCAGTGATCACCGGCCACGACCGCCCGTTCTTCAACTGATTTGCCGACTTTTGCTTTTTCTTCCGCCTGTTTCTTTATTTCTGTGGCCAACCTCCATTTCGGATCTTCTTGCCGCAATCCTCTTCCGCGCACGGCCTCGAGATCTTTCTGAAGAGCGTTTAGTTTTGCCTCAAGAGCAAGCCCTTCCGGATCGGTCGAAGCGAGCTGAGTTTTTTTGACTTCAGCCAGTTCAACAAGATGCGGGATCATTATTTTCTCGATTACAAAATCCCTTCGTTGTTCGACTTTATTCTTTAGAAGTCTAAAGAGCCCGCAGAACCGGTCTTTGCTCTTACCGCAAATATCTTCCAGGTTCCAGTACCAGTCGCCAATACCTTTCTGGGCGCCGGAAATGTTTAAATTGGACGCTTCTTTCCATATTTTTGCCTTGTTGATCTCGGCAAGCTGAGTCTCCGCCGCCCGATTCAACTGCTTGGTAACGGAATCGCCCGAAAGGTAGAAATCATTCAGAACAAGCAAACTCTGCTCCGACAGATTGTTTTTCCAGTAGGCCTTGCCTTTGACGGGATGTTTCACCTTCAGTGCCTTTGTCTCGAACAGGAATCTTCTAAGGGCAGTTTTCTTCATTTCGTAATCTGGTTTGATCGCCTGCCCCGGTTTGATTTGAATCTCTGTCGGGTCGTATCTGATCTCCGAACCGACGATTGGTTTTAGCCCGACAAATTTTGCCCTATCTCCGTCAAGGTTAAATTTACCGTTGTAAACAAGAAAATCAACGAGTCCTCCATGGGTAGTTTGAACGCGGAAAGTGTGGCCGAGGTCGACCGCGAGCACCAAAAGGTCGCCGGTAAGCACGACCGGCCAGGCGGGCGTCAGATAAAGAGCTTCTTTGACAAAAAGAAGAAGCGTTTTGGTATCCATACCCTCCGTGTAACCGCGTTCAATCGCGATAGCTCCCGGAAGAATTCGTATGATCCCCATGGCTGCCCAGTTTAGCGATAACCTTGCACTTTCAATATTTTCGGCGAGCGTGCCTTCTTTCCACGATTTATACATGGCGTCAAGGCAGACGTATCCGCCAACCGCGACCATCGTCGCTAGAAGCACTTTTCTCGCTCTCGGGTTTTTGGATAAATCCTTAAGAAACTTCGAATTCTCCTCGCCGACGATTGTCTCAAGAATCGAGAGCGTCTTAGCCTCATGAGTCCCCGCCATTCTTAATTTGCGTGCGGCGATCTTCTGGAGTTTTATGAGTTTGTCATCGGTTCTTGCCAGCATCTCGATAAACGCCTCGCGGGTCTTGCCCGATGCAATCCATTCATCGGCCATCTGCACAAGATCGAGGCCTTGTTCGTAGCTTGTGTACAGCATTTTGTAAAGCTTGTTCTTTTCGCCGCCGGCCATTTTGAGAAGTCGCGCTTCAGCCTGCGTCCTGGTAAGACCGAGGATGCCTCCTTCACGTAAAAGCGCAAAACCTGCCGTCAGTTCGTCTATCATCTTTCGGGCCTGCGGGTTGGAAGCAAGCGACCTTCCGGAACTTTCAGCAGCGTCCAATATCGGCTGCAGTTTGCCCGGGATCTGTTTCATGGCAAGGTCGATGTTGACCTCCCGCAGACTGTGAAGAAATGCATCATCAGCGACGGTAAGCGCCTTACCTACCTTTAACTTGGCTTGTATCAAGCCTAGCGTGCTCTCCGCGGCTTCGTCGGGTAGCCCCCGCAAGGCACCGGATTCAGAAAGGGCAACCCTCTGCCGGTTTATATACTTGACCTTTTCTGCATCGGTCAGTTCTTTCCAACCCTTCCTTTGAATCTGACGTTCGCAACTTCCGATCATCGTCAGGGCACCATGCTCCCTTACAGCTTGCCTGACGGCTTTTTGATCAAGAAGATCGGCCAGGATCTGGCTTTTCTTCGATTCGACGAATTTTGCGAGTGGTTGTGCGGTCATCGCCATCCCCTGCCCGGATCTTTCTGCAACAACCGCACCTTTTGTTAGCATTTCCTGTTTGATTCCGCCGAGTCCGGCCTGACCAAGGAATTTTTCGGGTTCGAGGTAGTTGAGTGCGGTTAGATCTATACTCCGGAAGGTTTTCAGCTGCGGGAGGTCAAAACCGTTGACAAGCAGTTTATCGAGGCCTTCCCGTTCCATAATCTCGTTCAGCATCCGGGCCGCTTCGGTCCCTTTATTACCGACAAAGGTTATGTCGTCATCAGAGAACAAAAGCCGATAGTTACCCATACCACCCATTTTTTTTAATTCGATAAAGTTCATGATGTTAGCTCATGCTTTGATTCATTCTTTCGTATAACGACCTGTGTCAGTAGACGCAAGGTTGGGGGGCACTGACAGTTTGAACTATAATTAAGTTCGAGCGGAACGGAAAGAATCGCTACTCGACCAGCCTCTTGCGTTCCACTGCACACATTTGTTACACAAAATTCACTATGTGAGTATTTACATAAATCCAAAGCATTCATCCCAGATTTTATTAGTCAATTTGTTGGCATGAATAGAATTAATTATTTCTTCACTCAGGATTTCTTTATTCCAAGATCGTATAGGCAGTCCTCTGCACATAAATAAAGACTTAACATAAGTTCAAGAAAACATCATGCGTGGTGGCCTCAAAGGAATAACGAGAGGAAACAACGGACGACTCAGAAGAACAACCACACGACCGGTAAAAGCTCTTTACCGCAATGTCAAACTGAACCAGGCACTATGGTTCTTAACGGAAAAAATGGCTGAGTTGAAACAGGCTAATGTTAGTCAATCTTCAATAGCTGCCTGAGCTTTATCCATTACACTTTAAAACCGTAGCCGTCTCCTTCGGGGGACGGCTTTTTTTATTTCAATTGTAACCTGTAAAGATACAGGTTACAATAAATCATGATTAAAAGCTTTCGCCATAAGGGGCTGGAAAAATTTTACACTACCGGCAGTAAAGCTGGTATTCAAGCCAAACACGCATCTAAACTGAGAAGAATACTTGGTCTACTGGACGCAGCGACAAAGCCTGATGATGTTAATCTTCCCGGATTCAGGCTGCATCCTTTGACCGGAAAAGAAAAAGGCTTTTACTCAGTATGGGTCAGCGGCAATTGGCGTGTCGTTTTTCAATTTGTCGGTGAAGATATCGAGCTGGTTGATTATCTGGACTACCATTAAGAGGTGGCAATATGAGTGCAATGTATAATCCTCCCCACCCTGGGCAAATAATAAAAGAAGATATCCTGGAGGCAGCAGGTATCAACGTCACTGAGGCTGCCGATCAGCTGGGAGTTTCCCGTGTCACGTTGTCCAGGTTACTGAACGGCAAAACCGGTATTTCCGTGGATATGGCTCTGCGGCTATCCCAGTGGCTTGGAACGACCCCTGAAGTCTGGTTACGGATGCAGGATGCCTGTGATCTTTGGCAGGCTCGGAAATCCAAACGACCGAAAATAAAACCTCTGCAGAGTAAAGGAACTGATAATTCCGCTTCAAATTGAAGCTTTAATAAACAAAGAAACGAAGATACGAGTCCGGGTTCGTTTGATTTCCGTTTTGCAAATGTAGCTTACTTGTCGTATTTACCCCAAAAGCTGTATTTGCGGCCATGGGCCAGCCTGGTTTCTTTCTTGTAGATGTCGTGACTTGAAAATTGCTGCCAATCACTGACAGCGGGAGCAAAAGTATCAAGTTTTCTCAGATAACGGACACCATGGTGATATGTTTTGCTCTGCCCTCTTTTAAGAATGGAATCAAGCAGAGCGCGATAGAGAATGGAGGCGGCAAGATAGCGCTCTGCATTTTCCATGGCTTCGGATAGTGGCAGAAGAAACCCGTATAAGTCACCATCGAATTGCTCGGCGGATTGCAGGAGATAGTGTTCGGCCTGGTCAAGACAACCAGTATCAAGGAGAAACTCGGCATCTGAGCTGCTGAATCTCTTTTCTGCCAGGATCTCTTCAGCCTGTTCTGCAATAACAGATTCTTTCTTCTCTGCGCCGATTATCGCAAGTAATTCTTCCAAACTATCTAAAGTACGATAACTGCGAAAACGCTTCCAGGCGATCGCCTTGGCCTTATCAGAATCACCCAATTCCGTATATATGGCCTGGAGAAGCTGGTCACGCTTGTCTTCCTGAAAAGATCCCGGTTCCTTATCCCGCTTTATCCATGCCAAAGCGGTCTTCGGCTCTCCTGTTTTCAGGTACACCTCTGCAATGTCCAGGCATGCTGGGGTTCCCGGCTCACCCCATGCGGCCAGCCGCGCCTTTTCAAACAAGGGTGCATCACCAAGTTGATCCGCCAGTTCTTCCACCCCTCTATACCAGCTCTGCTGCCTGTACTTGTCTTTTTCCTCTTCCGCCAACTGCCAAAACTGGTCGGCCAATCCACGAAGATTCTCCTCGTGCAGAAACCCGGCCGCTGATTCCAGCAGGTTGTCTCTAACCCCATAGTCGTTACCGCCAAAGAGTTGAATGATTCGGTTTCCCAGCCATTTCTTATCCTGGCACTTTGCAGCAAAGCGGGCAAAAAGTTCAGTAGCATCATACCGGAAAACATCCCCCACCATGCCGCTGGAATCATCACAACGCTCAAATACCGCCCGGTCGCATTCAAAAAAACTCGCCACCAGTTCCACCCCGGTCTGACCATCCTCAATGCTTTCCTCAAGGCCAGTAAGCATTCCTGAAAGTTCCCTGGCAAAAATGCCGCTTTCACGCCAGTCAATAAAACGGCTCGACCGCTTCAGACCATTAAGTTTGGACTTGAACCGCTTCACTTTTTCCTTGGGTGTGGCCACCAGTCTCTCCACCAATTCATCAACCTCATCATAATTGCCGGCCATTTCAAGCAAGGCATCGGCCAACTTCCAAGGGCCAAGGGCTATCAATTTATCTCGTACACTTGTCATATTCAGCAGATTTCCTTAACACTTAATACTCCAAAGGAGCTCCACGCTCCATGAGTGGTGTTGATCTCACTCTATCCAGTTGCTGCAATAGCTTATCAACAAATTCACTCAATTTCACTGCTGTCAGCTCCTCCACTTCTTCAAGATCCCAGAAATCCACATAGGCTTCAGGATCGGCAAGAATCTCCCGGCAATGCTTCTGAACACCAGCCAACCAATCGTTTTCATTATTATAGTTACGGCTCATCGCCCCGAGTTCTGCTTTCAGGGTATCGGAAAACATCGAGGCCCGGACAATGAGGTCATAAGCCATTTCACTGAAATCATCTGTATCCATGGGCATATCTCTCTTTCACTAGAAGAGCAGGTCTTCACCTGCAGCCTTTTCCAATCGCAGCAAGCCGGGAGCCACATTCCAGCGGTGACCGTCACCGGTCTTGATACTGACCGTTTTTTTATTGAGACGCAGTATCTTACCCTGAATCACCTGGCCGTCCTCGGTCTGGAAACTAACCAGATCACCGAGATGAAAGTTGGCCATCTGAGCAGTACTTCTGGCCTGTGAAATCAGTTTCAGCCGCGCAATGATCAGCTGGTTAAGAAAAAGCAGATCCTCCTCGCCTAATCTTTTTATTGCCTCAACAGCGGAAACCCGGTCAACAATCTTTACGCTTCCTGGTTTCATCCCTTCCTATCTCCTTATTCCGCTTCACCATCTGATTGTACAACCTCATAAATTAAATATTCAAACTGTTTTGAATCGTAAAATAATCGTCAAAAATTTAGAATAATATAAAATATACAATATTAATCGTCTAAATTGTTGCATTATGATGCAATGATTCTAACACTTGCTTGCTAATCGTAATATATGACGATAAAATAAACATATCATTAACTTAGTCGACAAAAATGACGATTATGGACATATCAAAACTACTGACAGATGATGCTATACTAACCGAGATTGGAAAACGTATCGCCCGTTATCGTATTGACAGTCAGGTAACGCAGGCAGATCTGGCTGAGCAGGCAGGCGTATCCAAACGCACCATTGAACGACTTGAAGCCGGGGCCTCTGTACAATTTTCAACCATCATCAGGATATTACGTGTCCTGGATTTAACAAGGGGGCTGGATCTAATGATCCCCGAACCGCTCTCCCGACCTATGGAACTGCTGAAGCAAAAAGGCAAGGTGCGACAACGCGTCTCCTCAAGTCGGCGACCGAATAAAGACCCAAAAAAATGGTCATGGGGTGACGAGTCGTGACAACGCTTGCCGAAGTCAAGATGTGGGGGCGAACCATTGGTGCAGTTTCCTTGGCTGATGGTCAGGATACTGCCGCCTTTGAATATGATCCAAAATTTGCTGGAAGTGGTATAGAAATTTCACCGCTTATGATGCCGCTCGCCACCAGGGTCTATACCTTCCCGGAATTGTCTAAACAGACCTTTCATGGTCTACCCGGCCTGCTGGCAGACTCGTTACCTGACAAATTCGGAAATGCTCTGATCAATTCCTGGTTGGCCTCACAGGGACGGCGGCCGGATTCGTTCAACCCAGTCGAACGCCTTTGTTACACAGGCGTACGAGGAATGGGCGCACTGGAATACGCTCCTGCAACAGGACCCAAAGCCCGTCAGGCTACACGGATTCAAATCGATAAACTGGTGGATCTTGCCTCCGAAATTCTCACCCATCGAAATAATCTGAATGTATCGCTTGTTGGAAAACACAAGGAAAACGCTTTAAGGGATATCCTGCGAGTCGGTACTTCGGCTGGCGGAGCAAGAGCCAAAGCAATAATTGCCTGGAACCCCTCAACCAATGAAGTACGTTCCGGACAACTCCCTGCCGCAAAAGGTTTTGAATACTGGCTGCTGAAATTTGATGGTGTCAGCGGTAATAAGGATAAGGAACTAGAAGATCCCAAGGGGTATGGCCTCATTGAATATGCCTATTCAAAAATGGCCGCTGACGCAGGGATCACGATGAGTGACTGCCGGCTTTTCGAGGAAAACAACAGGCACCATTTCATGACGCGCCGCTTTGATCGTCTTGCAGGTTGCGAAAAGCTCCATATGCAGTCTCTTTGTGCGCTGGCGCATTATGATTTTAACCTGGCGGGATCATATTCCTACGAACAAGCCCTTCTCGTCATCAGGCAGCTCGGTCTGCCGATGAGTTCGATTGAAGAGATGTTTCGCCGGATGGTCTTTAATATAATCGCCCGCAATCAGGATGATCATGTGAAAAACATCGCCTTCCTGATGGACAAATCAGGAACCTGGGCTCTGGCGCCCGCCTTTGACATGACCTACAGCTTCAACCCCTCCGGGACCTGGACAGCCAGTCATCAGATGACATTGAACGGCAAACGCGACGACTTTATCCTGGAAGATTTCAAGGCCTGTGCCAGAACCGCCTCTATGAAGCGTGGCCGGGCAGAAACCATAATCAAAGAAGTGTGGGAAAAAGTTCTGCATTGGCGTGATTATGCAGATGATGTCGGTGTACCTGCAATCTGGCGTGACCAGATACAGAATACTCTTCGCTTGGAGAAGTTTGCAAAAATAATTGGGGTCAGAAATAATTAGAAATAATTGGGGTAAATAATTGTAAATAATTGGGGTCAGAGTAAAATTAAATATTGATTAAGTTGGGTATCCTCTTTACATTGACTTATCATAACAA
>CAMYNC010000152.1 GCA_947259685.1 uncultured Desulfuromonadales bacterium | reverse complement strand
CCCTTGTTGAACAGGTGACGAACGCCGAAATTGACGCCTGCAAGCGCTACCTGCAGAGTGATTCGACGGATTATTCCAGGCTTGATATGGCCGACCGCGCTGAATTGATTATGTGCCCAATGGTCTTCGAAGGAGCGCAGATAATTCAGACGCTCGGTTGATGGGCGGATATTTTCCACCGGATCACGCTTTTCTCTGCTTCGCAGAATCAGCAGAATCAGCAGAATCAGCGGTAATAGCAACACGCCAAGGATGGCACCTAGTACCGCGAAAATAATGAATTGAGCTTTTTCCCGAATTACCCACCAGAGAGGTGGCTGCTGCGCGGGCTGGGTTGCCCAAGCGAGCTCTGGTTGGTTTTGCACGAAATCAATGATCTGTTGACGGACCTCTTCAGCGCTACGACCCGTCCAGCTATGCTCGTCCAAAAAAGGTTGGATTGCCTCCCGCAGCCTGGCTTCCTGGCGGATCTGCTCCACGCTGCGGCCGATGGTATTGACGTAGAATGCCGCCTCACTGATCTGATGGTATCTCAAATAGTCCCGCCGACTCTGCAGGTTGCGTAGATCAGGCTGAGGGTAAGCCTCGCAGTGGCTAAAAATTGCGTCTAAGCCGGTGCCAGCTTTCTCGGCCAGGTGATTGATAAAGCTTTCCACCGGGCCATCGACATTACACAACAGAGCCAGGTGAGGGGGGATAGGAGTGCTGTTGAGATCGCGCTGTTGCTCAGGGGTGGTCGGTCTTGCCTCGTCAAGGATCAGCAGCCTGGCGAAGTGCAGCTGCCTGAACTGGCCAAAGGAGAGTGTATCGTCCCCGGCGACATCGGCGGCGATGGTTGCCAGAGTTTCGCGCAGAGCCCCAAGCTGCCCGGGCCTGATCTGCGCATAAATTGTCAGTGCCTGCTGGTGAGTGAATTCACCCATGGGGGGTTCCTTTATGGACATTGTGGTTAAAACTCAGTCAAAAAGTTTGTCTTTAATCTTTACTGTCGTTTATCGCCTCCAGCGCAAAATCGAGGATGCGGTGCTTTCCCCACCAGACTTTGCCCAGGTAAATCCCTGGTTCGACTTCACGAATTTCATCGCGGATCTTCTTGGCAAAAAAGGAGGTTTTGGAATAGTCGATGATGATCGTTTCTTTGCCGTCCATCCAGCTTGCCCCCCGGTAGACCTTGGCGACGATAAAGTTGAGACTGAAGGGGGTGATCTTATTGATCAACACCCCGCAATCCGGCGGTGCGAAAATGTCAAACACCTTTCCCTGCCAGGCAAGCAACCGTGCCAATCGGGCATAGAGTTGAGAAAATTGGCTGCCGGCGACAATCGCCGTGCCGCGCATCTCAGTTGTTGGAACCTTTCCTGCGGTGGCGTTCTTGTAGATTTCGTCCAACTGCTCCCGGTTCATATCAACAAATTTGTTCACGGTTGAATTCACGACATCGATCCTTTGTTTAAGCGCCTTGCGGCGATCCAGGGGGACATTTATCGTCTAGTCAGTTCAGAGGTATTGACGCATAAACTCCAGGTGAAAATGATTATAGCGGTAGGGCACTGGCCCGTCCGCAGAGAGCCCTGGTCTCACCAGCTGATAGCTGTGGGTAGCGAGCATCCGGGCCAGGACCGCTTTGGCAATAAACAGGGCCAGATCTTTGCCGGCACAGACCTGCTTGCCATTACTGAGGTGATTAAAATGGTAATTCGTGGGCCACTCCGACCAGATTTCCGGGGCAAAACGATCTGCAAAAGTGTGTGTTTCCCGGTCCCGATGATTAAAACTGTTGAGGATAATCACCTGGGTTCCTATCGGGACTTGTTCGCCGCCGAGTTCAGTGTCCTGAACGGTTTCCCGGACCAGCATCGGTGTTGTTGGCCAAAGTCGCATTGCTTCTTGCACGCAGCCTTCCAAAAAGTTCAATTGATTGACGCCAGCTGCCGAGGAGAGCTCCTTTTGGGACAGTTCCTGCCGCAACTGCTCTTCCGCCTCAGGGTGGGCGGCAATCAGCGCCAGTGCTCGGGCACAATTAATGGCCAGGGTGTCAGCCATGGCAAATATCCAGTGAGGGACCTGATTTTCCACCCGGGTGTTATCCGTTGAGGGGACCTGGCTGCAACGTTCGGCCAGGCTGCCATGACGGGCCTGCTTGAGTTGCTCGTTAAGTTGGCGATAAAAATCGTCAAACTTCCGCGATTTTTTCAAGAGAAATCCCCTGTTACTGGTGCTCATCAACTCCTGCAGAGCATTGGTCAAAGCAATATCGGTGAAGCCCTGGCCAAAAATGATTTGCAGGGTTATGCGCTGGAATAGCAGCGAGAAATCCTCCCAGACCAACGCTTTGGCCGGCTGGAGTTGCAGTCGGTCAACTTCCTGAAAGATTAATTGCAGAAAGTGTTCGCCGTGGGGATGAATGTCCTTGCCAGAAGCGAGCACCGCCTCATTGAATTTGCGTCGCTCATGCCACTCCGCACCGCGGGAAATCGTTAGCGCGTTCGGCTGAAAATAGGACATCCCCTGGCGTTTAATTTTCGGTTCGGCAAATAACTCGGGTGAATTGTCGAGAATCGTCTTGATCCCCTCAAGATCGAGCACCAGCAGCGATTTTTTTCCCAAGAGCTTCAGATAAAGATAGTCGCTCTGGTACTTCTTCCGCAGTTTGCTGACCAGTTTGACGGCTGAGGGGTCGGGGTGCAACTTGCTCCAAACGCCAAACCAGAATTGATTGGGCGTGAATAAGCCGCCCATGTAGTTGGGCAGGATCTGTCCCAGACTGTAAGATAACCCCTCCCTGGTCGACAGGGTCGGAATTTCTGCAGCTTTGTTCATGATGGCGTCTGCCTTATTCATTGAATGCAGGATCCGATTTGGCACTTGGAATCGGTTTCCATTCCAGCGAGTAATAGCTGCCGCGATCTCTGGCCCAGGGATCAAAAATATTAACCACCGGTTCGAGTTGTTCCGCCAATTCGGGCGTAGTCCGCAAGAGCACCCGTTTCAGCGGTGACACGTTGTTGTTCACCCAATCGACGCCGAGCTGGGTGTAGAACTCAGGCCGGAAGCTGGAGGTGAAAAAACGGTCACTGAACAGCCGCCGGGAGGCGTTAAGGATAAAGACCACGAACTGGGTTTCGGATATCGCATAGCCGTGCGGCCGGGTAAATTCGGCCAGCCAGCCAACCACGGTGTCGATATCTTCAACATTGTCGACCATGGAACCATCCGGATGTCCGAGGCAGTCGTTGATTGCTGACCCGTCGTCATTTACCTGCGATTGAGTGATGACTTTTGCTGCATCGCAACGATGCTGGCCGTAGACTTCGCGCAGGGTCTGGACCAGTTGCTGTTGTTCCAGTCGGGCAGGGGAGTCTTCAGGCAACCGCTGATCTATGAAATCGTCAAAACTGGTGAGCTGTTTCAAACCATACTGGCGACGGAATTCGTTAAACCTTGGGATGCCTCGTTCACGGTCGCGGATCAGGTCAAGGGCTGCCACGTCGATCTTTTTGGTCGGACTTTTGAGCCGCGGCATCTCCAGGTTCTGTAAAAATTGCGCATGATTCTGCAAGGTCAACAGCCCCAGTCGCTGGCGACCCATGCTGAGTGCCCAGTTTGCTAGACCCTTTTCGCGCATCGCTGTAGTGGCCTTGCCGCGGAAAGTTTTGACCACCGGAATTTTGCTGCGAATCTGGTTTGGCTCATTCTTCCAGTCGCGGTATTCAATCAGGTCGGGAACCAGCGGATGCAACCGATAGACGGTAGTGAATTCTTCAGGAAAGTTAAACGGTGAGCCGAAATGGTTGACCCCGCCGTTGATATGCTCGGGATTGGTCAGGCTCCAGATGTCTTTCTTTTTCGGGTTGATTCTGGCAAAGATCCTGTCGTCATCATAAACGCGACTGCCCAGGCCGAAGATGCCTGGCCCCGATGCAAACACCGAATACCACTGGGTGGCGCGTTTGACATCTTCGGTTTTTCCGTAATTATTGACCACGATCCGTTCCAGCACCTTGGCGACCAGTGAATCCTCTTCGAACAAGCCGCCCCAGTTGGAGTTCATCCCTCGGTAGAGAGGTTCGTTGTACAGGAGTTGGGTGGTCCATTCGATGGTATGAATTTTGGCGATTTCAGCCGAAACCACCAGCCGGGCGACCTCGAATAGCTCTGCATCGCTGACATCCTTATAGCGGATGACCTGGTCAGGTTTGGCTGGATGACGAAGCCCCGAATCGGCTTCAGGGGTCTTGGTTGCCTGGGCCCGGAAGGCATCGACAAAAACGTTATGCTCGCGGGAGAAAAGATTGTGGTAAAAGGCCACACCGATAGTCCAGTTATCAGGAAATCCGGTTGCCGCTTGGCCGGCCCAGGCCGGGTTCATTGGATCGGAAGCTTCCAGCAATGGCAAATAGCCTAATTTTTCGCCGGCCCCTGGCAGGGAACCCTGCTGCACCAAGAGCAGCTTGGCCGGGTCTTGAGTATCCCGCTTGACGCGTTTGATAGAGGTTTCATCATAGCCGTAGATCTGTGAGGCATCCCACCAAGCGGTCACTGTGTTTTTAAAGATTTTTGGCGCCCGCTTCAGATAATTCTTTCCCTGGAAACTGAAACTGCCAGGAGGGCTATCTTCGGCCACCAGTGCCTTCTCCATCTGATCATCGGGACGACAGCCGAGGGCTGGATCATCGCAGCCAACCTGCATGTATTCGGGCTGGTTGGCGCCTTCATCCAGGTGGGAGAACCAGTCGTGGGTCATGAATTGAATCCAGAAAGCCGCCAGCACGTTGAAAAAGGGTGCTTTTTTATAGTCACAATGGCCGTCGGTAGAATCACCCTCCAAACCTAAGCCCTCTGCACATTTATCTGTTTTGGTCTGGCTGCGGGTGAAAAGCTTGCGGCTGATCAGTTGCGGATCGGGTTTCAGCAGACCAAGCCGATCACCATGCCGGTTACGCAGTAGCTCGGTGCCGCCGAGGCGGGGGAAGGTTTCTTCAAACTGGACGTTGCGGGCAAACAGCATATTGGTTGCGCCCATGGCCGGGTTCTTGATGTCATTACAGATCCCGGTCAGGGTTCGGGAACGGATCAGGTCGCCCTTGCAGAGCTGTGCCTGCTCTCCGCCTACCTCTTTAAATTGGGGATGATCTTCTGCCAAGCGCATTTCGGGCCAGACTTTCACCGCCGGGCCTTCGACGGCGTCCTGCCCTTCGAGATAGGTTTCAAAGGTGTAATTATCGAACAGATTGAATTTGACCAACTCAATCCGCTCGTATTCAAGGTCGAGCAGGGCGCCGTCGATACCGCGACCGTTGGGGCCCAAATGCCCGCCGCTGTAAAGCAGCCCTTTGCCTTTGGAAGTTTCATCGCCGGTCGCCCAGTAGTTACCCCAGTCGACCCAGGGGGCCAAACGATATTTCAGGGCTTTTTCACCGCCGCGACATTCGGCAGTGAACACCGCAACCTTACCTAAAAAGCGCTCTGCGCGAGTTTTGGCGATCGGCCGGAAGCCATCCTTGACCATTTCGCGGCAGGCCGCCAGTTCAGACAGAGATTCTTTTTCAGGCTCGCTTTCCTCGGCGGTTGGCGTTGTTGCCGTCTTTTCTGTTGGAGGGGCGACTTCAGAAGCAGGCTTTTCGCTACAGCCTGTAAAGAAAAATATCGAGATCAGCATGACGAGACAGACTTTAATTTCCATAGGTCACTCCTCAATAGAAATCACCTGCTGGTGCGTGAAACTCTTTTAGAAGCGTAGCTCGGTGGCTCGAAATTTCATTATAATGTTATCAAAAATCTAAAAATTCTCTTGGAGAAGTAAATTAAATTTGACCAAAATGGTCAGGAAGTGATTGGGTGTCTTTGCGTCTGGGGTTACGAGCAAACCTCAGGGAGTTGAAAGGAGTCGGTGGTGGACGAGCGCGTGCCGTTCAGGCTGCTTATGATCTGTGGCTTTTCAATCTTCTTTGATCATGGTGCACATTGTTGAGATGATGCTGGCTAAGGGCAACTTGTCTTTGCCTTACTGACAAACTCATTGCAGGTCCCCAAAATATCTGTTCAATAGCTTTTCGTAGGATCCGTTTTCCCGGATTTTAAGCAACGCCACATCAATTTCTTCTACCAGGGATGAGTCCTCGGGCAATAGTATCCCAAAGGATTCTAGGTTGAATGGCTCTCCGGCTATCTTTAACCAACCTGCTCCGTCATGATTGGCATAATAAGAAAGAATTGGAAAGTCCGCGACTATGGCATCAAGCTTACCCTTGTTCAGATCTTCATAGAGCTGCTCCAGAGACTCATAGCCACGCGGACTTATCCCATGGCTGGATAAGAATTTCTGGTGAGACGAGCCAATGGTCACACCAACCCGTTTCCCTGAAAGGTCTCGGTAACTTTCTATCCCGGTCTGTAATTCAGCAACGGTCAAAGCTGTGGTGATTTTAGCTGTCAGGGTAGAGATAAAAAACAGGCTGATCAGAATCCAGATCATCGCAAGAAAACGACTGAATTTTTTATGCGGCACTTCATTCTCGAAGCCGCCCATCGTCATGATGACGAACGCCCACCAGAAAGCATCCCAAACGCCGCCTAAGTAGCTATCCCGAAAATAGTCATGGCGCGCATCGACCACATTTCTTTCGAAGAACCAAAGAATATGGGCGATGATCAGCAGGACAACAAAAGCGCCGGCAATAAATAATAAAATACCCGAATCCCAAAATAGACTTATAAAAGACCTGCGTCCGCCACTTTTAACGGCAATTGCCATTCCTGATTGAAAAATCGGCTGTGAAAAATCGGCAATTTTTTCACGCTCTGCTGTGATCGAGATATTGGCAATCGCCAGGTTGTTTCTGCCGGCAACGGTTTCATCAACCATGTCTGAAAATCGTTGATGGGGCTGCCAACGATAGGTTACGGGGATCTCTCGGGCGATCTGCTCCCACAATTCAACCGAAAAACCTGATGGCTGTCCGTCGGTATAAAACATAAAAGGAGGTCTTTCAATGGTTCCGACAACTAAATTATCATTGCCGAATACCGATGCTGGCAACATGCCGATCATAAGAACCAGCAGGCTGAGAAAATATCTGTTTTTCATTTCATCCTCTAGGGTCTGCAGCAAATAGAATTTTCGAGTGAAAAAAGTTTATCTTGTTCTTTGCAAAAAGTTCAATTATTTCATGTATAATGACATGCAGATTTTCGCTCGGAAGGTTTATTTCACTCATTCGATGTCAGGAGGAAAGCTATGGATTATGTGGAAGATGTCAAAAAGTATGCTTCCAATGTCAATGAAACAGCTGTTGCCGGGATCGTAAAGCATTGCGGTATCGCTCTGAGGAGTAGAGATGCGGCAACCGTTTCGTGTTCTCAGAAGTCAGAACTTGAAACTGTTCGGGAAAAATTTTTAAAGAAAAAACTGGCTTTAACCGCAGACGATGCTGAGCTTGATCAAGCCCTCAGCGAGGTTTGTGAAAAAATGGGCACCAGCAATCGGAACAAATCCCGGGTCTCTTTTTATTATCTGCTTGCTGAAAAATATGGCAAATTGTCAATGTTCGAATAAGGCGTATTATTCGTTCTAGTTTGTAGACAACAAGGCCGTTCTTGAATTTTTCAGGAGCGGCCTTGTTGCATCGGCTGTAGTCCAATAGTGTTCAGAGCACCTGTAGAATCAGCAAGGGGCCATCAGGAACGATCGCCCAGCGGGCATCCTGCCCAAAACGTTCAAGCAGCTCCGCCACCGCCTGATTGATCTGGGCTACTGGCTGGAAATGAAACCGTTTCAGGGTGGCGGCATCGATTCCGCTGGTGTGGACCCAGATTTCATTTTTCAGCATCACCTGATAGGTTTCTTGAGCGCACCATTGATCGGGGATAAAAAACTCTTTCTTCATCAGCTTCTCAATAAATGCCTCCGGCGTTGTGGCGTGCTCAAACACCGCCCGGTATTCATCGCTGCCAAACCCTTCCATACATTCGGTAGCGATGAGAATCACGCCTCCTTCGCGGGTGGCGCCGGCCACTCCCGATATCCCCTTGGCGGTCTGGTAGAGGTTGCAGTCCAGCGGTGCCCCGGCGTTGGTGGTGACAACGAAGTCGAGCGGCTCATCCAGAGTTTTAACACAATGCCGGGAGAGAAATTCCACCCCGGCCAGATGGGCCTGCACTGGATCGCCGGAAAACACACCAGTCATGCGTTTCTCGGTATCCAAAGTCACGTTGACGATAAAATCGGCTCCAGCTTGCTCCATAATCGCCAGCCCGGCTTCGTGAAAAGGGTTTCCTTCCAAAACGCCGTAGCGGGTCTGCGGGTGGGCAACCATTTCCGGTCCATGCATAAACTCGAGAGTTTTGACCGAAGAGATGCCTGGCAGAATCGATTTTCTTCCACCGGAAAAGCCCGCCCACATGTGTGGCTCAATAAAACCGGTGAGTATTTTCAGATCGGCTGCCAGGTAATGCTTGTTGACCAGGGCCGGCACGCCGTCGCCAATATGCCCGACTAGCTGCATCTCATCTTGATTTTTAGAAAAGTGGTTGATGATCCGGTAGGCAGAGGCGATCTGTTTGCCGACCAGTCGCTCAAGTTCCGCTCCTTCGTTGGGACGATGAATCCCGGTGGCAATTAAAATGGTGATTTTCTCAGCGGGGATTCCGGCTGTTTCCAGTTGCTGAATGATAAGCGGCAGGAGCAGAGTATTGGGCACAGGTCGGGTGATATCGCTGATGACAATGACTGCATCCGATTTGCCTTTGGCAAGCTCAGGCAGCGGCTTGCTGGCAATCGGTTGCCTGAGTGACTGCTCAACCGCCGTCGCAGGCGAGGCTATGACCTCTGCCTCTTTCGGATAGAGAACCCCAACGAAATTGGGTGTTTCAGGAAAATCCAGATCCAGGCCTGTTTCACCATATTTGAGTTGAATCTGCATTAACGCCTCCCCGACTGTATGCTGTTTAATGTTTTCCTTTTTTTAGTATAGCGGAAATCAATCGGATATATTTCTCCTCACCAGCAAATCCACCGGCCGATTTGGTGTAGAAAAAATCCCCAGTGTTTAGAAATGCTACACTCTTGAGTCGAGATGAGGCTATGGCAAGTTGCTTTCGACTGGAGAGATTCTCCACAATTCCTCTCCTTTGCAATGAACCTAAGGATGATTTATTTAATAGCTGTGTTGTAAATACCTGTAATGTTCATATTTATATTTATCAACCAGTGTTATATTTGATGGCATCTGCATTGCAATAGCTTTCTCTGGTCGGTCAAAATCGATCGTTAAACATGACCAAGGTACGACTCCGAGTCCGGCTGCCTAAAAGGATTTTTCTCAAGGCGATGGGCCTATGGGTAGGATTGGAAACGGTCCTGCCTCCCAGGTGGAAAGGAGTTTTTTATGCAACCTCTTTTACAACCAAAGGGAGAACGCGAATGGACAAAATTCTAAGAATCAATATGGGTGCTGCTGGTGGGCCTCAGCAAAGTACCGAAAAAGCAGGTGAATTTGCTGCGCTGGGAGGCCGGGCAACCACTTCGACGATCGTGGGTAAAGAGGTCCCACCCGATTGTCATCCGCTCAGTGCTGAGAACAAACTGGTTATTGCTCCAGGGATGCTCAGTGGGACTGCCGCTGCCATATCCGGCCGCATTTCGGTTGGCTGCAAAAGCCCGTTGACAGGTGGAATCAAGGAATCTAATGCTGGTGGTCAGGCGGCCCAGGTGCTCGCTCGCCTTGGATATGCTGCGATTATTATCGAGGGACTACCAGAAGGGGATGACCTCTATAAAATTCACATCAATAAGGACCGGGTTGAAATCAGCGTCGATAACAGCAACAAGCTGCTCGATAATTATCCGCTGATCGATAAGTTACGTAAAGAATACGGCGATAAGGTTGCCTTTATGTCCATCGGCACTGCCGGTGAATACTTAATGGCTTCGGCGTCCATTGCCTGTACCGATCCTGAACTGCGGCCAACCCGCCACTGTGGACGCGGTGGTGTTGGTGCGGTTATGGGTTCCAAAAAGATCAAGGTTATCATCCTTGATGATGCCGGATGTAGTAATCGCCCGCCGCAGGATGCTGACCGGTTCAAGGTTGCCAACCGCGCCTTTGTTGAAGGGATACGCAAGCACCCGGTCTCTGGTGAAGGTCTGCCGGCATACGGTACTAACGTGCTGACCAACGTGCTGAATGAAGCGGGCGGCTACCCGACCCGTAACTTCAAGACCGGTCAATTTGAAGACGCAACCAAGATCAGTGGTGAGTCTCAGGCTGAACTGGAAATCGCCCGTGGCGGAAAAGCAACTCACGGTTGCCATCGTGGTTGTGTCATTCAATGTTCCGGTATCTACAACGATAAGGATGGTAAGTACCTGACCAAGCAGCCCGAATATGAAACCGTCTGGTCTCATGGTGGCCACTGCGGCATCAGCGACCTGGATACCATTGCGACGCTTGATTATTGGGATGATAACGTCGGCGTTGATACGATTGAAATGGGTGTCGCTATCGGCGTTGCCATGGACGCTGGCGTGATTGAGTTTGGTGACGACAAAGGGGCAATCAGCCTGCTGCGAGATGAAGTTGCCAAGGGCACTCCGTTGGGACGTATCCTCGGCGGCGGAGCAGGGATGGTCGGCAAGGCCTTCGGCGTTACACGTGTACCAGTGGTCAAGAACCAGGCGCTGCCAGCCTATGATCCACGTACTGTCCAGGGGATTGGCGTGACCTATGCGACCAGTACCCAAGGAGCCGATCACACCGCCGGTTATGCTGTTGCAACCAATATTCTGAAGGTCGGTGGAGATGTGGATCCGTTGAAACCGGAAGGTCAGGTTGAACTGTCACGTAACCTGCAGATTGCGACCACCGCCATCGATTCGACCGGGCTCTGTTTGTTCATCGCTTTCCCGATTCTGGACCAACCGGAAACCTTCCAGTCATTGCTCGATTTGCTGGGTGGATTCTACGGCATCGAGATGACCGGCGACGATGTCGTTGCGCTGGGACAAAAGGTTTTGAAACTGGAGCGTGAGTTCAATACGGCTGCCGGCTTTAGTGCCGAAGACGATCGTCTGCCGCGTTTCTTCCAGACCGAAGAGTTGCCACCGCACAACCTCACCTTCGGCGTAACCGATGAGGAATTGGATCAACTCTACAACTGGGATTGATCGCAATTAGCTGGAGGGGGGAGTCCTGATTCAGGGCTCCCCTTTTTTTTCGTGCGCCCGGCAGGGCGCGTGGTGCGAAAGCACCGTCCGATCAACTGTGGTGGTTGGTTGGTGACTTGGAGGTGAGAGTCCTCTGCGGAC
>CAMYNC010000151.1 GCA_947259685.1 uncultured Desulfuromonadales bacterium | reverse complement strand
GCGGGGCTGACGGGACTCGAACCCGCGACCTCCGGCGTGACAGGCCGGCGTTGTAACCGACTCTACTACAGCCCCGCAGATAGAAATAGGAAGCCCAAAATTGCCCGCGTGGCTAACTGGTGGAGGGCAGCTTAAGCTTCCTAGTTCCAAAATTTATTGTGCCTGTGATTAGTTGACGGCATCCTTCAGAGCCTTGCCAGCCTTGAACTTGGGTACTTTGGCGGCGGCAATCTGAATTTTTGCACCAGTCTGAGGGTTCTGTCCAGTACGAGCGGCACGGTCACCGACGCTGAAGGTTCCAAAACCAACCAGAGCAACCTTGTCGCCAGTTTTCAGGGCGTCAGTTACTGCATCAGAAAATGCCTTGAGAGCTGCCTCAGCGTCAGCTTTGCTCAGTCCTGCCTTCTCTGCCATTGCATTGACCAGATCCGCTTTAGTCACAGCATACCTCCTAAGTAGGGAAAAGAATTTTAATCACGTGAAAACGCGATAAGATATATCAGGTTTAAGAAAATACTGTCAAGCGGTTTTTGCCCATTTTTTCTAGCTTCGCGCGTATTTTTCCCATCCCGATCAAGCAATCTTATACAGGGGTTTGCCACGCTTTTCAAGCAGATAAAGCGGCCTCCACCACCTGATCCATATGGGCCACCGGTTTCACATCCAGAGTTTTTAGTAATTCCTGGGGTAACTCTGCTAAATGCTTCTCATTATCAGCCGGGATCAAGACCTTAAGAATTCCCCCGCGACGCGCCGCCAGCAGCTTCTCTTTAAGCCCGCCAATTGGCAACACCCGGCCGCGCAAAGTCACCTCACCGGTCATGGCAAAATCCTTGCGCACCGGACGACCTGTGAGGGCTGAGGCTAAAGCGATCGCCATCGTGATTCCCGCCGAAGGACCATCCTTGGGAACCGCTCCTTCGGGAACATGAATATGAATATCCAACTCAGAATAGAAGTTTTCTTCTAAACCGAACTGTTGCCAGCGGGAACGGACATAGCTCATGGCCGCATGGGCAGACTCCTGCATGACCTCACCCAGCTGGCCAGTGACCATAAGCTTTCCCTTGCCAGGCAGAGTGGTCACCTCAATCGACAACAGCTCGCCACCAGTTTCAGTCCAGGCCAGACCGGTTGCAACTCCCACCTGGTCCTGGTCCTCGCGTACCCCATATTGATAAAGCGGCACCCCAAGATACTTACGAACCTGCTTTTCACCGATCTGAAATTCTTTATTCCGCCCTTCAAGCAAGGCTCTTTTAGCCAGTTTCCGAAACACCGAAGCTACGCTGCGATCCAAACTGCGCACCCCCGATTCCCGGGTGTAACGGCGGATAATTTCATACAGAGCGCGAGTGGAAAAACGAACTTGGTCGTTCTTCAGGCCATGGACCTCGGCCTGCTTTTCCAATAGATAGCGTCGCGCGATATGCAGCTTCTCCTCTTCCGAGTAACCTTCGACCCGGATGACCTCCAAACGGTCGTGCAAGGGGCGCGGAATGGCATGTAGGTTATTTGCTGTGGCGACAAACAGCACCTGGGAAAGGTCGTAGTCGACATCCAGGAAATGGTCGACAAAGCTGTTGTTCTGCTCGGGATCAAGCACTTCGAGCAGGGCCGATGAAGGATCACCGCGAAAGTCGGTGCTCATCTTGTCGATCTCATCGAGCATAAAAACCGGATTTTTAACCCCGGACTTGCGCAGACCCTGAATAATTTTCCCCGGCATAGCGCCGATATAGGTCCGGCGATGGCCACGGATCTCAGCCTCGTCACGCACGCCGCCCAAAGAAACCCGGATAAATTTACGATTCAGCGCTTTAGCGATCGAGCGCCCCAAGGAGGTTTTCCCGACCCCCGGAGGGCCGACTAAACACAGAATCGGACCCTTGATCTGCTTGACCAATGCCTGAACGGCAAGGTATTCAAGGACTCGCTCCTTAACTTTTTCCAGGCCATAATGGTCAGCCTCAAGGATTTCTTCCGCCTTGCTCAAATCATGGCAATCCTTGGTCCCTTTTTTCCATGGCAGTGACAGCAACCACTCAATATAGTTACGAACTACAGTTGCTTCAGCCGACATCGGTGACATCATTTTCAGCTTGCGCAGTTCAGCATGGGCCTTCTCTGTGGCTTCTTTGGACAGTTTCTTCTTAGCAATCTGCTCTTCAAATTGCAGAATTTCCTGTTTAAACTCATCCTTCTCGCCAAGTTCGTGCTGGATAGCGCGCATCTGTTCATTCAGATAATATTCCTTCTGACTACGCTCCATCTGGCTTTTTACCCGGCTGCGGATTCGCCCCTCGATCTGCAGAATCTCGATTTCCTGCTCAAGCTGCATCAGAATCTGTTCCAGGCGCGACGCAGGATCGATTACTTCGAGGATATCCTGCTTGTCCTGGATCGGTACCTGCAGATGGCCGGCGACGGTATCCGCCAATCGTGACGGATCTTCGATCCCGGCGATGGTTCCCGTGACCTCGGCAGGGACTTTCTTACTCAAGCCGACATAGGTTTCAAAGGTGGCCAGAATTGCCCGCATCACGGCGGCGATTTCGGGGCTTTCCGAAACTGACTCAAGCAGCGGTTCAACAGTCACCGAAAGCAGTTCATCAGCAGTGACGAACTCGGTCAGCCTGGCACGCCAGATCCCTTCGACCAACACCTTGACCGTGCCATCAGGCAATTTGAGTAACTGGACAACTTTCCCAACAGTCCCCACTGAGTAGACATCATCTTCGGCAGGATTATCCACCTTGGGGTCTTTCTGGGCAGCCAGAAAAATCAGTTTATCTGATTCAGAGGCTTTTTCGAGAGCACCGATCGACTGGGGGCGACCAACGAAAAGCGGTGCCACCATGTGGGGAAAGATAACGATATCACGCAAGGGAAGCAGGGGCAGTGAGATAGCCTCGGCGGGCGGCAACTGGGCAACGTCTTCAGACATGGCAAACCTAAAATGTGAAAAGGAGCGCGTCGTCAGCTAAGACATTACGCGCTCCCAGTACTAATAATTAATCGGTAAAAAGCTTAAGCGCTCTCGGCGACATCATAAAGAACGATCGGCTTGGCACCGTTCAGGATAACTTCCTCGTTCATGACAACCTCTTTAACCCGATCCTGCGAAGGAATGTCATACATTATATCGAGCATGGAATTTTCCAGAATCGACCGCAACCCTCGAGCTCCGGTCTTACGTTCAAGAGCTTCCTTAGCAATGGCCACCAGCGCTCCATCGGTAAATTTGAGATTTACCTTCTCCATTTCAAGCAAGCGCTGATATTGCTTGATAAGAGCATTTTTAGGCTCCCGGAGAATTTGGATCAAGGCCTCTTCATCCAACTCCTCAAGCGTTGCAATCACTGGCAAACGACCAACGAATTCCGGAATCAAACCAAATTTGAGCAGATCAGCCGGTTGAATTTTATTCAGCAGGTCACCTAATTTTTCCTCTTTAAGCGAACGCACCTCAGCACCGAAACCCATCGCCTTGGACCCGATCCGCTTGCTGATAACCTTTTCCAGCCCGGAAAAAGCACCACCACAGACGAACAGAATATTTGTGGTGTCAACCTTCAGAAACTCCTGCTGTGGATGCTTACGCCCCCCTTTAGGGGGGACACTCGCGGTGGTTCCCTCAATGATTTTCAATAGCGCCTGCTGCACACCTTCGCCGGAAACATCGCGGGTAATCGACGGGGATTCCGACTTGCGGGCGATCTTGTCAACCTCATCGATATAGATGATACCCTTTTGGGCCTTCTCCAGATCGTAATCGGCAGCCTGCAGCAGGCTGAGAATGATATTTTCAACGTCCTCGCCAACATAGCCGGCTTCGGTCAGGTTGGTGGCATCGGCAATCGCAAAAGGAACATTCAACACCTTGGCAAGGGTCTGCGCCAGCAGGGTCTTACCGCTGCCGGTCGGACCGAGCAGCAGGATGTTGCTTTTCTGGATTTCCAGGTCTTCATTCTTTTCAGCGTATTCGACCCGTTTGTAGTGGTTATAAACAGCAACCGAAAGAATTTTTTTCGCGCGCTCCTGGCCGACCACATACTCGTCCAGAATATCCTTGATTTCAACCGGCTTCGGCAGCTGCTCCGCCTGATCTTCGCCAGCATCGTCCAGACGCGCTTCTTCGTCGATAATATCGTTACACAGCTCAATACATTCATCACAAATGTATACGGTGGGGCCGGCAATCAGCTTCTTGACTTCATCCTGAGATTTGCCACAAAAAGAGCAAGTCAACTGACTGGACTGATCATCCTTAGAACTCACGTATCACACCTCCGTACTGATGTTTCAGGCTTTTCTTTCCACGATGGAGTCGATGATACCATAATTTCGCGCCGTTTCGCTATCCATGAAAAAATCACGCTCGGTGTCGGCAGCAATCTTCTCCAGGGCCTGCCCTGTATGCCGGGACAATAGCCCGTTGAGGCTCTCGCGCATACGCAGAATTTCCTGCGCATGGATGCTGATATCCGTCGCCTGGCCCTGGAAGCCACCAAGCGGTTGATGAATCATCACCCGCGCGTGCGGCAAAGCAAAGCGCTTGCCCGGTGCTCCGGCAGCCAGCAGCACCGCACCCATGCTTGCCGCCTGGCCAACGCAGATGGTTGAAACAGGAGCTTTGAGATATTGCATGGTATCGTAGATTGCCATTCCGGCAGTCACTACACCACCCGGAGAATTGACATAGAGGTGGATATCGCGATCCGGATCCTCAGATTCCAGAAATAATAACTGCGCGATGATCAGGTTGGCCATATGATCTTCGATGCCCCCCCCCAGGAAAATAATCCGGTCCTTGAGCAAACGGGAGTAGATGTCATAGGCACGTTCGCCACGACCGGTATCTTCAACGACCATCGGGACCAGGCTCATAATCAGGAATCCTCCTCTGCAGTCTCTTCCGCTTCCGGTTGCTTGGGCTCAACCTCAATCACAGTTGATTTCTCAAGCAGGAATTCGATAACTTTGTCGTGCAGAATCTGCCCTTTGAGCCCTTCACGAGCCTGGGCGTTTTCAAAATACTTTTCGATATTTTCTACCGGAGTATTTGACTCCTCAGCAATCAGCTTGATCTTTTCCTCAACATCCTGGTCGGCGGCAGCAAGCTCTTCCTGCTTGGCGATCGAGTCGAGGATCAGCTCCCCCTTAACCTGCTGGGCAGCCATATCATAATAGGTTTTATTGAAATTCTCATCGTCCATGCCAAGCATTTCCAGGCTCATCCCTTGCGACTTCAAGCGTTGACTGAAATTATCCTTCAGATGCAGCAATTGATTCTGGACCATGCCTTCGGGGATATCGATAGGGTTATTCTCAACCAGAGCGTTCATCAACGTTTCTTGCAACTGGCCGTCGATCCGCCCTTTTTCCTGCTTAATGGCATTATCCTTGATGTTCTGCTTTAAATCAGCAACAGTATCAGCACCAAATTCCTTGGCAAACTCATCATCGATATTCGGCTCAACCTTTTCCTTAATTTCCTTCAGGGTGACCTTAAACACAACCGGTTTTCCGGCCAGCTCTTTGGCACCGTAATTCTCCGGGAAGCTGACGTCAATGTCTTTAACATCCTCCCGTTTCATACCGATCACCTGTTCTTCGAAACCAGGAATGAAACTGCCGGAGCCGAGTTCCAATTGATAATCGCTGGCCGAGCCGTTTTCAAAAGCGGTGCCGTCAAGCATCCCCTCGAAATCAATGATAACCGTGTCGCCTTCGCGCGCCTTCTTCCGCTTGGTCTCTTCAAGCTGTACTCGGGAGTTGGCCATCTGCTCGAGCTGCTGCTCGACCACAGTTTCATCGAAGCTGAATTTTTCTTTCTCAAGGTTCAGACCGGTGTAATCCTTGGCAACCACTTCGGGGCGAACTTCAACCTCAGCCTGATAACTATAGGGTTGGCCTTTTTCCACCAGACCGGACTCAACAATTTCAGGCTGCGAAACCGGCTCAATTTTATTTTCGATCATCGCCTTGTAGAGGCTGTTATTAACCAACGAGCCGACCACTTCGTGCTGCACCCTTGGACCGTATTGCTGCTCGAGAATCGCCCGCGGCACTTTACCTTTGCGAAAGCCTTTGATGTTGGCTGTTTTGGCAACCTTTTGATAGGCATTTTCCAGTTCGCTGGCGACAGTCTCTGCGGCGACTTCGATGCTCAGCTTCTTTTTGATCGAGCTGACTTCCTCAACGGTGACATTCATTACTTTGCTTCCTTCCTGATTTTTAAATTTGCGCCCCTGAATTGTGGAACAGAGACTATCTTCGAAACATTATCTGGAAACGGCAACTCGATTGCAGGCCGTTAAAGACTGGTGCGAGAGGGGGGACTCGAACCCCCACATCATAGGATACTGGTTCCTAAGACCAGCGCGTCTACCAATTCCGCCACTCTCGCGAATATTCAATCCGTAAATCAACAATGCTCACCTCCCATAGAGTGAAGGGACTTGAACCCTCGACAACCAGGGCCACAACCTGGGGCTCTACCAACTGAGCTACACCCACCAGAAAAACTCGGCCATGTTACGGAAACGGCCTATACTTGTCAATTTAAAAAATGGCGCGCCAGGAAGGATTCGAACCCTCGGCCTACGGATTAGAAGTCCGTTGCTCTATCCAGCTGAGCTACTGGCGCGCAGCCTCTGCGGACCTGACCTTTAGAGAACACGGGCCGCTGACGGCAGGCAGAGTTTCTAACATGGGGATCAAAGATTTGCAAATGAAAAAGCACCTCTTTTTATACCTTGGCAATTTCTACCAGCGTAACCACTCTGGGCCGCCCCGCGGCAAAGGTTTAAATAGCAGAAACAATAACATTTTTTCACGGTCCCCCATTCCCTAGGACTGTCCACGGAAAAGTATCACTATTCCATTAAAGATATTGAATTCCTAATGACCAAAGTCTATTATTGGAAAAATTTGAAAATAAAAACTTTGGACTAAAGTATTCTTTAGTAGGAGATTTTGACTATGGCAACAACAACCCAGGGGTTGACTATCAGAACGAAACTGCTGGCAATGGACATGCTGCTCGTTCTTATTTCAATCGGTATCGGCCTGCTTACTTTTTACGGCCTGTCTCAGTCTCTGGCGCAATACCAGACCCAGCTGCTGCCTGAATTGGATGCTATCGACCAGATCGACACTTTGACTGCCAAAGCCCGGCGCTACGAAAAAGAATTTTTCCTCTTCTCCAGTCTTGGACGAACCCCTGCCTACCAGACCAAACAGCAAGGTTACCATGAGAAGCTGGTTGGCACTTTCAGCAGTATCAAACCCCTACTGAGTTCCTCGTTCAACACGGAAAAAATCAGTAAAGCCGAAGATCAGCAGGCACTCGACCGAAAACGCGAATGGATTGACACTATCGAAGCCGCCTACCAACAGACCCTGCAGGCGTTGGTGCCATTAACCTCCGAAATGCTTGCAGGAAAAACCTTTCCCGAGGTTGGCGAACTTTATTCGGTCTATAAAAAGAGCGTCCACGACTTGGAAGACGGCATTACCTCCTTAAGGCACTACCTGAGCCAGGCCATGGAACAACAAAGGCAGGCCTCGATCTCTTTCGAGGCCGAAATGACCAAGACTCTGGTCGGCCTTAGCCTGGCCATGATCCTGTTCGGTATTCTCGCCGGTCTCTTCGTCGCCAACCGGATAACGTCTCCATTGAAGAAATTGATGGAAGGGATCGAGGCGGTCGGTCAGGGTGAGATTGTCGAGGTTACCGCCCCCTCAAAAGATGAATTTGCCGAAATAGCCCGAGTCTTTAACGAAACCATGGACCGGATCAAAGGCTACATTAAAACCGACGAGCAAAGACGCAAGACCGAAGCCAATGTCATCAATTTCCTCGAGGTGGTCAGTGAAGCCTCCGAGGGAGACCTGACCCTGCGTGCGCCGGTCACCGAAGATGCCTTCGGTTCGATTGCCGACGCCTATAACCTGATGGTGGAAAGTCTCGCTGAGCTGTTGACCGACACCACGGAGAACGCCCAGGAAGTCGGGGAAGAATCGCGTCACCTGCTGGAGATTTTCCAGAAAATGAAAGACGGCGCGGACAATCAGCTGCAGCATGTCACCGACGCCAGCGACGCGGCAGAAGAGACCGCCAAAGCCGCGGTTCAGGTTGCTGACAAAGCCTCGCTTGCCCAACAGGCCGCGGCCAAGGTTGATAGTGCTACCGCCCTCGGGAGTGAGCAGGTCACTCGCAGCATCGAAGGGATGCAATTGATCCGTATCACGGTACAGGCGATCAATAAAAAGATGAAATCTCTTGCCGAGCGCTTGCTCGAAATCAGCACGATTTCCCAGCTCATCTCTGACGTGTCTACCCGTACTACCATTCTGGCCATGAACGCTTCGATTGAAGCTGCGCGAGCCGGCGAACAGGGCCGCGGCTTCCTGGTTATTTCAGACGAAATCAAACGGCTGGCGGATGAAACCTCCGACGCTACCAAGCAGATTGGCGGCATTATCAAGGCCATTCAGTCAGAAACGAATGAGGTTACGGCAGCACTCGAAGATGAAACGACTACAGTTGAAGAGCAGACCCAAATTGCTCATGAGACCGGTGAGGCCCTGCATGCTATCAACAAAGCCACCAGCGAATCGAAACTGGTGGTTACGGAAATTACCGGACTTTCCCGAGAGCAGCAGCAGTTTACCCAGACCATGGTCACCACTGTCCGCAATATGGCAGAAATTACCGCGAAAATATCGTCTCTGATCAGCGAATCCTCGGAGATCTCTGAGGGTCTCAACGGTGTTTCTGAATCACTGTTGCGCTCCCTGGCTCAATTCCGACTGCAGGAAAACACAGAGGAAAGCAGTGAGGTTACCGTCGAGTTGAGCGCGGCTGATATCGTCTCAGAAACGTTTCTCTCTATTGAAGATGCCCCGGGTCACGCCAAAAAACCGCCAGCGATTTGATCTCAGCCTTCCAGAAAAACGAAAAGGCGGTTCCAATGCGGACCGCCTTTCATTATTCCTTAGCGCTTAAACCTAATTCAGGTTAAAATTAGAGACAAACCCAAACCGGCTTAATTCGTTTGGGCCATTGCTTCATGCGCACCGACCAGTTTCAACAGGGCATCTTCATCAAAAGGCTTTACCAGATAATCGGTGGCGCCAAGGCTCATGGCTTTTTCTCGATGCTGCTCCCCTGCCCTGGACGTGAGAACCGCAACCGGGACCTTGATGTTCCGCCGCTGCAACTCACGCATCAACTCATAGCCATGCATGATCGGCATCTCCAGATCTGTGACCAGGGAAAAGATCGATTCATTCTCCAGGATATTCAGCGCATCCAAACCATTGGTGGCAGTAATCACCGAATAGTTATGTTGCTTAAGTAGCAATGCCGCATACTTACGCACGCTCAGGGAATCGTCAACAATCAGCACCTTGGGGGAATCAACCAACGGTTCGGTGGCCACCACGAGAGCAGGCGACCTGACTTCAGCATATTTCATCCGCGCAGGATTGATCACCAGCCGCATGCTACCGTCACCGGATAAACTTGATCCTGAAACGTGTGGCAATTCCTGTAAAAAAGAGCCAAAAGGCTTGATCACCGTGTCTTCCTGGCCGAGCACCTCATCGACCAGCAACTGCACCGGCGCACCTTCAGCCTGGGTAATGATGCCGAACCCGGCCTGGGTTTGTCTCTGTGGCAGCTCGAGAAGAGCCGCCAAGTCAATCTGGTCTATGGGCGGCCGCTCGGCAAGTTTCTCTTGGTGCTTAGCTTCATATTCAAGATCGACGATCTCTTCCACCAATGCCGAGGGAATGACAAAGTTTTGCCCACAACAGACAAATTTGATCACATTAACAATAACCAGCGACAACGGCAGGCGCAGCCGAAACCGGGAGCCGATTCCAGGTCTGGACCAAACATCGATCGTTCCGCTGAAATGCGCCAGCCGGTCCATAACAACACTCATCCCGACCCCGCGACCGGAATCGGCATCAACCGTTTCTGTCGTGCTGAACCCAGGACGAAATATCAGCTGGGTCAATTCCTGCTCAGACAGTTGGTCAGCTGCGCCGATGAAACCCTTTTCAACCGCTCGTTGCCTGACCCGCTGCAAGTCAATCCCCCGGCCGTCATCCTCGACCAGAATTTCAACCGTGTTCCCACGCCGCTCTGCCTTCATACGGATGTTAGCCTTGGCCGGCTTATCAGAGGCCAGACGCTCTTCTACCGATTCAATGCCATGCGCAAACGCGTTGCGGACAATATGCAACAATGGATCGTACAGGCCATCGTAGATCACCCGATCGATAGCGGTTTCCCCACCGACAATGGAGAGCTCGACGGGTCGTTCCAACTGTTGCGACAGGTCACGGATCGGTCGATTAAAGCGTTGAAAAAGCTGGCTGGCCTGGACGGTTCTGGCCACGGAAATGCGTTCCTTAATCTCCTCAGTCATCCGGTCGAGCGATTCTATGTCCTTAGTAAAGCTATTGAAAAAACCGCCAATCTCTTTCAGCGCCTCGTTTATATCATCGGTCATTTCACGAAGCTTACGGGAAAACAGATTCAGTTCATCATAACGATCAAATTCCAACTCGTGAAAGCTATCTTCAGGACGCAAGGATGCCTGCTCAGGCAAAGTATATTCGTAGCGCTCGGAAAATCCCGCGACCTCTGTCAGTAGGCGCTCGCCGGCAGAATCGACTTCGCTACGCATCTGCCTGATCACCGGCAATCGATTCAATAGGTGATTTTTAGCGATGGTGAATTCACCGACCAGGCCCATTAAGGCTTCAATCTGCTCCATCTCGATCCGCACCACGCCGGCCTCATCAGAGCGCCTGACCGGCTCTGGACTTTGCTCACCGGCCTCCAGCCTTTTGCCCTGGGCTAGCGAATGCCTGCTATCCGAAGGATCTGAAGCACCATCATTCCTGGCCGTTACGCTTTTAAGATCAGGGTTGTCGGCCTCGGCCAAACGGCCTAAGGCGGCACTCACAAGTCGGTCATCTGTGAGTTCGCCCTGCTGGCGGCGATGAACCAAGGTGCGGATCTGGTCGAGGGAAAACAGCATGGCACTGATCCGCTCCTCGGTTGGCAGGCTCAAACCGTCACGGATTTCTTCGAGGATATCCTCCAGGCGATGAGCAATGACACCGACATCGTTGACATTGACCAGATGCGCAGAGCCCTTTAGAGTATGCGCAGCACGAAATATAGGCTCAATGACGCCCCCTCCGGCAGAGGGATTTTTTTCCAATTCCAACAAACCCTCTTCGAGAACGCAGAGGTGGTCATTGGTCTCTTCAACAAAAAAACTAAAGACATTATCCAGGATGCTCATTCCATGACTCCTGAAATTCGATACTTATCCAGAAATACCGCCAGATCGATTTTTTCGCCCGTCTCCTCCGCAGCTAACAGGGGAATGCCTTCTGCCAGAAAAGCAACCTGCTCACCGCGATATTCGCCGACCACCAAACGCCGGGTGGCATCAACCGGGACCTTTCCCGGATTTAATTCCGAGAGATCGATAACCGGCATGACCCGGCCCCGCAAATTAACCAATCCACCCACCAGCGGCGGTGCAAGTGGCAGCGGGAGCAAGGCTGGAAGCTCCGCAATTTCAAGCATCTGGTTGATCGGCAGAGAATAGGCATGCCCAGCAAACTCAAAATTACATGCAACATATTCCGGCTGTGGCAAATGTTCATCATCGCCCAGCAGCAGCGAGTCAGCAACCCTGGCCTCTGGAGTATCGCTCTCTATTCGACCGGAAGGAGCACTATCCTGCCGCTGGGCAATTCCGCTCTGGTCAGTTGAATTCTTCAGCACAGCTGGAAACTCACCCTGCGAACCATGATCATCAGGATCATCGGCAAAGGGATCCGGGATAGCAGCTGTTGATAACAAACTTTGACGGTGGGCAGGAGCAGTAACCACCTCCTGGTGGTCAGAGTCGCCACCGGCGTCCGGCTCGGTCACTGGCTGGTACTTTTTCGTCGGCGGTGCCACCCCCTGGTGCTCCGAGTCGACCTGAGCATCGACTCCGGAATAATCAAGGTCCTCAGAAAAGGGATCGAAAACAGGTTCGGCGGCCATCTCTGTCTGAGTCTCCTGGATTTCTGGCGGGCCTGTTGAAAAAAATTCGGCCAGGAGAGGAGCAGATTCGTCTATGTTCGTCAGTGCTGGATCATGCTCAGCCGCCAAAGCAGTATCCGATTCATCCTTTTCGCCAGGAGCACCAAAAATTCCTGTTGTAGCATCCAACTCCAGACCAAAACCAGGATCATCGGCAAAGGGATCATCCTCTGGCAACAAGGGAGCCTCAAGCGAAACCACATCAGGATCATCATTAAACGGATCTTCGCTGCTAACGCTGGGCGGTAGCTGGGCGTTGTCCAGCAGTTCGGTCAAGCGGGCTGCATCAGGGTAGCGTTCTGCCAGATCGAGAGCCTGCAGAGCTTCATCAACCAGAGTTTTGGCTTGTGGTTGCTGACCTTTAAGAGCTTCGAGCAGCTGGTAGATCCAATCGATGGTCAGCTGCATGGCTTCGCACTCTACCGCGGTAGGAACCGTTCGCGCGGCAGCATGCCTGTCAAATAAAGCCTCCAGGCGGCGCGCAATGCGATATATGGCATCGGCTTCAACAAGTTTTGCGGTGCCTTTGATTGTATGAGCGGCCCGAAACGCCGACTCCAGGACATCCGGATCACTTATAATGCCATCGCCCTGCTGGAGAAATCGCTTCAGCAATTTCAGGTTTTTTTCTGCTTCCGCGATAAAAATCGGCAGCAGCTTTTGCCGCATATTCATCAGAACAGCCTCTATCCTTCCTTAATCCGCAGCAGACCAACTTTGCGCAGGGCATAGCAGATTCGCTTGGTTTCTTTGGGAATCAACTGACTTTCAGCAATAATCTGCGAAAGCGTCTTGAGACCATCGACCAGGGCAAAAATCTCCAATTCACGCGGTTTCAGCTGGACAGTCTCCAGCGCATCTTCGTTAGTAATCAGACGAACCGGAACGATACTTTCATCTTTAAACTCACTGGCGGCAAGATGCCGCTCATCCAGGTGGCTGAGCCCTTCCATGAGCACATTGATCAATGGTACGCGGATACTTAGATCGCGCAAGTTCGTTGGAAGGTCCTCCCGCTCCAGAAAAAAACTGCCCCCTTCAGCCTCCAGGATAGTACTAAAGGCATCCTGGGCATGCAGACGCAAAGCTTCCATCAGCTGTGATTCAGTGACCAAGTCATCCTCAACCAGCACCCGGCCAATCGGCAGATTACTTTCGCGAGCCTTGGAAACGACCTCGTGGATCAGTTTATCATCAACCTGTAGTAACTGTTGGCGACGCATGATGTCGGTCAAAAAGGGTTGCGTTGCGCCTTTGGTGCTGCAGGTGGCGAAAATAAACATCCCCTTTTCGATAAAGATTTCGCCGAAAGTGTCACTGGCAAAAACCGTCAAACGACCGGACAGACGTGAATTATATATGAAATTGATGATATCGGGCAGTGGTGCCTCGGCTAAAGACCCAGAAAGCACGACGCCACCTTTCTTAATCAGTCCCGCTTCTGTCAGCATGTCGGACATAACATTGCGCATTAATAACGGAAAGTCTTTTTGAAAGTATTGCCGCAACAGTTTATCGAACATTTCATGTAAAGAGCTGGTCGAAGCAGCTTCATTGATTTCTGTGGCAGCGACCGGCTCGACATCCAAATCGCCTAGAACCTCTCCAAGTTTTTGAATCAGTTCTTCAGGCTCAAAAGGTTTGGCAAAATAATGCAGCAGGCCAAATTCCTGTTCTAAAATCTGAGCAACCTTTTCCCCCTTGGAAGAGATCAGAATCAACGGGATGTCTTTCATGGCGGAATCCTGCCGCAACAAGCGGCAAAAGGTGTGCCCGTTCATATTCGGCATGATGTAATCAACCAGAATCACCGCCGGCTTAAGCTTTTTTGCCAATTCCAGACCCTGTTCGCCGTCTTCAGCGGTATAGACCCGATAGCCCTGCTGAGCCAGAATCAATTCACCTAAACGACGCACGGTCGGTGAATCGTCAATCAGCAGAACCTTCACCCCGTCAGCACCCATCGCAATCCCCTAACATCTGTTGGTTGTGATTTAACCCAGAAACTGTTTCACTGCATCGAGCAGCTGAGCAGGCGTAAAAGGCTTTGTTATATAGATGTCCGCCCCCTGTTTCTGCCCCCAGAACTTATCGCTAGCAGCCGACTTG
The DNA here is from genome assembly GCA_947259685.1 of uncultured Desulfuromonadales bacterium. The sequence goes on along the minus strand of CAMYNC010000151.1, from coordinate 523 downwards.
GAGGTGGTTAAAATGACTGGGATCGATGAGGTTGACGGATTCTTTTTCAGGGTTCGGCAAACCTGAAAGCCATTTTTCCCCGGCATAATCACATCCAGAATGAACAGATCGTAACGTCCAGAGTTAGCCAGCTGTTCAGCTTCAAGCCCATCGCGGCGAGGATGTCGACTGGAAGAGCGGCCGGACCTTTAGCCTCGTCTACTACGCTGGTGAGCAAGTCATGCAGCTCTTGCACGACGCCTATTCGATGTTCATGGCGGAGAACGGGCTGAGCCCGATGGCGTTTCCGAGCTTGCGGGACATGGAGAACGAGGTCGTAGCGATGACCGCGAACATGCTCCATGGCGGCGACTCGGCGGCGGGCAGCATGACTTCGGGGGGCACGGAGTCGATTTTCATGGCGATGAAGACCGCACGGCAATGGGCGCGGAAGCATCGGCCCGAAATCGTCAAGCCGAAGATCGTCGCGCCCGTGACCGCTCACCCAGCGTTCATCAAGTCGGCACACTACCTCGACATGCAG
>CAMYNC010000150.1 GCA_947259685.1 uncultured Desulfuromonadales bacterium | reverse complement strand
ACTCTGTAGCGTGGTGCCATGTCGTCCTCCTCGTCAGGTGACGACAATTATAGCAGAAACTACATGAATTGCGAATTGTTAAGTTTTACATTGTACTAGGGTCCATCCGCAGCATTTCTATTTTACGATAAGAAGCGTTGGTCTAGTTAGCCTAGTGCATGTAGCACCATCGACAATGTGATTCAGTAAACGTACGGGCATGCTGGGTTAGAATTCAAAGAGTGGTGGATGGGGGCGCTGTTTGGTGCTAGTGAAGTCAAGAGCTTGGTGGTGCCAATGCATGGGACTTGGCACCTGGGAATGAAACAAGCCATTCATGGCGTCTCCGATTTCACCGAAGGCGCCATGAATGGCCACGTCATAAGACTATCCGGCTTTATGGTCATGGGCTTTCTGGCGATGACCATCGTCCAGCTAATTGAAGCCGTTTACTTTATTGATACCCGCCGAACCTAGAGATGAAAATACGGCCCGCCGAGGATGGCAAGACCGGCTTACTTGTTGTTCCAACTCGTTTGAATTAAGGGGGAATGTCAGCAGTCCTACAGAGCGCGCAATCCGACACGCGCTAGCGCCCATTTTCAAATCTTAGCATTAAAGAAAATGGCTCTGGGAAACGGCTGATTTTGCACTTTCAAAAGTAAAACCCTGACTTTTAAAATGACGAATTTTTTCTCAAATGTCCTTTCATATCTTCAAGGGGAAGTCTCCAAAAAGCAATTTTCAAAAATGATTTCCCGATTCTTGGAAGGCAAAAAGCCCCAGATCGGTGAGCTCAAATCCTTGACAACACCACATGGCAACATATAATTATACATAACTAAGCTACTCTTTTGAAGCAAGGCGATCACGTGCAGCAAAATCACGTCAAAGAAATTCGTGAATCACTGCTGATAAGCAAAGCTGAATTAGCACGTACGGCGGAGGTTTCTCCTTTGACAATAACTCGTATTGAAAATGGTCACCCCTGCAGACTGGAAACAAAGCGGAAAATCATTTTCGCTCTGGGATATATACGAACGGACAAAACAAAGGTTTTCCCTGAAGGCGCGGATTAAAGCACTTCAGATATCCTCTAACTCAATGCTTTCCATTTCCAGAACAAAGAACGGCCCAATCTTAAAACCAGGTAGGGCTGTTCTTATTTGTTGCGCTGCATTGCGGTCCTGCTTGTGGATTTATGGACTACGTTCCCCTTGCCCGGCCTTAGCACAGAATAGAAGCAGGCCTTCATCCTCGAAACCCTGCCTGACTTGACAAAAGAAGTCATCAAGGAACCCGGGTTCATGATGCAACTCTTCCCGGTGCTGCTCGGCATCCTCAAAAAGAGCAGCATGGACCTGCAGCTGCTGCAAATGGTGTAGATGATGGGGGCGCAGGAGCAGGAATAAGCACCGGAAGGTTTTTCCTGGCCGGCTGAAAAAACGGAGAGCGACAAAGGGGACAGAATTGAATTCTGTCCCCTTCAAATTTGCTGCGCGCACAAAAAGTCTTGGGATGGCTAAGTAAAAATTCCACCAGACAAGACCTGGTGGGTTCTTAGAGGTGAAGGCATACAGCTGGGATGTCAGACTCTTGACAAAGCCCTCGTCCTAGGGCGGGGATTGTGTCAACAGTCTGAACGGCGGTGTTTGAATCACCGCCGTTTTTGCTTTGCTGCATCTCAATCAGATCGCTTCCCAGAACTCCTCGGGCATCTCCTGCGCCAAGGCCATGGCGCCATCGGCGCCCGAATAGAGTGCGTTGTCGACACTGATGAATTTGCAGGCGGCCCAGTCCGACATCAGCTCGGTCAGGTATCCCTCAACCCCGGCGATCTGGCTTCCGCCTCCGGCCAGGATGATGCTGCCGCGGACTTTTTCCTGGAACTCCGGATCAAAATTGGCAATCAGATCCATGGCCGTTTCGGCAATGGGAGCCATGATGCTCTCGCAGGCCCGCTTCATTTCATTGGTGATGTCGTAGCTGACCAGCTTGCCCCGCACCGGGATCTCCACCTCGACTTTTCTTTTCGCTTCACCGACAAAGCTGTGTTTTTCCTTGAAGCGACGAATCATGTTCATGGTGAAATCGGCTTCGGGGAATTTTTCCGAAAGCTGCTGGTAAAGTTGCTTGTCCACATGATCTCCGGCGATCAGCAGGGTTCTCTGGTCATCATCGGAGGGCATGGCCCCGTGCATGATGCAGAAATCAACTGTTCCGGCCCCGATGTCGATGACCATGGCGTTGTCCAGAGCGTTGAGGCCGTAGGCCACGGAAAAAGGTTCGGATACCACGATCAGCTTGTCGGCGTATTTAGACATGGCCTGTTTTATGGCGGTTTTGTTGACCTTGAGGGCTTCGGCAGGCACGCCGATGGCGGCATGAATTTTCTGGCCGTTCGAGGCCTTGGCCAGGCTGATCAGGTGACCGATGAGCTCAGCAGCGGACTCTCCGTCTTTTTCAGTCGATTCCTTGATCACGCCGCCTTCCAGAGGGCGGGAGAGGTTCAGCGACAAGCGGTGCTCCAGGGCCTCTTCACCAAACAGTACCCGCTGCCCGAGCAGTTTGCGCGCCACAAAATCTTTGGGCCAGCCGACATAGCTTTCGACCCACTTGCGGGTTCCGCTACTCATGGAGATAGCGGATATCGAAGTCCCCAAATCGATGCCTACGGCCAGAATTTCATCCTTTTCCATTTGTGTATTTTTTGCCATTTTGTTCTGCTCCTTTGGTTAGTTTTTTGCTGTTCCAGTCTTTGTTCAGATATGCCACGATGCCGTTTTCCAGGTGTTGTGCGAACGTTTCGCGAATTGAGGGTTGTGCAAGTTTTTTCTCTTCCTCGGGATTGCTGATACAGGTAATTTCCGCCAGTACGCTGGGCATGTCCGTTCCCAGCAATACAACGAAGGGTGCCATCTTTATGCCATGACTGACAAGTTTGTCATTGTGCCGCTTCAGATTGCGAAACAGGCTGCGCTGAATCGAGCCGGCCAGGGCCTTGGATTCCTGCTGTTTGAAGGTGTCCCCGATTCTCTGGATCATGCCCTTGAACTCAGCCATCAGGTATTCCGAACCCTTATTCTCTTCGGCGGCCAGTTGCAGGCTCTCCTCGTCGGTTTCGGCGCCGAAATAGTAGGTTTCGATGATGGCCATTTGCCGCTGCAACAAAGAATTGACATGGATGGAAATATACAGATCCGCCTGCCGGGAATTGGCGAATTCCACCCGCTCCTTTGTCGACATTTTGACATCACCATCCCGGGTCATGAGGATTCTGTAGCCAGGGTATTTGTTCAGCCGGTCGCGAAGCCGCCGGGCGATATCCAGAGTCACGTCTTTTTCGTCCAGGCCGCTCGGTCCAGTGGCCCCTGGGTCCCGTCCCCCATGCCCGGCATCGATCACAATGGTCTTGACCTCGAGGCCGAACAGCTGCGCGAGGGAGATTTTTGAATTCCCCACCAGCCCCTGGTAGTTCCGGGAGCTGTCTGCACCCGCCTCTGCCAGCTTAAAAACCTCTTCGCCCCCGGCTTCGGCGCCAGTTTCAGCTGCCGGGGTTTCGACTTCGAGGGGTTCAGCAGCCTGCTCCAGGTCGGGCTCCCGGAGAAGGGTTGCGACCTGGGTGGGCGTTTCAGTCTCATCGCTCGACATGGCCGGTGTCTCGTTTTCTGCAACCATCTGTTTGCTCAGCGGGATGTCCATTGCCACTACAGATCCAGCCTCTGCAGCCTCGAATTCCGCTGAGACCATCTCCGTCGACGCGGCCGGGATTGCCAGGTCCTCCGCTGATGCAACCTCTGTCGATCCAACCTCCGCGCGGGGAATCTCTGGCCGATGGCTTTGACTTTTCAGGTTCATCTCACCCACAGGTGACAGCGGTAGAAGAACCCAGAAATACCCCAGCAGACCCAGTACCGGCAGCATGACCAACCACAGACTGGAGACCTTTGCCGAAACATCCCCGCGCCCGGGCTGAGTCTCTGATTTTTTATGAGGCCTTGCGCTGCCCTCAAGATTATCGAAGTAGACATCTTTGAGGATAGCGCGTCTCAGTTTCAGGTTATTGGGCGCAGGCACCTTCGCCATATTATAGAACCATTGAAGACTAGGAGTTTTTCAGTTATTAAATAGGACGATATGGAGTATCAGCAAGATCAGTGCCTTTATGTGATCTGCCGACATGGTGGCAACAAAACTGTTTTTCCTGAGATGATTTGAGGAACCGATTTTACACAGAGAATGAAATTGAGGGCTGGCGATTTCCACTGGCAGGTTGATAGCTGGCGGACAGAGAATTGCCTTTTCAGGGATTGCGCCTGCGGAGCTTGTTAACACTGAAACCGGAGGGTAGTACCAGAGAATGATCTTGCGGATAAACACTTCGTCGATCCGGTCTTCTCTGAGCAACATTCTGAGTACTGCGGCGCGAAACAGGTCCTGCAATGGCGTCAAATCAACCTTGGGCATGACGTGAAAGCCGCCGCAATAGCGGTGTTGAAAAAGGAATCCCTTTTCTCAATACCCCTAACGATGACATGTTGCTGCAAGCCCGGAAGGTCTATCCGTGCAGATATTAACATGGGGGGGAAATATCAAAATAGAATTTTTACCTGAATCTGTGAGTAAAAGGTGGATGAAGGGAGCAAGTGCTCAGACAATTCAATGACTTGTAAAATTCACCGTCGTATACTCACGGGTCCAGGCTTTAGTCAATAATTTGACATGTCCCCCTTGGTCCTTTCCGACGTGATAAAAGAAGTCGTCCAGGATCCTTGGTTTCGCGATGCAGCTACGTCCGGTGCTGCTCGCGGCCTCAAGGAGAGAGGCAAGGGGCAGTTTCATATAATGCCACCTTGTCCCCTGAAAACGGTAGTAGTATGTGAAATTTAATGAGTACTGTCAAAGTTACCCAATAAGTTGTTTCAACTATTTTTCCATCGAAATTTCTGAGTATACCTTATGATTCTCACGGACTCAAAAATCCCTCAATGTAAGAAAGGGCCACCCGATTCTGTGATCAAAATGGCCCTGTTTTTCGTTTCAATCTTCAGAAAAACCTATATCTACTTTTATTCTGTCTGATAACCAGCCACTTCCAGTAACGCGCTGCCACACGATCATCAAATCTTAGCATTTGTGACAGTTGCTCGGGACCAACAGAAAACCCCTTCGTTGTTTCTCGAAAATCCTGTCAAAATGGTTCGCAAATATCAAAAGGAAACTTGATGTCAACTTTCCGCGACTGCCTCCCCGTTCAGCATGCAACTTTATTCCTAGCCCACACTGATGCGCGTCTTGATTGCACCAACAACTGGCCCAAGACAGGCATCCGTCCTCTGATATAGTATAAGACTGGTATCAGCCCATAGATCAGGGACTGCCGCTATGGTGAATCTTCAAAAATCCAGGGATTCTCGAGCACATGCCTGGCTGATTCGGTTGGTCAAGGTCGAGCCGGGAGAGGTTCCAGCTCTGTTCTGGGCGTTCAGTTATTTTTTCGCCTTACTCTGCTCCTATTACATCCTGCGGCCGATGCGCGATGAGATGGGCATCGCCGGGGGTATCGAACATCTGCAGTGGCTGTTTACTGGCACCTTTCTGGCCATGCTGGCTGCGGTTCCGCTGTTCGGCTGGGTGACTTCGCGCTATTCCCGCAAGCAGTTCCTACCCCTGGTCTATTTTTTCTTCATCGCCAACCTGCTGCTGTTTTTCCTGCTGTTTCGATCAGGGATGACCCATGCCTGGGTGGCGCGGGCCTTTTTTATCTGGACCAGTGTTTTCAACCTGTTCATTGTCTCGGTCTTCTGGAGTTTCATGGCCGACCTTTTCAGCGATGCTCAGGCTAAGCGCCTCTTCGGCTTCGTCGCCGCCGGTGGCACCGCTGGAGCGCTGGTCGGACCTGCCTTAACCGCTAGCCTGGCTATCCCTCTGGGGCCGGCCAACTTGCTGCTGATTTCCGCTGCCGGGTTAGCTTGGGCGGTGCTCTGCATTCATCGGCTGATCGCCTGGCGCAACCGCATGGATCCACATCCGATCCTTTCCACCGAGGATTCTGAAAGCGGCCTCCCCGACAACCAAGATACTGGTCTGGGCGGTGGAGTTTTGAAGGGCCTCCGGCTGATTGTTGGTTCACCCTATCTGCTGGGCATCTGCCTGCTGATCCTGTTTTACACGACCCTCTCGACCTTCCTATATTTTCAACAGGCGCAGATCATTCGCGATAGCTTTGCCGATCCGGCCAAACGCACCACGATCTTTGCGGCCATGGATTTTGCGACCAACGCCCTGACCATCGTCTTCCAGATTTTTCTCACCGGCCGGATCGTCAAGACTTTCGGCATGGGCTGGACCCTTGCTTTGATCCCTTTACTGCTGGGAGTTGGTTTCCTGCTGCTTGGCGTTGCGCCGCTGCTGGGGGTGCTGGTCGCCGTCCAGGTGGTGCGCAGGGCGGGAAATTACGCCATCATGAAACCAACCCGGGAGATGCTGTTTGTGGTGCTTAGCCAGGAGGAAAAGTATAAAGCGAAAAATGTCATCGACACGGTCATTTACCGTAGCGGTGATCTGGTCAGCGCCTGGGCCTACGCGGGCCTGCAAGCGCTCGGCTTCGGCCTGTCGGTCATCGCCCTGGTGGCCGTGCCGGTGGCTGGTTTTTGGGCATATATTTGCTACCGGCTCGGTGGAATGCAGGAAGCACGAGCAAAATCAATGGAGGTGTCGCCATGAATTCAAACGATCATTGGATGTCTCGAAGAACTTTTGTCGGCTCGCTGGCGGCTACGCTGGCCGCCGTCTGGCTTGCTCCGGCAGGGCTGCGTGCCGCTGATAAAGCGTTCATCCGTAAAATCATCCCAGGCACAACAGAAAGTCTGCCGGTCATCGGGCTGGGCAGCTCACGAACCTTCGATATCGGCAGCGACGAGTCGACCCTGTCCGGCCTCGTCGAGGTCTTGCAGGCATTCTTTGCCAACGGCGGCGAACTGATCGACTCATCGCCTATGTACGGTTCTGCCGAACAGGTTATCGGGAGCTTGTTAAGCCATGTCAACAACAGTGAGCGTCTGTTTGCCGCGACCAAGGTCTGGACCGATGGTGAGCAGTCTGGAATCCAGCAAATGAAGGAATCTCTAGGGGACTGGGGCCTGCGCCGCTTCGATTTAATGCAGATCCATAATCTGCGCGACTGGAAAACCCATTTGCAGACCCTCAAGGCCTGGAAAGCCGAAGGGAAGGTTCGCTATATCGGCATTACCACCTCCCACGGCCGCTATCATCGGGAATTGGAGGAGATTCTGCGCAATGAACGGCTCGATTTTGTCCAATTCAGCTATAACATCGATAATCGTACTGCTGAAGAGCGCTTGCTGCCGTTGGCCGCCGACCGGGGGATGGCGGTGCTGATCAACCGTCCTTATCAGCGTGGTGGCTTGTTTCAAAAGGTGAAAGGACGGGAACTGCCGGACTGGGCCGCCGAATGCGATTGTGCCAGCTGGGGGCAGTTCTTTCTCAAGTTTATCGTCTCCCATCCGGCGGTGACCTGCGTGATTCCAGCCACCGCGAAAGTTCGTCACCTGCAGGACAACATGGGCGCAGGATTCGGTCGCCTGCCCGACGCCGCAATGCGCAACAGGATGGCAGACTATTTTGCCTCCTTATAGGGCGATTGATCGAAAGATGATGGTGTTCTCTGCTCGGGGATTGGAGTTGTCCGCTCTGCTCTTGGCCAGGGCTGAAGCGACCCTCAGCAGAGGTCGATAATCTCATATTCCTTGCGGCGACCGGCACTGAACAGCTCAAAACTGTCCCCGATCTGAAGTCCGATTAACTGCTCCCCAAGGGGTGAGTCGGGGGTAATGACCATAACCTCTGTGCCCGCAAGGTTCAGCTTCAAACCGCCTGCCCCCGGGCCGAGGAACACCTGTCGCAGCTTGCCGTCTGCATCCTCCAAATGAACCAACGCCGAGAGCCGGACCGGGGTCTCATCGCTGAATCTCTGCAGAATCAGTTTGCGATAATCCTGCAAGGCCAGCTTGATCTCCTGGGCACGGTTCGCCTGCCCTTGAGCGATGTAGGAGGCTTCCAGGGCAAGGGTTTCATATTTGCTGTCGGGGACATTGTCTTCATGGGTGGCTGCAGCGTGTGAGCTTTTTGCCGCTTGTAGCAGCAGTGCATAATCGGCTTCCAAATGCTGAATAATCTGTTGCAGGAGCTCAGTTTTGTTCATGCTCGACTCTGAATGTTTGAGGGATATCCTGAATCAGTGAGTAATAGGTGGATGAAGAGTGCAAGTGTTTGGATTGAATGAGTGCTGCAAAAATCTAAGCTGCACCCAAAGGTTCAGCGGTGATTTTTGGAGTGCTCAGGCAATTCAATGACTTGTGCTATTCGCCG
>CAMYNC010000149.1 GCA_947259685.1 uncultured Desulfuromonadales bacterium | reverse complement strand
CGGTCGTTGTCAATAAAGATGTCGCATTTTCTAAGCGGCTTCGTCTGTCTTTATCGCCTGACTTTGAGGCGATTTTTTCGGGTTGAGGGTGATCTCCTCTGGCCGGGTCCAGTTTCTGGTATTGCCTGACCACCTCTCGGGCTTTCTACTCTTCGCAACAGCGTAGACTCCCGCTCGTTGGTTGAGCAGGGCGGCATCCTCACCACGGTGGCGTTGCCCTGGCGTTACGAACTTCAAAGCACTGTGCCGGTGCTCTTCGTTGTACCACTGCTGGAACCCGGCAACCCACTGACGTGCCTCCTCCAAAGAGTCGAAAGGCTTCTCCGGAAAGCATGGGCGGTACTTCAGAGTCTTGAACAAGGCCTCCGAGTAAGGATTGTCATTACTGACCGAGGGGCGGCTGAAAGAGGGCGTTATGCCAAGTTTCTGCAAGGTTCCCAGCATTGTGGCGCCTTTCATGGGCGAACCATTATCGGAGTGCAGTACCAGAGATCTACCGGCCACCCCTTCGCGCAGGTAAGCCTTACGAGCAATGCTGGCGGCGTGTTCGGCGGATTCCTCTGCGTAGATTTCCCAACCCACGATCTTGCGACTATAGACGTCCATGATCAGGTAGAGGTAAAAGTAGATCCCCTTGACGGTCGTTGAAAGATAGGTGATATCCCAACTCCAGAGCTGATTCGACGCGGTAGCTGTTACCGGTTCCGGGCGCTTATTCCTAGGTGCCTTAGCCCGGTCGCGATGGGCCAGTTGTTTATTTTCGCGCAAGACGCGATAAAAGCTCGATTCGGAGGCCAGATAGCAACCTTCATCCGCGAGCAGCGGTACGATTTGGCTGGGAGGCAGATGGGCGAATTGTGGGGCATTGGCGGTGGCCAGAATCGCGTCCCGCTCCTCGCCTGCGAGCTTGTTCGTCGGGACTCGACCCTGAGCTCCCGCCTTGCGTCCATCGGCCTTCACCGTGCCGCCCTGACGCCAGCGCTGCACGGTCCGGGACGAAAGCCCAAGAACCTCGGAGGCCTGGGTTAGGCGAGCTCCGGCAGCGCAGCTTTCATCGATTAGGGTCATTACTTCTTGGCGCTTAGAGAGGTCTATTTTTCGTCCTCGGGGTCCCCCAAAAGCGCCTGAGCCTTTTTTCCGAGAACCAGCAGTGCCGCCGCCTCGGCCAAAGCCTTATCTTTGCGATGAAGTTCGCTCTGGAGCTGCTTGATCGTTTGGGCCTGATGCTGCAACTGTACCCGTTCGGCCTTGCTGGCCTCCGGACTAGAGCCCTGGATAAATGCTTTTTTCCAGCCGGCGATTTGTTCCGGGTAAAGCCCGTTTCGCCGACAATACTCCCCGAGTTCCAACTCGTTCAGACTGGCGGTTTCAAGCACAACGGCAAACTTCTCTTCGCTTCTAAAGCTGTCGCTCTTCTGGTTCTGGCCCGGCGCTGTGCTGCCATGGGGGGCATGGCGATACTTAGTCCGCCAAGTGTATAAGGTGTCCTTGGGGATTCCGGTCTCCTTGGCCACCTCTAGAACCCGGGCGTTATTAGGGGGCAGTAGCTTGGCGATGATGCTCGCTTTAAACTCTTCGGAATATCTGGTTGGCATCGTCTCTCTCTTTCGCCCACGAGGCTAACACAAAATCTCTCAAGGAGAGGCGACATCTATCCTGACACAGGGGGCATGGCATTTCCCCTCGCAACAAAAAAAGCCCGCCCCCTTTTATAGGGGTGCAGACGTTATATTTTCAGCATCGATGCTCCATTGGTATGTTTCCTCGTAGTTTGAGAAGTTATACCGTTATGGCATTGATTTTTGGGTTTGTCAAATTGGGATCAAGCCCTTTGGAGCCTGTAAAATCCACTGTATAAACGGGCACAGTCTGGTTAAGTATTGCTTCGGTTCCTTTGAACTGGGGCCTATCTCTTGGGATGGCAAAATTCAGGCTTTCGCTTTTGATAACAACCTATGACAGTTTCTGTTTTTTTTTCAAAACTAGTAATAAATGGCAGTTTGTGACTGCCCTACAGTTAGTTTTTTGGGGTATTTGGAATCGGCTGTTGAAAACTGGTCGAACCTATTCTCCCGGCAACTCCGTTCCGCGACCCATTATTTCGATGTAACCCGCATAGCTGAATAGCCGGTTTCGCTTTTGTGCCGTGATCTCCTTCACGATACCAAGCCGCTCCAGATGCCCAAGCGCCTTATTTACGGTTGCGGGGGTAATGCCGGTCTTCTTCACCAGCCAACCTGAAGTGGCTATGGGGTGCTCCATCAACGCTCGGTGGATCTGAAGGACAGACGCCGCTGCACGACCAAGACCGCTAATCGTTTCACGATCCTGGCTTGACAGATCGAGAAGCTGCTGCGCGGTTTCCACGGCCTGGGTGGCAGTGACGGTTACCGCTTCGGCGAAGAAATCGAGCCATGCTTCCCAGTCGCCTGTTAGGCGCACGTTGTTGAGCAGTTCATAGTAATACTGGCGATGCGTCTTGAAGTAGAGGCTCAGATAGAGCATCGGTTCCTGCAGCACCTTTTTCTCGCAAAGCAGTAGCGTGATCAAGAGCCGCCCCAAGCGGCCATTTCCGTCCAAAAACGGGTGAATTGTCTCGAACTGCACATGGGCTAATGCTGCCTTGAGCAGCACGGGAGTTGACTCGGGCTGGTCGTGCAGGAAGAGTTCGAGTTTGCTCATGCACTCCAGCACCTCTTCGGCAGGAGGCGGAACGAAAGCCGCGTTACCTGGCCGGGTACCGCCGATCCAGTTCTGACTGCGCCGGAACTCACCTGGGGTCTGGTTGCTACCACGCCCCTTGGTCAGTAGCACGCCGTGAACCTCCCGGAATAGGCGTAACGAAAGAGGTAAACCGTCTTCAAGCAGATGCAGGCCATGGTTGAGAGCAGCGACATAGTTGCTAACCTCTCGCACGTCATCAAGTGGTACGCCAGGTTCCTGATCCAGCTCGAACATCAGTAGGTCCGACAACGACGACTGGGTTCCCTCGATCATTGAGGAGAGCACTGCCTCCTTGCGGACGTACATGTAGAGAAACAGCGAGGTATCCGGTAGAAGGGTTGAAACACTGTCCAACCGGCCGAGAGCCAGCAGCGCCCGATCGAACTTACTGCGCAGTTCCGGTGTCCATTCGATGGGCGGCCGCGGAGGCAGCGGAGCAGGCACGAAGGCCTGAGCCTTCTCACTCACCGTTGCTATAGCCACGTATCTACCTTGGAGTTCTCTTTTCATCCTGCTTCCCTCGAATCTAAAATAAAGATCGACATTATTTTAGCTTTTCGCTTTTACCTAAAATAAAGGCTGGGTGATTATTTTTCAACAGCCTATTCCAAATACCCGTTTTTTGATGCGCCAAGTCGGCCAGATCTGGGGCATTTTCTCTTCCAAAAATCGGAAAATCAAATTTGACAATTGTCCTATTGGACAGCCATTGGGTGAAATCGGCAGTTATGGAAGGACTTTTGAAGGGAAAATCATGAGGGGATCGGCCTGTCAAAAGTCAGGAAAACAATTTTGATAAGGCAAAATCGATTGATGCGGCAAAAACGCTAAATTTTGATAATCGCGATCTGGGTGTCTTGGATTGCGCGATATTCGGAACATGCTCGATCTGACCGATATCCTGACTTTAAATGGGTGACACAGGGGGTCAAAACAATTCAGAATACTTTTGACTGATCGATATTTTCGGGCTGGAATCATCCTCGATCACTAACCAACCAGTTAGGTTTTCTAGGATTGCTCAGATCAGTAGACTTTGCTCCTTTCGAACCTTCGGGAACAACTTCCGAGCCCCTCATATTGACCGTTTTAATATTATCGATGTACTGAAGCCATTTGAATTGCTAAACTTCTGATACTGAAAATGGCTGTTGAACATTGAGTGCAAGCTATCCGTATGTGGCGGAAGCCTTATGTCATTTCTTTAGCGCTTTGGAATGTATATTCAAATGGCAGCTTCGCAACTCCCCATCCTTCGATCCAAATTGCATCGCCCCCCGGTTCCCTTAGACCATGTGCACCGGCCCGAATTGTTGGAACGTCTGGACAAGAACATCTCTCAGGGTTTGATATTGGTTTCGGCTCCGGCCGGGTACGGGAAAAGCACTCTGGCCAGTTGCTGGCTGGAGACGAGTGAGAAACCCGCCACCTGGTTGTCCCTTGATGAGAATGATAATGATCTGAACCAGTTTCTTCTCTATTTTATTGCGGCCATTCAGAAAGTTTTTCCCGATGCATGCAGGGAGACCATCGTCCTGCTCGATGGGTCGGTTTTACCGCCTACCAAACTGTTGGCAAGTACCCTGACGAACGAACTGGAACTGATTGAACTGGAGTTTATTATCGTTCTCGATGATATTCATCTTGTTCAGAGCCTAGACGTTCTTGAGCTTCTTGATACTCTGCTACGCTATCCACCCTTATCGATGCAGCTTGTTTTGATTGGTCGGCGGGACCCAGGCATCGCAATTTCAGCACTTCGCGGTAAAGGTCTGTTGACCGAGATTCGGATGAGCGACCTACGCTTTTCCGTTGCTGAAACGAAAGAGCTACTGAGCCTGTCGATGGCTCAAGAATGTGATGACACCATCGCCTCAGCTTTGGCAGACAAGGCTGAGGGATGGGTGACCGGTTTGCGCCTGGCGGTTCTTGCCTTGCACGGGCAGGCTGATCTGGGCCAAAAACTTTTGGACCTGCGCGGGACCACGCGTTATGTGATGGATTACCTGGTCAGCGAGCTTTTGGAAAACCAATCTCCCGCTATCCGGCTCTGCCTTCTGAAATCCTCGATCCTGAATCGATTCTGCTCTTCGCTGTTCGATGCGCTGCGTGAGAATGATACAACGCCGGGACAGGATGATGTGGATGGAGGAATATTTGTCAGCTGGCTGCTTAAAAATAACCTATTCATTATTCCTCTCGATACAGAAAATCAATGGTTCCGTTATCACCACCTGTTTCAGGACCTGCTACAGCGCAAGTTGAAACAGAGCATGAGTGCCGAGAAGATTGAGCAGCTTCACCTCCAGGCCAGTGTCTGGTTTGAGTCGAACGGGTTGATCACAGAATCGATTAAACATGCGCTGCTGGCGGGAGATGATGAACGTGCGGCAGATATCGTCGAAGAGCATCGGTACCGCGAGTTGGATTCAGAGCAATGGAATGTCGTTGTCCAGTGGTTTAACATGCTCCCCAACGAGATCCGGCAGGTGCGACCGAAGCTGCTGCTGACTGAAATATGGATTTGTAACCTGCAGCATCAGTTGGCCCGGGCCTTGACGCTGCTTGAGCAGGTCGAAGTGCTACTCCATGGTCAACCTGCAGAACCGCTGGTGGTGGGAGAATTCTCCTTCCTGCGCGGCTACGTCGCTTACTTCGAAGGTCAGACCGAACTCAGTCGAAAAACTCTTGAAGAGGCCGTGTCGCTGCTGATGGGTAAGCAGACCCCGTTTCTGGGCGAAGCCGAACTCATGCTCGGTCTGGTACGTTGTATGCTCGGCGAGCAGGCTCAGGCCATTGAGGCTTTGAAAACCAGGATCAGTGAAGTCGACCCGGCTGAGAACTATTTGCGCTCACGTTTAATTGCCGGGTTAGCCTTCATCTACATGATTGGCGGCGATCTGTCGCTGGCACGCCACGAAGCGCAACGTCTGCAGCAGGTGGCAAAGAAGCACAATATGCGGCTTGCCGAAGCCTGGAGTTACTACTTTATCGGCTGCACCCAACTGCACACCGGGGACCTGGAGGGCGCAGCGATTCAGTTTGCGCAAACAGTCGAGCTTCGTTACATGTTGGAACCCATGGCGGCGGTTGATGCTCTGGCGGGGTTGTCTCTGACCCAGCAACTGATGCAGTGCGACGACGAGGCGGTAGAGACCTGCCGCCGGATGCAGGAGTTCGCCGTGGAACTGAATGAGCCCGAATTTTTTTCCATGGCCCACTCCTTCCAGGCCCGACTCGCTTTGTTGCGCGGCGATTTAACAACGGCGGCGGCTTGGGCACAATCAGCTAAAGAAGTACCGGTTGCTTCTGCGTTATTCATGTGGCTGGAAGTCCCTTCGATCACTCAAGCGAGGGTTTTGATCGCTACAGGGGAAATAAAGAATCTGGAAGACGCTATTGAGCTGCTCCGAACCATCAATCAAATAAATGAGGAGTGCCGGTTCACTTGCCAGCAGATTGAGGTCTCTACCCTGAAGTCTTTGGCGCTCTTGAACCTGGGTCGCGAAGATGACGCCCTGAAGTGTTTGACAGAAGCTGTGAACTTAGCCGAGCCTGGCAGATGGGTCCGTCCTTTTATCGAATGCGGCCCACTCATGGCAGATGCGTTAAAGCGGTTGGACCGCAACGATGCCAATCCAGATCAGATTGAGCAGATCTTGAGCGCTTTCGAAGGCGATGGCCAGGTCGATTTACAGGAGTCTCCAGAGTTCAGAACCAAACGGGACCAGGCACCCACCAGCGCTCAGTGCTTGCCTGAGCCGCTAACGCATCGTGAGCTGGACATTCTTGAGCTTTTGTCCCAGCGGATGCAAAACAAGGAGATCGCAGACAAGCTGCACATCTCCCCGGTGACCGTAAAGTCACACCTGAGAAACATCTATCAGAAGCTCAGCGTCGAAAAACGCCGCCAGGCTGTTGAAAGGGCTATGGACTTAGGCCTTATCGGTTAGCCTCAACCTAAACGCGCTCTCCCCCTCACATTCGTCAACCTGTCCAGAAAACTATCCAAATGGGGCCTTTCCCCGCCATTTTTGCGCCATTTAGGTGCATGCACTAACCCTTCAGAACAAATACAATCCGTAAAACTGACATTAAACGTTTGTCCCTCTGGAACTGATGGCTATCGCTGTCGTTTTCCGTTGTGTTCTCTAGCTGTGGCGGAGCTCCGACGATCACTACGACCAACTGTCAGCAACATCTTTGCCAGGAGATCAACGTAGCCCTGAGGAATTCAGAACGGGAGCTGAATCAATAACGGGTTAGGGAGGAAGAACTTGTATATTTTAGTTGCTTACCAGACATCCGTCCCGCAACAAAAGTCCTGATAGATGAAACCCTTTTGTGCGAGCCGATATGATGATTGATAAGGATTGGTAAGAAAATTGCCGAAATCAAGCAGCAGTGCGGAATGTAATTTCAACAATTTATGAGGATAACATTTATGCGTAAAACTATTGCTATTGCAAAGGCTTCAATTTTGTTTGGTCTTGCCCTGTTCCTCTGTACGGGCCCCGCCATGGCCGAAGAAAAGGCGGCAGATGACGCAGCCGAACTGGCAAAGAAGCTGCAAAATCCGATCGCGAACCTGATCAGCGTGCCGATGAAGATGGACTGGGATACCGGCATCGGCCCTGAAGACGCGGATCGTTCCACGTACGTCATCCAGCCCGTTATTCCGATTGAACTGAACGATACGTGGAATGTCATCTCACGAACCATCGTGCCGGTCCACATCGACGCGGAGTCACCTGTCGCGGGTGGTAGCGATACCAACGGCATGGGCGATATTCTGCAAAGCTTCTTCATCAGCCCCAAGGCACCGACGGCGGGTGGCTGGATCTGGGGTGCCGGCCCGGTGTTGTCGCTGCCCACAGGTTCTGATGGACTCACATCGGATAAATTCAGCATTGGACCGACCGCGGTTACCTTGCGGCAGAAAGATGGCTGGACCTACGGTGCTCTGGCCAACCATTTGTGGTCGGTCTCCGGCGACGATGATGTCGAAGATGTCAATGCCACTTTTCTGCAGCCGTTTCTTTCCTTCACCACGAAAACCAGTACCACCTTGGGTGTGAATACAGAGTCTAGCTACGACTGGGAGGCCGAGGAGTGGACGGTGCCCGTCAACCTGACCCTTTCCCAGCTGTTGAAAGTCGGCAAGCAGCCGATCCAACTGCAGCTCGGTTACCGCAATTATGTGGATACCCCGTCGGGTGGACCGGATTGGGGTCTAAGGTTCCAGGTAACCTTCTTGTTTCCAAAGTGAATTCTGGGCTTTCCTCGACTGAAGAGTTTGCCTGGAACTGGGTGACTGTAGACTTTTTCTAAAGATAGGGAGACTTATGGATACACAGTTCAAGCATTTCATCATCGCAACCCTGGCCCTGGCAATCTTCTCTGTGCCGGCTCTGACCATTGCGGCAGAAACCGAATCGGCTGCTGATAGCTGGCAGTTCGTTGGTGAACTTTATATGTGGGCGCCTGCAATCAATGGGGAAGATGTCGCAGGAGATGACTTCGAAATCACCTTCAACGACATTCTTGATAATCTCGATCTGACCTTTATGGGGAAACTCGCTGCAGTCAAAGGGAAGTGGTCTCTGATCGGGGATTTAATCTACATGGATTTAAACCAGGATATCAGTGGTACAGCAAATA
>CAMYNC010000148.1 GCA_947259685.1 uncultured Desulfuromonadales bacterium | reverse complement strand
GACAGCGAACAGGTCTCCGCTATCGAGGTGTTCAAAAAGGGCGGCATCGTTTTTCTGCTGCCGATCGGCGTGCTGATCTGCCTGCTGATCTACGGCTTCACCCCCACCTACGCCGCCGGCCTCAGCATCATCGCTGTGGTGGTCGCTTCCTGGTTTTCGGCCAACAAAATGGGCCCCAAGGCGATTATCGAAGCGATGGCATTAGGGGCACGCAACATGGTGATGACGGCGATTCTGCTTTGCGCGGTCGGGCTGATCGTCAACGTTATCGCCACCGCCGGGGTCGGCAACACCTTCTCGCTGATGATCACCGAATGGGCCGGGCACAGCATGGTGATCGCCCTCGCCCTGATCGCCCTGGCCTCGCTGGTGCTCGGCATGGGCCTGCCGGTCACCGCCGCCTACATCGTCCTCGGCACTCTCTCAGCCCCGGCACTGCACGCCCTGATCGCCGATAGCCTGCTGGTTGATACCCTGGTCAGCGGCCAGATCCCCGAAGCGGCCAAGGCAATCTTCATGCTCGCTGCACCCGACCAGCTGGCCGAAATCGGTAACCCGATGACTGCAGAAGCCGCGCGGATGATTGTCGACGCGGTACCGGTCGACATGGCCAGTATGGTTCGCGAAGCGGTGCTCAGTCCGCACGCCATGACCTACGCCCTGCTCGCGGCGCATTTGATCGTCTTCTGGCTCAGCCAGGATTCCAACGTCACTCCACCGGTCGCTCTGGCCGCCTTCACCGGCGCCGCTATTGCCGGCACTAAGCCGATGGAAACCGGCCTGCAGTCCTGGAAGATTGCCAAAGGGTTGTATATAGTCCCGTTGTTGTTTGCCTACACGCCGTTTATCGGTGGTAGTTGGGCGGAGGTGTTGCAGGTCTTTTTCTTTGCACTGTTCGGGCTGTATGCCTTTACTGCTGCCTTGCAGGGATTTATGGAGGCCAAACTCAACTGGCCGGTTCGGTTGTTGACCTTTGGCTGTGCGATTGCGTTGCTTTGGCCGGTTGTCTGGTGGGCGCATTTGGCTGGAATGCTGGTGCTGGTTGGAATTTTTGTGCTGAGTTTTCGGACTTCGCGGAAAGATGCATTGGCTGAGATTGCTACTCCCGGTTAGTTTCGGGACTTGCCATGAATTCTCTATAGGCGCTGTTGGTACGGTCATCTTGAATAAATTGATGAGGGGAAGTGAGTTGAAAACACTTGAAGAAAAGTATGAAGTTAGAAAAAAAACCATACGGAAACGTTATCGTGTCTCTGTCTGGTCTATGTTTATCGGATTTGTCCTCTCCTTCCCGCTAAGCGTATTCCTCGATAACGTTTTCCCTGAAAAACTGATAATTCCATTGATGCTGATTTATCTTTCAATCTTTTTGATGCCTGGCCTTCTCTTTGCCGCAAGTCGCTGTCCCAAGTGCCAAAAGCCCCTTATGTTCTCGGGTGGGAATATTTTCAAAAAATATACAAATCTTCCAAATAACTGCATCCATTGCGGTTTTAGTTTTCTGAGTAACTCAGGGCATGAAATTTAACAAACTAAGGGGGCAGCAAGCCTTGCTATGCGTGCGGTCGGAAAACGGATCTGAAATATTCGAGAAGCTAGTGTCCCGTGCGGTTAATGGTGTCATATAATTCTGAGTCATTTTGGTCGCTGTCAAGGCGCGCCGGCGCAGGCCTAGCTATAGTTAAACCAAGGAGGCGCAACGCGGACAGCGGGCAAAAAGGCCTGAATTAACAGACAGGATTAACCGCACGGGACACTAGGAGGCAGCTATGCCGGTTATTCACAGTCAGTATCATGAAGCGGGAAAGGTTTCGGTTGATGATCAGCGCTGCACCCGCTGCGGCCAATGCGTCAAGGCTTGTCCGGCCGAAGTTCTGACCCTTGAAGCAGGCAAGGTCCAGCAGCTTTCAATCGGTTTCGAGTGCATCGCCTGCGGCCACTGCATGATGGTCTGCCCGGAGGAGTGTATCAGCGTCCGTGGTCGGGGTTTGAATCCCGACGATTTACGTCCCTTGCCGCCAGCAGAGCAAAGGGCCGATGCTGATGCCTTAAGCGCCCTGCTGCAGTCGCGGCGCAGCATCCGCAGGTTTGCCGAACAGCCCGTCGAAACGGAATTGCTGGAGCGGATTATCGCCATGGCGGCCAGTGCACCAATGGGGATTCCGCCCTGGGATGTTGGCGTTGTTTCGGTCAACGGTGCCGGCGAAGTACAGAAACTTGCTGGCGAGATTGTCGCCGGTTACCGGGGGATGCTGAAAATCATGCGTCCGCGGGCACTGTCGTTGCTGCGCCCCTTTCTCGGCAAGGTCCGCTACGAACAATTCAGCAGCTTCATTTTGCCCTTGGCGGAGAGCTACGTCCAAAGTCATCAGCAGGGCCGGGATAGCCTCTTCTGGAATGCCCCGGCACTGCTGATCTTTCATCATTCCCCCTATGTCGAAACGATCGAAGCCAGCATCCCTTGCACTTACGCTATGTTGGCCGCCGAATCGCTGGGGTTGGGAAGCTGCATCATCGGTGGCGCGCCGCCACTGATGCAACGTAATCCAACGCTCTGCCAAAAGTTAAAAATCCCCCCAGGGAATAAACCGGCGATGGTTTTGATTCTTGGTTATCCGGCCGTTTCCTTCAAGCGCTCGATCGAGCGCCGCTTCAGTCATCAGCACCGAGCCTGACCCTGAGCGCAAAAGGCCGAGTCTAATTTTCTGGAGCGGAAAATGACCAAAATAGATTTCAAAAAGGAACTCAAGCAGCTCTTCAAACCATCCCGCAAGGAGGTGGCTATCGTCGATGTCCCGAAGATGAATTTCCTGATGATCGACGGCAAAGGTGACCCCAACACCTCTGCCGAATTTCAAGCGGCTGCCGAGGCGCTCTTCTCCTTATCCTACGCGATAAAATTCATGCTCAAAAAAGGCGAGGCCCAGATCGACTATGGCGTCCTGCCGCTGGAAGGGCTCTGGTGGGCTGAGGACATGTCGGCCTTCGCGACGGGGAACAAGCAGGATTGGCTCTGGACGCTGATGATGATGCAGCCCGATTTCGTCGGCGCGGACCTGGTCGAAGAGGCGATCGCCCAGACCCGGAAAAAGAAAAAATTAGCCGCCTTGCCGCTGGTCCGGTTTGAGTCCTTCGCCGAAGGGAAGGCCGCGCAGATTATGCACATCGGCCCCTTTTCCGAAGAAGGACCGACGATTGAAAGGGTGCATGAATTTATCGCTGAGAACGCTATGGTGCGCTCAGGCAAGCATCATGAGATCTACTTGAGCGATATCCGCCGGGCCGCCCCGGAAAAATGGCAGACGGTCATTCGCCAGCCGGTTGTAGCCAAGGAGTCGTGATGTTCGGCATCCAGGATTTTCCTGCTTTTCTCATGGCCGGTATCGCCCTGAATCTCATGCCCGGCGCGGATACGAGTGTCTGGCTGGCGCTGGGATGAGGGTCAGGCGCTTGGCCTGGTTCCGTTTCAGCAGAAAAACCCCTGGAAATATCCGGAGCGACGCGCCATAATCGGCCAGCTTAAGGCTGACCCAACCCCTCATCCTGCTCGGCTGAACCCTAGCTCACGGAGCCTCCCATGCCAATACCCGAAAGAATCAAAGTCCAGACCGAGTCCGGACAAGTAATCGATGTGCAGGTCACCAGTTTCGAAGCAGATGCCATCTGGGTGCTGCTCGGTGAAGGTCCGCACAGCAGCAAATGCAAATTGGAACCGACCCGCAATGGCCTGGCCTACGCCGGCAGCGTGATGCGGCGTGAAATTATCTACCAGCGCAGCGTCAAGGAAGTTCGGGAAGAGGTTGCCCGGAGTGGACAGGGGGTGGCTTCATACAGGTGGAAGCGTTAGCCGCTTCGCCGCCGGATACGGTGAGACAATGAATTAGATAGATCAACCTGCCGTCACAGGTTCGATCTCTGCGTTTTTATGGGTCTTCTGAATCTAGCGTGGAAAAAGGCGAAGTCTCTTTTGCTCAATAATCTAAGTCAAATGTTGAAGGCGATCCCTGTCAGCCCAGGTGTAGAATCGTCAATTCTTCTAAACTATTGCGAATTTGGCAGAATGCTCCGAAATTCGTTTTCAAAAGTAAAATCCTGATTTTTGATAAGTCGAATCTGTTCGATTTATCCTTAGATCAAACAGGATCCCTATGAACCAATATGCAGGAAAGCCTCAGCCCAAATAAACCGGCTGAGGCTTTTGTTCTGGAATTAGTGATTTATCGGATGCCCATCTGAAAACCTGGGTGGGGTATGCCCTAAACACAGGTATCCAAGCCAAATTTGACCTCAACCCTTAATTTTTGTACCATGCAATATGTCTAGGCGACACCCTGCCAGGGTGTTCCGTCCTTGCCCCGCAAGGGGATCGTTAAGAACATTGCCCTGTGCGATGCTTCGCAGATCTCCCTTTCAATCAGAGTGGCGCTTGGTTTTGCAGGTCCTTCAGAACCGGGTCGCGGGTCGCTCTGTCCTTTTTAAAATCAAATTTAGACGATTCCTGGGACGCTGCTCATCGCAGACGGCCATCCTTCATTCCGTTCCCTTTCTGCTGTCGCCCTTGGTGTAATTGCGGATTCACTTGTTATTCTCCCTCCTGGTTTCGTTTATTGACAATCTTCCCAAGTCCTCTAAGATTTCAAATAATAAGGAGAAAATGATGGCAGAAGAATGGGTTCAGCAAATGCAGGATCAAGTCGACACACTTGAGAAACTGGAAAAGTACATCAATGTCTCTGATGACGAAAGAGAAGCGATTCAGAATCTGAAAACCAAATGGGGGACAACACCCTATTTTGCCTCATTGATGGATAAGGATGATCCGAAATGCCCGATCCGGATGCAGGTTCTTCCGTCGATGAAGGAACAGGTCAATAAGTTCGGGATGGAGAACTACCTGGTCTGGAAAGAAAACCGTGCCACCGAAGAGGTTCGGCCGGACAGTATCGCCCGGCAGTACACCGACCGGATCGCCTTTACCGTCACCGAGGTTTGCGGAATTTACTGCCGGCACTGCTTCCGCAAGGAACTGGTGGTCGATCAGGATCTGCAACTGCGCTTTGACGTTGAGGAAGGCTTGGCCTGGATTGCCGAGCACCAGGAAATCCGCGATGTGCTGATTACCGGTGGCGATCCGCTGCTGCTGTCGGATGAAAAGCTGGAATATCTGATCACTAGTCTGCGCGCGATGCCGCACATCGAAATGATCCGAATCGGCTCAAGACTGCCGATCGTTCTACCGCAGCGGATTACCGAAGGGTTAAAAAAAGCGATCGGCGGCTTTCACAAGGTTCCGGTGTGGATCAACACCCAGTGCAACCATCCGAAAGAGATTACCGAGGAAACCGAAAGAGCTGTTTATGAGCTGCTGAGTTGCGGGATCAATGTGGGCAACCAGGCCGTGCTGCTTAAAGGGATTAACGATGACGTGCCGACCTTCAGGGAACTGCACCAGAAACTGTTGCGCACCCGTATCCGTCCTTACTACGTTTTCTACTGCGAGCCCGCCCCGGGAATCGACCATTTCCGCACCCCGGTGGAAAAAGGTGCTGAACTGATTCGTGACGCCTTACGTGGCCATACCACCGGTCTGGCGCAGCCGATGTATGTGCTGGCGACCAAAATCGGCAAGATTCCACTGATGCCCGATTATTACATTGTCGATAAGAACGACAAGGAATACACGCTGAGAAACTACAAGGGAGAGACAACTAAGATTCCGAATATTCCTGAATAATAACTGCCAAACGAACGACCAACCCCGCATGGAATTAACCTCCATTCCATACTCAAAAGGGGGAAACGATGAGTGGCAAGGAGCTTCCCAGAATCAAGGAACAGCTGAAAGAGGCCTACACGACCAAGCTGTTTTTCACCGACCTGAACGGTCGTCTGAAAAACCTCTCTGTCAATCCGAACGACATTGACAGTATTCTGGAAAACGGCGTGAGCATCGACGGAAGTTCCATTGCCGGGATAGCATCGGTCGATAACAGCGATCGGGTTCTGAAGCCGGTGGTGGAGAGTTTTCGCCTGGTCGATTTTGGCGACAGAAAAGTCGGATTCTTTGTCGGGCAAATTTTCAATCAGGATGGATCACGGGCGGACGTTGATCCGAGGTATCCCTTGGAAAAGGCCGTTGGAAAAGCTGCCAGGGATTTTCAGATCAAGTTCATGCTGGGGCCGGAGCATGAGTTTTTTCTGCTCAACGGTGACGAATTCGACAGTGAAATCCATACCGATAAGCTTGATTATTTCGGTTCCTCTCCGACCGATATTGGTGACGTGGTGCGGCAGGAAATTGTCAATGTCCTGGAAAAGTGCGGGGTCAGGTATGAGAAGACCCACCACGAGGTCACCTTGTCGCAGCATGAAATCAACCTGGAACCGGGCGATCCGTTAACCATTGCCGATCGCACCGTCCTGTTTGAATTTGTCACCAAAGAAGTCGCCGATCAGCACAATCTGCATGCGACCTTTATGTCCAAACCCTTTACCGGCTTCAACCGCAATGCTTTTCATATTCACGTCTCTTTTACCGATATGGCGGGGAAAAATCTCTGCTACGATGAAAATGCCGAGTATCACCTCAGCGAGATGCTGATGAATTTCATTGGCGGGATAACCAAGCACGCACGGGAAGCATCAATTGTGCTGGCGTCGACCTTCAACTCCTATAAGGCCTATGTTCTGGACAAGGAAGCCCCGGTTGTCAGGGGCTGGGGATTGCGCAACCGCAGTTCCATGGTCAGAATTCCCCACGCCCTGAATCCGCAAGCCACTCGGATGGAGCTGCGTTGCCCCGATGCGACCGGAAATGTCTATCTGCAATTTGCCGTGCTGATCTTTATGGGGCTGGCCGGAATCACCAATAAAGAGGATGCCGGGCCACCAGATGTCGGCAGTACTTATAAACAAGAAAAGCAACTGAAGGTGCTTGACCGCCGCTTTTTACCGCGTGACTTTTTCCCGGCCTTGATGGAAGCGGAGAACAGTACTTTTATGGAAGAGTCCTTGGGCTCCGAGTTGTTTGCCAATTACATGAAAATCAAAATCGACGAATGGGAAGACCACCGGACCACGATTACCGATCTTGAACACCGGATGTATTTGCATATTTGATGTGTAAAAATCTGACTTGATCTGACCGGCAGTGTCAGAGTCAGTCGTACCTAATTTTTTTCAAAACTTACAATTTTTTAGACCTTTCAACTCAAATAAGGGCGGTTCAAGCAGAGTTGTCAGGTAGTAAGTGACAGCGTTAGGCATCTCTTTCCCATATGCAGACTCTACCTTTTCTTTCTTCTAGACCGGTGGGGTTCGGCCAGCCCGACTTCTTGACTTCAATAGAGTCATTGTCTATACCTTGCAGCATGAAAAAAGTGCTCATCCTCTTCGCCCATCCGCGTTTCGAAAAGTCCCGAACCAACCGGGCCCTGTTGGGTGGCCTTAAGGATCAGGATTTCATCACCATCCATGATCTCTACGAGCAGTACCCCGATTTTAACATTGACGTTGCCCGAGAACAGGCGCTGTTGCTCGAACATCAGATTCTGGTCTGGCACAGCCCTTTTTTCCTGTACGGCGCGCCGGCCATGGTTAAACAGTGGACCGACCTGGTGCTGCAGCATGGCTGGGCGCACGGTGAGGGGGGGCAGCACCTAGAAGGCAAGTTGATTTTCAACGCGGTGACCACCGGCGGCACGCGCGAGAGCTACGCCCATGACGGCTTCAATCGCTACACCATTGCGGAATTGCTGCGGCCGTGGGAGCAGGTGGCCAGCCTTTGTAGAATGAACTGGCTGCCCCCCTTCGTGGTGCAAGGGACCTACCGGTTGACCGACGGCATACTGGCGGACTACGCCGAGCAGTATCGGCAGGTGCTGCACGCCCTTGCGCAATCTCCGCCCCTGGACGCGGTCCGGGAATACCCCTTTCTCAATGACTGGATCGCCGATCGAAACCTTCAGGGGCAATCATGACCGAGACCCTCCTTGGCCAGGCCATTGTATACCTTGGTGCGGCGTTGATCTGCGTGCCGATCGCTAAACGACTGGGCATGGGCTCGGTGCTCGGCTACCTGCTGGCCGGTATTCTTATCGGCCCTTATGGCTTTGGTTTTGTCGGTCACGAGGGTGAGGACATCATGCACTTCGCCGAATTCGGTGTGGTGATGATGCTCTTTCTGATCGGACTCGAGCTGGAGCCAGCCCATTTCTGGCGGCTGCGCTCGCGAATCCTGGGGCTGGGCTCGCTACAGCTGGCTTTGACCAGCGCTGTTCTGACCGGTGGCTTCCTGCTGCTGGGGCTTGACTGGCGTGGGGCTCTGGCCGCGGGGCTGGCCCTGTCGATGTCGTCGACGGCGATCGTGCTGCAGTCCCTTAAAGAGAAGGGTTTGGGAAACTCGCAGGCCGGCTCGAGTTCCTTTGCCGTGCTGCTGTTCCAGGATATTGCCGTCATTCCGATGTTGGCTCTGCTGCCGTTTCTCGCCCTCCAGGCTGGCGCTGCGGCTGGCTTGATGGCCTGCCGGTCTGGCTGAAGGCGGGCTCGGTGCTGTTTGCTGTTATCGCGGTGATTGTGCTGGGGCGCTATGTCGTCGTTCCCTTCCTGCGTTACATCACCAAGGCGAGCGTGCGCGAACTCTCCGTCGCCGCTGCGCTGCTGATCATCGTCGGAATCGCCTTTCTGATGCAGCTTGTCGGCCTGAGTCCGGCCCTCGGGGCCTTTCTGGCGGGTGTGCTGCTGGCCAACAGTGAGTTCCGTCACGAGCTCGAAAGCGACATTGAGCCGTTCAAAGGGCTGCTCCTCGGCCTCTTTTTCATCGCGGTCGGCGCTTCGATCAATTTCAAACTGTTCGCCGATGCGCCCGGTAAGATCGTCTCCCTGGTGCTGACCATCGTTCTGATCAAGGCTTTGGTGCTGATCCTTGCCGGCCGTCTGTTTCGGCTCTCCTTCGACCAGAACAGCATTTTCGCCCTTGGCCTGTCTCAGGTGGGGGAGTTTGCCTTTGTGCTGCTCGCCTTCATCGATCGCCTTGAGGTTCTCAGCCGCGACTGGACCGAAACCCTGATGGCAGTGACGGCCATCAGCATGACCCTGACCCCGGTGCTGCTGCTCCTCAACGAACGTCTGGTTCTGCCGCGTTTCGGCACCCAAGAGCAGGAAGAGCAGGAGGCCGACCAGATCGATGTCGAGCACCCGGTCATTATCGCCGGCTTCGGCTCCTTCGGCAGTACCCTGGGCCGATTTCTGCGCGCCAACGGGGTTGAGGCGACCATTCTGGATAACGACTCCGACCAGGTGGATCTGCTGCGCAGGATGGGTTTTCAGGTCTTCTACGGCGATGCCTCCCGGCTGGACATCCTGCATTCCGCCGGTGCAGACAGCGCCCGCTTGCTGTTTATCGCCATCGCCGATCCCACAACCGTCCACACGCTGGTCAGTTCGGTCAAAACGCACTTCCCGAACCTGAAAATCATGGTCCGGGTCGATCACAACATCGACGCCTATGAACTACTCGATAGCGGGGTCGATCATATTTATCGCGATTTCCTCGATGCTTCTGTACGGGCGGGGGTCGACGTTCTGGCCAGCCTGGGGCATCGTCGCTTCACTGCGACACGGGCCGGTCTCGACTTCATGAAGCACGACGAGGCCGCGATGCGGCACCTGGCTCCCCATCGCCACGATCAAAGCAGCTACATCTCGAATACCAAAGAGCAGATTCGGCTGCAGGAGCAGCTCCTCGCCAGTGACCGCAGCACCTGTCACCTGCAGAATGACCACGCCTGGGATTCGCCAACGCCCGTGACGGCGGCGACAGAGAGGCGCGGGAACCCTGAGTCAGTCACTGTGCCGGCTGTCGATGGCTAGTGAATCGCCACAGACCGACTAGACATTTATCTGTTTCATAACTATGAACTTGATCGACAGCAGTTCGACCGAATCTGCCGACTTTGACCCCAGTTCGACTAAAATCTCCACTTGGCTGATCTAACCAAATCCCTATCTGATCGGAACTATTCAGTTTTCCCCTACCAGACCATCTCAAAAGTCGGTGCAAAAATGGCCCTTCCGCTAAGCTACTGACTTTACAGCAGAACGAAAGGGCCGATTTGGGCGTTTCAAAATGGAGACGTGAGATTTAAATCACGAGTTTTGAAATCATTTTTTGGCTACGGAAAAGGCCTAGAAAACAATTCACGAGAGTCCCGCCATTGCTTGGGAACAGAAGGAGGTGAGGCATAAAGCACCCATTTATGCTTCACAAAATGAGTCTAAATATCTTGTTAAAGTCTCTGAGCGATGCTAATATTGCTCAATAAATGAGACAAAAGGAGATTGTTTTGACTCAATACATCTGGCAATCATCCCAGTGGCCCCACTTCACTATTGATGCAGAGCGCTTGCTTCTCCCTCTAGGCCGGTGTCGTAACCTTCAAGGGCAACTTATTCAGCAGGTTTCTTCCTTGGGATTGGACCTTGAACTTGCCACCCAACTTGAAGCCCTAACCCAGGAAACCATTAAGTCCGCTGAGATTGAAGGAGAATTTTACAACCCAGAAGCGGTTAGATCCTCAATCGCCAATCGGTTGGGTTTGTCCACCGCAGGGTTGCCAGCAGCACCGCGAAATGTGGATGGGCTTGTCGATGTTTTGCTTGATGCAACCAACCTCGACAACCAAACCTTAACAGCAGATCGACTGCAAGCCTGGCAAGCAGCCCTCTTCCCAACCGGTCACTCCGGGCTCCACGAAATTGAAGTTGGAAGGTGGCGGACACAGGAAATGCAAATTGTTTCCGGTCGTCATGGGAAAGAAAAGATCCACTACATAGCCCTACCTCCACAGAATGTTGACGAGGAGATGAACGTTTTTTTTCAGTGGTGGGAGAATTCTCATTCTCGATTCAGGAACGAAGACCCTATACTGCGTGCAGGAATCGCCCACTATTGGTTTGTGGCCATCCATCCTTTTGACGACGGCAATGGCCGTATATCTCGCGCCCTGTCCGATATGGCTCTAGCACAAGCAGAGGGGGCCACGAAGCGCTGCTACAGCCTTTCTTCAATGATTATGGAGGCACGAGACGGGTACTATGAAGTTTTGGAGAAGACTTCTAATGGGCAAGGGGACATAACCGATTGGCTCTGCTGGTTCCTCGGTCTCCACGAACAGGCCATGAAACATTCACAACAGACCATCAACAAGGTCATGGGTATCTCGCATTTTTGGCAGAATGTATGGGATGTTTCCATGAATGACCGGCAACGCAAAGTTGTTAAAAAGCTCCTTGAAGCGGGGCAGGACGGCTTTGAAGGGGGCTTCACCGCAAGGAAGCATCAAGGCATGGTTAAGGGAAGTCGCGCTACGTTGGCTCGTGACCTCGCTTATCTTGTAGAAAAAAGAATTTTGCTCGTTTCTGGTGAGAAAAAAGCCACCAAATATGAACTTAACTGGGATCTTGTGGCTCCCCCCAGATCCCAAAAATAGCTTCTTAAGTCACGAAATGCCAAGCCGACAAAAACCGTACACATTACGGGAGCTGCATCTGATGCCGAAACCAAGTAAGCGCCTCAACAAGCCATTCTTTGCCGACCTGGGCGAAGTCATCATTACCCGCAGCGGCGAATATGCGGATATCGCCTACCGTGACCCGACGGTTGGCGGGGTCAGTCTCAAGATCGGACCCGACATCATTTTGATGAGTGATGAGGAGATCCTTGACCGACATAATGAAGTTCTGCTGGCCATGAAACAGGCTGTCGCCAATTACAAGCACGAGGCGGTTGAAATTCCCCTAGGCAAACCTCAGGTGGAATATTCCGAGCGTTGCGATCAGTGGGCGCCGCGCGGTGACGTCCTGCGTTGCGTCATCCATGACGAAGAGGGATGCAGAGCGGTCATTGAAATTGACGACAAGGAGTTCACCCTGGAGGAATTCGGCACCATGCTTACAACCTTTTCCGGCTGGGGAATGCGGATTGTCTTCGTGCCGGAGGATGAACTGGCAAAGAAGCCTGATATCATCATCAAAGATCCGGAAGACTGACCCTGCTGAATTGTCCGCAACCATCTGCACAGAAAAAACACGAATGCCTGCCGACAAAGAACTCAATTCCAGCCTCTCGACCCTGAAACGGAGCATACGCTTCATCCGCTGGGGCGAGTCCGCTGGGTTGGCGCGGGAGCTGCGCGAACTGCTGCAACAGATTGAAGATCAGGAGGAGGACGCGCCGGCCGGTTGCACGCTGGTGGCCGATTTCTACACCACCGACCGCAGCGTCTTCGATCGTTGCGACGATTCGAGCGGTCATGTAGGAGATGTTTACCGCTATGACGCCTGTGAACTGTTCGTCAGCTACGCGAAGCGTTGCGCCGACAAATCCAGGATTGCCAAGCTGATCCTCAAAACCAGCCTGAAGGACGACTACGGGGTGCGCGATGCCCTGGTAAACAGCGCCGCCGAATTTATGACGCCAGAGCAACTGCGTTGGCTGGTCGACCAGTATCAGCAGCTGGCGGCGAAAAAGACGGAGGAGTTCCCACGCCGTCACTATCTGTACCAGGTCGAATCCCTGGCCCGACAGCTTAAGGATGCGGCGCTGTTCGAACAGACCCGCCGCGCTGCATGGGGCGATGAACCCGGCATCGCCGCCTGCGTTGATATCGCCCGGGTCTATCTGGAATGCGGTGAGGAGCAGACCGCCCTCGACTGGCTGGAACGGATTCCGACCGGTGAACATTTTCAGCAGCAGGAGCGGGGCGAACTGCTGCTCGCCATCTACGGCCGTCAGGGAAACAAACCACAGCAGGCCGAAGTCGCCCGACGCAGCTTCCGGCGGCAGCGCAGCAGTTCAGGCTTTAAGCGGTGGATCAGAATCGTCGGCGACGATCAACGCTCTGACCTGCTTGACCAGGAGGTACGGATCATCCTCGATGCCCCTCTCCTCTCCTCTCCCTGACAGATGCCGTCTTTCTGACCGACATTGAGGAATGGGACGCCGCCGAAAACTATCTGCGGGCCCGCGCCGAACAGCTGAACGGCGACCATTACGATGCCCTGCTGCCGCTGGCGGAAAGTTTTGCATCCCTGGCGCCCACTGAGCGCCAGCCTGCTTTACCGTGCCCTGCTCGACTCAATCCTGCGTCGGGCCCGGACCACAACCTACGGCCATGGGGTACGCTACCTGCGCAAACTCGACCTACTGGCGAAAACCGTCAGTGACTGGCTCAATATCGAGCCGCACGCGGTCTATGTCGAACAGCTGCGCCGGCGGCATGGCCGCAAAACCAGCTTCTGGAGCCGTTATGAACACTGAAACAGACAGGCTGAACCATGGACACCGATGACTTCTCCGAAATGGCCTATGCAGTCATCCTGCAGGCAGCCCGGGTCTCCGACACCCTGAAGACGGAACTCGGCGCGATGAGCCGCGACCATCAACACGAAGATGACTGGCTGCACGGCGTACAGAAACATTTGCGCGGCATCCAGGCCCATCCGCGGGACTACGTGGATCTTTGGAGCCTCGAAGAATTTGAAGGCGTCACCCCGGCGAAGGTTCGGGAACTGGCGACGCACCTACTCAACCAGATTCCTGAGATTCTGGCAACGCCGCTTGAACTCCGGGGTCATCGGGAATGGTAACAGGTCAGTGTCAATTCCCGGACCCAGTAAAAGATCGGCACCAGGAGATACAAACACTTCAAACCATGAAGGAGTTCGTTGCATGACACGCAAGGCCACCAAAGGAGCCTGCAACCTCTGCGGCAAAGAGTACACCCGTTCGGGCATGGGCAAACATCTGGCCAGCTGCCTGACCAGACAATCGGCTGAATCCATTGTGGATGATCAGCGTTTCAGCCTGCATCTTCAGGTCACGACCCGTTATCCCTCGGGCTATTGGCTGCATCTGCTGGTGGATGAGCGGGCAACCTTCAAAACACTGGATACGTTTTTACGCAAGCTCTGGCTGGAATGTTGTGGACATATGAGCCAGTTTTTCGTCGGGCGGCAGACCATCGGTATGCAGGGGCGGCTGGCCACGTCGCTGAGGACGGGGGATGAAATTGATTATGACTACGACATGGGCGCCACCACGGAGCTGCGGAGCAAGGTTCTCGGTGAATATCAGGGGCTGGCTCCCAGAGGGAAATCGATAACAATCATGGCCCGCAATCACCCGCCGGAAATCTCCTGCGATGATTGCGAAAAGCAGCCTGCTGTGTGTATCTGCCCCGAATGCAATTGGGAAGGTGATGGCTGGCTCTGCCAGAAGTGCGCAACAGGACATAGCTGTGGTGACGAAGTCGGTTTTATGCCGATCCCCAATTCTCCACGCGCCGGGGTCTGTGGCTACACCGGCGCATAAGCCGAGTCGCCGACGAGATACTCAAACACTCAGCGATTTTTTTCTGGAGCACCATGCCAGACAACTCTTCTTCATTTCGTCACTTGACCCCGGATTTTGATGGTTGGCCGAACTCCTGGATGGGGGTCAGGGAAGATCTGGAATTCGGTCGCAAACTGCTGCCCTATTTTGCGGATTTTCTCCAGATCCTTTACGCAGAGGGGCTGACGCGAAGAACTTTTGTTCAGTATCGCGACAACCTCTGGCTGCTCGGTGGAACCATCATCTCCCGTGTTTCCTTCTACGATGATTACCAGGCAGATCCACTGGCAACGCTGATCGATGCCGTCGAAATGGACGGCATCCTGCCCGATCATCATCACCGCATGAATCAAGCAGAAATGCGTGTTTTCAGCAGGATGTGCCGCCGCTTTGAAAAGCATCTCAAGCAATCCGTTTAACCTTTGGGGTAGATTTTGGGGTATTCTTAGGGGACTGAAACCCAACGGAACGAAAAACCACGCTAAGCGTGCCATGACAATCACAGGTAGACCTGTGGCCGGAAAAGTTGGCCGTATATGCAGTTACCCGGTCATTGGATCATCAAACAGCAATGGCCTGTCAATCTTTCCGACAGGCCATTGGCTTGAAGCCCAGTGCCACGAAAACGTACGCTAAGGGTATAGCAAAAAGTCACAACTTGCGAGAAAGCGCCAGCTTGTTTTCAGGCTGGGGCTTAGTACATACTGCGAATGGTGACTGGTGGGAATGTTTAATCCTTAAAACTGAACGGTTAAGAAAACCGACGGCGACGATTTTTTCGTTTCCCACACCGCTATTCAATTTTATTGAAGAAATATTTTCCGACCGCGTCCATCTACTGTTAGATTTGATTTAATGGATTTCAAGAAATGCTTGTTTATTGAGCTACCTTTACTCGATCTCAACGTTAGATCCCATAAAAACAAACCCTTCCTGGATAGCACAAATCAATTCTTCAGTTTTTGCTTTATTTTCTTTTTCGCCAACTGGGCATTGAAAAGTACTTTTGTAAAGTACAACGGTTTTCCCAAAGTCTGCTTCTATTGAATAAAAATTATGTTTATCAACAATCTCGGCGTGGTATCTGTCGCTCACTTGAATAATTCGTCCTTTTTCATCTTTGACCCTATGGGGGGATATTTTGGTGAAGTTCATGGTTTTTGGTCCTCCTTATTTTAGATGTTTAACGAATCATTACCAGGTTTCTGCATAACACCCAGATTACTTTAATATGCTTGATTAGATGATTTTATTAACCACTCTCCCCACGGAAGGATTGACTTTATTTGAATTTTCAGGATTTTTTACTTTTATCAGAATTAGATGGGAGGTCAAGCTTTCTGCTGATTTTTTAAATTTTCAAATTTCACAGGGGGGGCGTCCGGGAGACTTTCCATCTCAAATCTTTGAACCTGTTGGACGGGTAATCGGAAAATCAGTCCGATCTGAAGACATTTCATATAAAACTGGCGGCAGATCGCTCTACTCAATTTCCTATCAAGCCGTAACCACTTCACTTTTTCCTTCAAGATTGTCATATCAAAAATGACCCTTCCGCTAAGCTGCTGAATTTACAACAAAGCGAAAGGGCCAATTTTATGTTCCATAAGTCTGGGGCCGTGAGATTAACTCACTACATTCGAGACGTAGAAACGAAGAAGCCCCGGTCATTGCCAGGGCTTCATTTTGTTACTACTTTTGAAACTAGAAAATGTCTACTCTTCTAATAGCGATCCAGTTGCTTATACTGCCGGCCTCAAGCAACTTGTATCCACTGGGCCATGAGGTAGAATAACAGTGCATTTTTCAGAGGAGTAAAAGGGTGGTTTGCGCATGAAAGGACTTATACTCCGATGGCTCATTCTTTCTGTTGCTATTATGGTGTCCGCGTATCTCTTTGCGGGTATTCATGTTGATGGTTACGGGACAGCCCTCATTGCCGCCCTGGTGCTGGGGATTCTCAATGCATTTTTCCGACCGATCCTGTTTATTCTGACCCTTCCGATCAATGTATTAACCCTCGGCTTGTTTACTTTTGTGATCAATGCCCTGTTGTTGCTGATGACTTCGGGAATTATTGGAGGTCTCGTAGTGGACGGATTCGGCTCCGCCTTGTTCGGATCGTTGATTATCAGCCTCGTCAGCATGCTGCTTAGTTCATTTATCAGCGATCGGGGACGGGTTGAATCAATCGACATCGAACTACGCCGTCGGCGTGGTGGTCACTGGGAATAGGTGCGGGGCT
>CAMYNC010000147.1 GCA_947259685.1 uncultured Desulfuromonadales bacterium | reverse complement strand
AGCAGGACGTCAAAGCGGCAGTGCGGCATATTTTCGCTGCTAAAATTTCTGATCTGGAACGACCGTTAAGTATCTTCGATCATTCCCGTATCGACAGCCGCCAGCTGCTCAGACCGTTGGAATGGTACCTGCAGCCGCATTCTACTGCTGAACGCAATCAGATATTTTTGACCGATGGGCTTGCTTTGCTGCGGAGTGCGGTCGAAAAATGTCTTGTCGCCGCGCAGCTGTCCGCCACGCAGATCGATCACCTGATCTATGTGAATACCACCGGCCAAGCCACCCCGTCACTCGATGCCCACCTGATCAACGAACTCGATTTTTCGCCGCAGACCAGCCGCCTGCCGATCTGGGGGCTTGGCTGCGCAGCAGGTGCCGCGGGCTTGTCTCGGGCCAGGGATTACTGTCTGGCATATCCGCAGGCGCGTGTCCTGCTGACTGCGCTTGAGTGCTGCAGCCTCACCTTGATGACCGAAGATCTGAGCAAGAAGAACCTGATCGGCACTTCGCTGTTTGCCGATGGGGCGGCGGCGGTGTTGGTGGCGGGGGATCAAATTGCCGGTCGCGGACCGGAACTGGTTGCCAGCCACTCGCAGCTGTTTGCCGACAGCTATCATATTATGGGCTGGAATTTTCGCGACGAGGGGATGGAATTGATCCTCTCGCCCCGTTTGCCGGCCCTGCTTAAGGCCGCGCTGCCGAAGCTGCTGGAAGATTTTTTGCGCCGCTACAATCTTCGCCCCGATGAATTACGGCACCATGTGCTTCACCCCGGCGGCGCAAAGGTGCTTGATGCCATTCAGCAGGCTTTGGGGCTGTCGGCCGAACAGATGATATTCAGCACGGAATTTTTGCGCGATTACGGTAACCTCTCGTCGGTTTCGGTGCTGGTGGTGCTGGAAAAATGGTTGGCATCAGAGCAGGCTGCCCAGCCTGGTTATGGCTTGCTGTCCGGGTTTGGTCCTGGCTTTTCTGCGGAACTGCTGTTGCTGAGGGTATAAACAATGTCACTGTGGTGGTTCTTCAGCTTTATCGCTATGGAAAGGATATTTGAGCTGTGGCTGGCGGCGAGAAACCGCAAGCGTTTGTTGGCCCGTGGTGGGCAGGAATTTTTTCCTGAAAACTATCGCAGCATCCTCCGTATGCATCTGTTGTTTTATCTCTGCCTGCTGCTCGAATCCTATCCCTGGCAGATTCCACTCGATCGGTTGACTTGGTTTGCGCTCGCGACTTTTATCCTGCTGCAGATATTGAGGTATTGGTGTATTAGAAGCCTGGGCGACTTCTGGAACACGCGGATTCTGCTGGTCCCTGGAGAAAAAGCCCGGCGCAGCGGTCCTTATCGGTTTTTACGCCATCCCAACTATCTGGTGGTAACCTTGGAGTTTGCGGTGATTCCGCTGCTGGCCCGTGCTCCGTTTACTTTGCTGATTTTCTCCATTGCCAACCTGCTGTTGCTGCGCCAGCGGATAGCTCTGGAAGAGCAGGCCTTGCGAGAGCATACTGACTATGCCCGGCAGTTCCCGTCCAGATCCTAAAATTTTGACCGACTACGGAAAGGAGTGACGCCTATGGAAGCTAGCTTAGCAGGCAAAACCGCCCTGGTTACCGGGGGCTCGCGAGGAATCGGTCGGGCCATTGCCCTCAAGCTGGCCCGGCAGGGAGCCGCAGTGGTGGTGAATTATGTCCGTCAGGCCGAACAAGCTAAAGAGGTGGTAAGGGCAATCACCGAATCAGGTGGAAGGGCGCTGGCGGTGCAGGCAGATCTGAGCAAGGTTGAGCAGATCGAGGTCCTCTTCGAGCAAACCATCGATCATTTCGGTCAGCTCGATATTCTGGTGAACAATGCCGGTATGGCAATCTTTAAACCGGTAGCCGAGTTGACCGAAGCTGACTATGAGCAGCTGTTTGCAATTAACGTCAAAGGGGTTTTCTTTGCCTGCCAACAGGCAGCGCAGAAAATGGCCGACGGTGGGCGAATCATCAATATCTCCTCGACTGTGACCCGGGTGATGCTGCCGAATTACGCCCTGTATGGCGCCAGTAAAGGGGCGCTGGAGTCGTTGACCCGGTCGCTGGCCAAAGAGCTGGGACCGCGTGGGATTACCGTGAACAGCCTGGCCCCCGGGCCGACCGACACCGCGCTGTTTCGGCATGGCAAGTCGGAGCAGCAGATCAACCAGTTGGCCGCCATGGCTGCCTTCGGCCGCCTGGGGACGCCCGAGGATATCGCCGATGCGGTAAGCCTGTTGGCTGCGGCAGAGGCGGGTTGGATCAGTGGCCAGACGATTTGCGCCAACGGCGGCTTTGCTGCCTGACAGACAAACTCAGGAAGTCTCTCTTATGTCAATTCTTCAGGTCGAGTCTCTGCGCAAATCCTTCGGTCCGCTGGCTGCGGTCGATGGGATCTCTTTTCAGATTGCCCAGGGCGAGTGTTTCGGTCTGCTTGGACCTAATGGCGCCGGGAAAACCACCAGCATCCGCATGCTCTATGGCTACACGCCACGCGATGCCGGGCAATTAACGGTTTTTGGCCTGGATATCGATCAGCATATCCGCGAGATCAAGCGGCGGGTCGGTATCTGCCAACAGGAAGACTCTCTCGATCCCGACCTGAGCGTGCGGCAGAACCTGGTCGGTTATGCCCGTTATTTCTCGATTTCGAGAAGCGAGGCAGAACGGCGCGCAGACGAGCTGCTGCAATTCTTTGCCCTGGATAATCGCGCCAGCGACAATGTCCGTATCCTCTCCGGCGGTCTCAAGCGTCGCCTGATGCTCGCCCGCGCCCTGGTCAACAACCCCGATCTGGTGATTCTTGACGAACCGACCACCGGTCTCGATCCGCAGAGTCGCCAGCTGCTGTGGGAAAAACTGGCCGAGCTGAAAGGGCAGGGGATCACCATCCTGTTGACCACCCATTACATGGAAGAAGCGGCCCGCCTCTGCGATCGTTTGCTGATCATCGATCACGGCCAAATTCTGATTGAAGGGCAGCCGGCGCAGCTGGTGCAGGAACATATCGGTCAGTCGGTTCTGGAGATCGTCGATCCTGATGCGCAGGTGCGTGAATTTCTCAACGCAGAAAATTGCCGGGTTGAGGATCTTGGCAAGCGGTTGCTGGTCTATCTGGATGATGGCGATGAGTTGTTTTTGCGCCTAACCCAAAAGGTGCGGGCTGAGGGCAGCACTCTGCGCCCGGCATCGCTGGAGGATCTGTTTCTGAAGTTGACGGGGAGGGAGTTGCGCGAATGAAACGGCCCCGCCTCGCTCCCATCAGTCTGCGTTGCCTGCGGGTCTGGCAACGAAATTTCGGTATCTACCGGAAAAACTGGAAGATTTCTTTTATCCCACCTTTGCTGGAACCGCTGCTTTATATCCTGGCGTTTGGTTTGGGGCTGGCGGTGCTGGTCGGTGAGTTACAACTCGCTGGCCGGCCGGTCTCTTACACCCAATTTATTGCCCCGGCGCTGGTTTCGGTGGCTATCATGTACAATGCGTTTTTTGAATGCAGCTACAACAGTTTTGTGCGGATGTATTATCAGAAAACCTATGATGCGCTGCTGGCAACCCCGCTGAACCTGGAGGAGATTATCTTCGGCGAGATGCTCTGGGCGGCGACCAAGGCGGTGATTGCGACCCTGCTGATGGGGCTGATGATTTCACTGTTCGGGCTGTTCGATTATCCCGGCGCGTTGTTGCTGATCCCCCTGGCCCTGCTGGGCGGCCTGCTGTTCGCTGCCTTCGGCATGATCTGTACTGCGCTGGTGCCAGGCATCGAGCATTTCAATCTGCCGATCTTTATCGGTATCACGCCGATGTTCCTGTTCAGCGGCACCTTTTTTCCGCTGCAGAACCTGCCTGGCTGGGCACAAGGGGTAGCCCAGCTGCTGCCGCTGACCCATCTGGTCGCGCTGGCTCGTGGCTGTGCATTGGAAATCTGGAGCGGCTGGCTGTGGTTGAGTTTGTTATATCTGTTGGCTGTAAGTGCAATCCTGCTGCCGGTAGCCATCCGTCTGATGGTCAAGCGGATTCTGCATTGATTCTGGGAAGGGCACCTGCCCCGGACTGCGGGCTTAGTCAGCCTTTTGACTCGTTGTCAGATGACTCCAGATAGGTCGCCAGCAAAATCCAGTCTTTGGGAGTATAGGTACATCAAGTGGATCCGAAATAATTCTGGGGGGATGCTGATTTTCGATCTTAACAGCAGTGGCCCCTCGCTTCAGTATCTGGGGACTGGAGCCAGACCACAAGCCCAGCAATTCATTAAATAGGTTAAATGGCGTAATAATAGATAGCAGAATAATGGCAGCAGCTTCCTGCCAGGACGAAAAGGTGCCAGATCGCGTGATGAAAGAGCAGCCGCTTCCAGGCGTAAAAAATCAACCCGAAACTGTAAAAGAGACCGCCCGCCAGCAACAGCTGCAAGCCTGCCGAGGGAATCAATTCGATCGCAGGCTTGATGGCAATGACGATAAGCCAACCCAGAAGCAGGTAGCTCAGTGGCCCCAGAACCTTGAATCGATCGACGAAAAAAATCTTTAAAATCATCCCCAAGACGGCCACTCCCCAGACTATGGAAAATAAGGTCCAGCCTCCGTTACCACGCAGGAAAATAAGCGTGAATGGCGTATAGGTTCCTGCGATGAGGAGATAAATTGTCGCATGGTCAAGTATTCTGAATAACCTGGCCCGGTGCGCATCAAATTTGAAGATATGATACAGAGTAAATACCGCGTAGGAGATGACCAGGCTCAAGCCGAAGATGCTAAAGCTCGCGATATGGTAGCCATTCCCATTTCTAAGGGCTTGCAAGATTAAGGCAACCAGTCCTGGGACGCTCAGGATAAATCCAACTGCCGGGGTGGTTACGTTGGCAATTTGGGTCGCTTTGAAATAACGCTGATCCATGTTTCATGACCCATCGGGTGTATTTAAATGGTTCCTCGACGTTAACGGTTTTTATGCTCCGAATTATCTACTGATTCAGGTTATATTATTCAGACCTTTCCCACCGGGGCCAGGTAGATGGTGAATTCGTCTTCGCCATCGAGGTCCAGCAGCTTATCCATCATGTCCTGATCATACGCCGCAATGGCGCAGATCCCACAACCGATCGCTTCGCAGGCCAAGTAGAGATTCTGGCAGAGATGGCCGGCATCCA
This sequence comes from uncultured Desulfuromonadales bacterium, assembly GCA_947259685.1. The sequence goes on along the minus strand of CAMYNC010000147.1, from coordinate 3,490 downwards.
GCAGGATAACGCGGTGGGCGGCCAACTGGTAACGCCACTCCATGCGATAGGGAAGCGTACTCCATACGAAACAGACCGGAGCCGTTGCAATAAAGGATTGATTCAAGGTGCTTTGGGCCAGGCTTTGCTGCAGCAAGTCTTTGCCGATTGATTTTTCCAGCACTAAGGCATGCTCCACCGGCAGGTAGCGGTAGAGCCCCGGCTTAAGGTCGGCAACATTACTGACCAGCAGATAGCTTTCAAACGCATGTCGGCAGCCCGCCGAGGGAACGGTGCGCAGGGCGCTGCCGGGGCCGATGATTCCTTTGATGCCCTGGCTGGCCCAGAGCAGAAACGCCAGTTCGGCAAGACTTAACGACTCTTCTTTAAACCGCCGATGACTGCGCCGCTGATTGATCGCATCGAGCAGATCGGTGCCGGCAAAGTCATGCCATTCATTCTGCCCCGGTAAGCTGACCAACTCCTGCTCCGGCTGCGGCGGCTTTTGCACCGGCGGCGGCTCAATCCCTTGGTTCTGATCGGTCAGATAGAAGTTAATCTTCAACCGCAGGCTGTCTTTGAGAAATTCGCGGTGGTTCGCAATCGTGTTCTTTCCCATGGAGTGGACCCTTTCGGTTATTTGAAAACTATAGCGCATTCAAATATTCCTGCGGCCGATTGTGAGCAATAGAACCGCGCTATCTTTGTTGAAACCCATCAGGGAGGACTGTTTGTCGACTCCGCTTAAGAGAGAGGCGCTTGCTTTCCAATCGATTTCAGGCTCCTTGGGGATAATTGATGATTTGCTTATGGAATATTTATTTTGACGAATTGTAATTAGGTGTCTATAATTATCTGGCTGCTGTTCCTGTCCATTAGAGGCCTGTATGTCTTCGATACAACAGATCAATATCCGCTTCTCCCTGGTCACGATCATTTTGGTTTTGATGGCCGGTCTTTTTGGGATCTTTTTCGGTTTGGCCCTGCGCACCCGAACTCTGCTGCACGAAAGCATCCTTTCCCAGGCCCGCAGCCATTTCCAGTCGATTGTTCTGACCCGTGCCTGGAACGCGCAGCACGGTGGAGTTTATGTCCTGAAAACTGCAGGAATGGAATCAAATCCCTACCTGGAAAACCCGGATATCTACACCAGCGACGGAAAGGTTTACACGCAAAAAAATCCCGCCTCAATGACCCGGGAGATATCCATGCTGGCTGGGCAAAAAGCTGGAATGAAATTTCACATTACCAGCCTGAGACCGCTGAATCCGTCAAACCGAGCTGATGAATTTGAAACCCAGGCCCTGCGGGCCTTTGTCGGCGGCAAACAGGAAGAGTTTGCTTTTATGGAAAAAAACGGAGCCCAGGTCTTCCGTTACATGGCGCCCTTGATCACCGAAGAGTCTTGTCTGACCTGTCACCGAAAACAGGGCTACAAAGTTGGTGATATCCGTGGTGGGATCAGTGTTTCGATCCTGGTTGAGGAACTGCAGGATCAATTGCAACGGAATATGGTCGCCATCGGTCTTTCCGGCATCGTTGTCACTATTGGTCTGGTGGTCACCATAAGCCTGCTGATTATTCGGCTGGTACGATTGCTGAACGATGCACGTAGAAAAGTCGAAAAGCTTGCGGTCACCGATGGATTGACCGGGGTCTACAACCGTCGTCATGGGATGGAACTGCTGGCCGCCGAGGTGAATAAGGCAGATCGCTTGCAGCATCCACTTTCTTGTCTGGTTCTCGATATCGACCATTTCAAAAAAATTAACGATAATTACGGGCATGATTCCGGCGATAAGGTTTTGGTCGCTGTGGCAAAGGCACTGCAACAGGCAATGCGTAGTTACGATGTACTCTTCCGATTCGGCGGTGAAGAATTCGTTGTTGTCCTGCCCGGGCTGACGATTTCCGAAGCCCGGGTCACAAGTGAGCGGATCAGGCAGATGGTGGCCGATCTACAACTGTTGAGCAAGGATCGCGGGGAGCAGATCGAACTGACGGCCAGCGGCGGCCTTACCAGTTTACTGTCAGAAGAAAGCAGTCCCGAAACTCTGCTCAAACGTGCGGATATTGCCCTTTACCGAGCCAAAGCGCTGGGGCGAAACCGGATCGAATTGAACAATGATAAGCCTCGACAAGCAGGCTGACGACAAATCCTGGTCGCTAGGGCACTAAGGAGTTGCCAATGGCCGTTTGCGGGCTAGAGTTTAAAGTGATGCACTGATTCCTTCAATTCAAACTGCAGGCGGAGGAAACGAATGGCCCAAAAGCAGTTCTCTGCAGGGGTGCAGCGTTACGTCGACCAGGGTCAGCAATTGCTGAAGGCGCAGGCCCGGCAGCGCCAGGCAATGCGTGAAAAGCGCTTCGACACTATTGCCGTGCATGGACTCTACGGGGCCGAAGGAGCCCTGGCCAACCAGGGGAGTATCATCGAACCGGGCTACTTCAGTTCGGCGCAGCACTTCGAAAACAGCGATCACATGGAAGCAGCACTTGCCTACCTGGCTCCCGCCTGGGCATATAGCCGGATCGCTAATCCCACCCTCCATTACTTAGAGGAAACTCTCGCCCTGTTGGAAGGCTATGGCTTCGCCGGTGAGACTGTCGCCCATGTCACTTCATCCGGGATGGCGGCAATCGCTATGGCGACCAATCCTTTTCTTGAAGGGACGGGGCCGATGAATATTGTCGTCTCGAGTAAATGCTACGGCGGCACCTTCATGCTGTTTGATGAGCGCTACGGCAAGGAACGGGGGATCGAAATCCGTTGGATCCGTGACCCTCTCGACCTCAATCAGTGGGTTGAGGCGATCGACGAAAACAGCCGCTTTCTGTTCGGTGAAATTCCCAGCAATCCAGTGCTGGGGGTCTTCGATATTGCTGCGGTGGCCAAGCTGGCCCACCAGCACGAGCTGCCGCTATTGGTCGATTCGACTCTGGCGACACCAGCGTTGACCCGTCCTCTCTGTCACGGTGCCGACATTGTTATCCATTCGGTCAGTAAAAGCATAACCAGCAGCGGGTTCGGCATTGGTGGCGCGTTAATATCCCGCAATGATATCCCCAGCCGGGTAGGGCCGGCAGAGCTGCGTAGAGATTTTGCCAGTTATGTCAAGCTGCTGCCAGCGCGTGATTACGGTCCCTGTATGTCTCCGTTTAATGCGCTAATGGCACTCAGTGAGCTACGCAGTTTACGTTGGAAAATGGATCAGCTCAGTCGCAGCACAATGTCGGTTGCCTGTATTCTAGCCGCTCATCCGCAGGTAGAGTCGGTCAGCTATCCCGGTTTGGAAACCGATTCGGGGCATGCTGTTGCCAAGCGTTACATGCGTTTGGTCGATAGTGAAGTCGATGGCAAACTGCAGGAACGTTATGGTCATCTTCTCAGTTTTTATGTTGCCGGTGGCCATCAGGCAGCGCGGCGGGTGCAGGATCGACTGCAAATGATCATGAGGGCCACCGATTTAGGGCGGATCAAAAGTATCGCAACAATTCCGGCGATCTCCAC
>CAMYNC010000146.1 GCA_947259685.1 uncultured Desulfuromonadales bacterium | reverse complement strand
GAGGCCGACCAGGTGCAAATCCTTTCCGGGGTGGAAAACGGCCTGACCCTCGGTACGCCGATCGGCCTGCTGGTCAACAACAAGGATCAGCGGCCGGGCGACTATGGCTCGATGAGTCAGATCCCCCGCCCTTCTCATGCCGACTATACCTATCGGGCCAAGTACGGCATTCATGCCTCCAGCGGCGGCGGACGCTCCAGCGCCCGGGAGACCATCGGCCGGGTGGCGGCCGGGGCGATCGCCGAAAAATTTCTGCTGGAAAACTATGGCATTGAAATTGTTTCCTGGGTCAGCTCGGTCGGAACCCACCATGCCGGAGGGATCGATATGGGCAGCATCAGCCGCGAACAGGTCGATGCCAGCGATGTCCGCTGCCCCGACCCGCAGGCCGCCGAGAAGATGACCGCAGAGATCCTCGCCGCCCGGCAGGCCAAGGACTCGGTCGGCGGCGTCCTCAGCTGCGTCTGCCGTAACCTGCCGACAGGCCTTGGTGAGCCGGCCTTCGATCGCCTGGAAGCGCTGCTGGCCCACGCCATGCTTTCGCTGCCGGCCTCCAAGGGCTTTGAAATCGGCTCCGGCTTTGCCGGCGCACAGCAGCGTGGCTCGGTGCACAACGATCCCTTTGTGCAAAAAGGCGAGCGCCTCGGCACTCTGACCAACCGCAGCGGCGGCGTCCAAGGTGGCATCTCCAACGGCGAACCGGTCTATTTCCGGGTCGCCTTCAAACCGCCGGCGACCATCGGTCAGGAACAGCAGACCGTCGATTATGCCGGCCAGCCGACAGTTTTGGAGGCCAAAGGGCGTCACGACCCCTGCGTGGTCGCCCGGGCGGTACCGATCGTCGAGAGCATGGCGGCGCTGGTGATTGCCGATCTGGTGCTGCGGCAGAAGATGCGCGCGTGATGTTTCGCCAAAGGATTCATGATCAAAAGTCCTTGCACCGATGAGATCTCTTTTGATGCAACTGGTGCGAAGGGCCAATCAACTCTCCCGTCACCCCAAAAAATGAGAAGTGGTTTCGGCTATTTTCAGTTATTTGCATGCCTGCTGAAGCGGACTTGTCAGTATGCCGCTATAAGCCTTATCGACACTGCTTGATAGGTAGGGGGGAGCAGGCAGCATGTCGGCTCTGCGACGGCTTATCATCCGCGCAAAGCGCAACAGTCGCCTTTGTGGCAAAGGCTCAACAATCAATATTACGATTTCGAGCTGAATTACGCCGATCATTGTGTCCGTAAGTACGGCTATCCGCGCAAAGTAGTCAGCGATCTGGTCTACGATTATCTCAAGTGCGGTGACCTGCGCGAGGGTTTTGCGCGCTGAATGTGACCCGACTGGCGCCACGAATACCTGCTCGCCCTTAGTTGTCCGGGCCTCCAGTAGTAGAAAAATTTCGCATAAATCTTCTTGACGATACACCTGCGGTATACAGCTTGGATGTGCAGAATTTTATGCGCTACCATCGATCCTGCCTGTTGTTTGCCTTCTGGCCACTTGGGCGTGCGGTGTGCCAACGTCTAGATGTTACCTGAAGCGGGAGCGGGTGCACTTTTATAGTCCATCTATCCAGAGGATGTTCAAGGTCTGTCTGTTTTGGGGGTAATAGCATAATACAGATCAGGTGTGATGTTCTTTCAGGGATACGCCTCTTCGATGGCCTGACTCAGGATGAGCTAGGGCACATCGCGGCTCGATTGGAGAGGTGTGAATTTTTACCCGGAGTGGTCATCATATCCAGGAATGAACCGGCTCAGGCACTCTACATTATTCTGGAAGGACGGGTGCGGGTCGAATTGGATGCCGGGTTCGGCCAGATATTGAACCTCACCGAGTTGGGTCCTGGTAGTGTCATCGGTGAGCGCGCCATCCTCAACGATGAGAAGCGTTCATCCAATGTCAGGGCTATCGCCGAAGTGCAGGCCGGCAGGTTGGCTCGCGCAGATTTCGAAGAACTGCTGCACGAAATACCGATGCTCTATGCCAATCGCAGTCGAATCCTCGCCAGCCAGCTTGGCAGCTGGGCGCATCGTCACCAACGGGAGGAGATCGAGCACCGCGAGGTGGTCACCAAAATTATCGGCTGGCAACTCCTGCCCGAGTTTGGTGCTTTTCCCGGAAAATCCCCCTGGGTTCGCGCGCTGAACAAACGTCTTGAGCCTCTCGGGGGAGCCCGCAAGCACGTTTTGATCGTGGGCGAACCGGGGACCTGGAAAGATAGCCGCTCGTCTGATTCATTTCCACAGCGGCACACCATGTCCGGTTCTGTTCCTGGATTGTGCCTCCCCGCCGCCAGTGGTTGGCAACGAGAATAATGCGGCCAACTCGGCGAACAATCTGCTATTGGGAATTGCCCAGGAGGCGGCACTGTTCGGTCATGTCCCGGAAGGAGCCCTCTCTCCCCGTCGGGTTCGGCGCGGCATGATCGAGCTGGCAGCCGGGGGCGATATCATCCTGCGCAACATCGATTGCCTGATGCCGGGAGTGCAGGAAGAATTGATCGCCTTCATGGAAAAGCGGGCAGTTCAAAAGACGGGGGGAAGGCAGACTGCGCAGTTCCCAGGTGACGATTCTGGCCACCTGCGGCAAACCGTTGGAGCCTTTGATTGCCAGTGGGCAGTTCAACGCGCAGCTCTATGACAAGCTGAGCGGCGAAGCCCTGCAAATGGCGCCGCTTCGGGAACGCAAGAAGGCTATCCCGGGCATCGCCCGCGCCCTTTTCAAGACCATTAATGCCAAGCGCCAAAAGAATGTGCGTCGCCTTTCGCAGGATGCTCTCAATCTCCTGGTGGATCATGACTGGCCCATGGATGGCAGTGAACTTTATCAGGTTGTCAGCCGCGCGGTTGTGGTGTGTAACGAGGACGAGATAGTCCCGGAACACATTTCCCTGCAGGGGCAGCCCTTTGGCGACGGTCGGTTCAACCTGATGACGCTTCCCGTAGTCGAAAGGCTGGCCCGCCGTTCCGATTTTCCACGAATATTGCGCTGGATCACCGTGCCGCTGTTTTTGCTGGTTACCTTCTCCACGCTGCTTGGGCCCCGATTTGATAACGCGGCCAACTTGGCGGCCTGGACCATTGGCTGGCCGGCACTGATTCTGACGGCGTTTCTGTTTGCCCGCGGGTGGTGCAGCTTTTGTCCCATGGAGGCGATCGGGTCCTATCTCGGTGTATCGAGTCGTGTCGTGCATGAGCCGACCCGGTGGCTGCGTCGTTGGGGCGCAGCCCTAAGGTGGGGAGTTCAGTTCCCTGCAGCAGCGATGTTTTCGCCGCCTGCGGTGAGGGATACAGGGAGTTGCTAACCCCCTGGAGTGTCTCCAGAGTTTTTTTCAGTAGTTTCGCGGCTTCTCAATCGTTGAAAAAAGGTTGGCATCGATTGCTGATGATCAACAGCTTGGCAGATTGTGCGCTCTTCACGAGACAAATCGGTACCGCAGCAGCTGGATTTTGTCCCGAATGCTGTGCAGAGAGACTGTTCATGCGCAGACCACAAAAATTTAAACTGGGTTTGTCTTGTCGTCGCAGGCATACTATATTGAAATATTACCGATCCTTTTATTTGATTTGCGAAGGAGAATGATGAATGCAGTGCCCATTGTGTCAGAGCAAAGAATCTGTAGAAGTGGATCTCCACGTTGACGGTTTTTCCCAGGGAGCATACGAATGTGGGGCCTGTGGAGGAATCTGGACCTACTCTGGTGATATGCTGAAAATCATCAAGGGACGTGTCCTGAAGCGGCAGAAAGTCTGCACCAAATTTGTCTGCCCGACCTGTAAACATATGGTCAGCCATGAAACCGAATTGAACGCTTTTCAATTCCATGAAGAACATTACGAATGTACCATTTGTGGAACGGTTTGTTCGGTCACCCACGATCACGTAGAAGTCATCAAAGATTCACAAAAAGGTTCATTCCTTGATTCCACGGGCGATCTCGTCGAATCAGATGATTACAACACCATGTAGCATGCATTTGATTGCAGTAAATCAGAGGTAAAAAAGGCGGAAGATCTTGTGATCCTCCGCCTTTTTAAGTTTTACAGATTGCTGTTACCGGTTCGGTTCTGTTAATGACCGGCCATGATGGCTGCCACCTCGGCTTTCACATCGCCGACCGGCTTGATATCGAAGTTCTCAACCAGCACCCTGGCAACATTCGGCGAGAGGAATGCCGGCATTGTAGGCCCAAGGCGGATATGCTTGACAACGAGGGAGAGCAGTGCCAGAAGAACCACTGCCTTCTGCTCGTACCAGGCGATATCGTAGGAAATCGGCAGGTTGTTAATATCATCAAGGCCGAAGACCTCTTTCAACTTCAGGGCGATCTAAACCAGCGAATAGGTATCGTTGCCCAGACCGGCGTCGAGAACCTGCGGGATGCCACCGATATCACCGAGGTCCAACTTGTTGTAGCGGTACTTGGCGCAACCGGTGGTGAGGGTAGCCGAGTCCTGCGGCAGAGTTCCTCGGCCATCTCGGTAAAATAGCTGCGACTGGTGTGGCAGCCATCCGTCGCAACCGGCCATCCCTTTCAGGCCGTAGATCAGCAGTTCGCGCAGCGAGCGGGCATCTTCGTTTGACTGGAAAAGCCAACCGATATCTGCTTTGGCAGCGGGCTAGTCCGAAACCTTTTCCATTCGATAATAGTTATGCACCGGCTTTACGTCGCCATTTTCGATCTGCCGGCGCAGCTCGATAACAAACTGGCGCAATTCGGCCTGCTGCCCTTCAGTGAGCGGAAAGCGCGGCATCTGCGAGCCGGGCTGCAGAAAATCGGGACGCTGGACGTAGTTGAGCAGATAATCGATATCGAGCTTCTCCATCGCCAGCAGCAGGTCGGGAGCGAAGCGGTTGCGGTTGTTGCGGCCGGCCGGCTCGACCTGACGGAAATCGCCAAAGGCATGACAGGACAGGCAGATCCGCAGCGTGGTGCTGTTTTGCAGCGGCTGCTGCAGGCTTTCCGGAATCGGCGTCGGGGTGAAAGCCAAGGGCTTCTTCTTATAGTTGCTGGTGTGGCAGGCGAAGCAATCGTAATCCTGCCAGGGCTCTTTACGATATTTGTCATCCGGGGTCTTGGCCTTGGCGACCCGCTCCAGATAGCTGGCGACCGCTTCGACCTCGACCGGCTGTAGGCTGGGCCGGGCATTCGGCGAGGTGAACTGCACCATCATCAAATCATCGATCGCCGGGCGCAGTCGGTAAGGATTGCGCAGATACTCCTCCAGCCAGCCTGGGATATATTTATAACGTTTCCAGGTCAAACCCGGTGCATGGTCGGCACCGAACCCTTCGATCTGATGGCAGCCCCGGCAACGGGCCGCCTTGACCAGCTGGCGGCCGATGTCCAGCTCCTGGGCAATATCGCCGAGGCGGGCTTTTTTCAGCTTGGTCGGTTTTCTCCGCTGTTCCCGCTTGGCCAGCTCGGCGGGGTCATTCTCCAGCTTTTCCCGCAGCTCGACACAAGCCTCCATATCACCGCAGGCGCGCACATTGAACACGTCGGCGTCACCAAAAAAACCGCTGTCGATGAGGATACTCTGCAACTCGTAGTCGACCAGTACCCAGCTCTGTTCCGGCGCCTCGGCAAACAGCTCCAATCCTTGAAAGACATCGATGCTGTTCAGGCAATCGGGGGTTTTGTCACGGGTATCGCCGTAAGCCAGGCGGACCTGGGTGATCTGGCCGTTTTCGACCATTTTTTTGTCCAGAAACAGGGGGTGATTGTAATAGGGGATGCCGGGACGGCCTTCCGAAAGCAGGGCCAGGCTACTGCCGGGAAGCAGGAGCAGCAAAAGCAGGGCGATACGCAACATCTTTTATTCCTCGATCATTCAGGGGTGGGAATTGCTTTAATTTTCACGGGCAGCGTGGTATTCACAGGAGGATTGTGGAATAATTTACAGATCTGATTAAACCAACAAAACGAACAAGGAGCAACTGCATATGTCTAAAAAGCTGCTGATTATCCTGATTCTTCTGCTCAGTGCCAGTCCCCTGCTGGCCAGTTCGGTCGATGTCAACATGATCCGGACCGTGCCGCTGGGTGAGACGCCCCTGCAGGTGGCGGCGACTGCTGATGGTCAGCGGATCTATGTTTTGACCGATGCCGGCAAGGTTCATCTGTTTAATGCCGACGGCGCCCCCCAGGGCAGTTTCGAGGTTGGCCCAGATGTCACCGGGATCACTCCGCAGGGCAGCAACCGTCTGGTCCTGCAGCTGGCTGAACGGCAGGAAATGCTGCTGATCGCCCTGCAACCGGTGGTGAAGATCGATTCCAGCAACTCGCCAATTTTGGGGAATGCCGATGCGCCGGTTGAAATCGTCGTGTACGATGATTTCGAATGCCCCTATTGCGCCCGCTCGGTGCCGCTGCTCAAACAGGTCCTGGACGCCTACCCGGATAAAGTCAAGCTGGTGTTTAAAAACTTTCCCCTGCCGATGCATAAGAGTGCCCGCACCGCGGCCCTGGCCGGCCTGGCTGCCGAGCAGCAGGGAAAGTTCTGGCCGCTGCACGATCTGCTGTTCGATAACTACAACAAGCTGAGCCCGCAGAAGATTCGCGAATTGGCTCAGCAGGCCGGGCTGGATATGTCGCGGTTCGACAAGGCCCTGGCCGATCCGAAGCTGCTGCAGCAGGTGAACAGCGATATTCAGGAAGGCCAGCAAATCGGGGTCCGTGGCACGCCGACGATTTTTATCAACGGTCGGCGTCTCCAGCAGCGCAGTATGGACGGATTCAAAAAGATGATCGACGCCGAGCTGCAGGGGAGCGATCAGCAAGGCTAGGCTATGAGTATGCGCCTCTACTGTGTCGGCACCGGTGATGCCTTTGGCAGCGGCGGGCGGTTGAACAGTTGTTTCCATCTGCAGGCCGCTGGTCGACAGCTGCTGCTCGACTGTGGCTGCTCGAGCATCGCCGGCCTGCAGGCGGCAGGGATCGCCCTGGATGAGATCGAACTGATTCTGATCAGTCACCTACATGGCGACCATTTTGGCGGCATCCCCTTTTTATTGCTGGAAGCCAAGTATGTCAGCCAGCGCACCCGGCCTTTGACCCTGCTCGGCCCGCCGGGCCTGCAGCACCAGGTCGAAGCGGCGCTGGACGCCCTTTATCCTGGGGCCCTGGATGATGGCTGCGGATTTCCGATTCACTACCACCAGCTTGATCCGGGCACGCCCTGGCAGGATGCTGAGCTGAAGATCATCAGCAGGCCGGTCAAGCATGGCAGCAGTCCGGATGTCTTCGGCCTGCGGGTTGAGGTCGCTGGCCGGGTCATTAGCTATTCTGGGGATACCGAGTGGACGGAAAACTTACTCGAGCTGTCCGCTGGCAGCGACCTGTTTATCGTCGAATGTTTCAATTACAGTGAGCCCAGCCCGTCCCATCTCGATTATCGGACCCTGCTGGCCAAGCGCCAAGAATTCGATTGCAAGCGGCTGGTTCTGACCCACCTGGGAGTGCCGATGCTGGAACGGCTGGCCGAACTGGAACTGGAGGTTCTGTGTGACGGCGACCTGCTTGAGCTTTAGGGGGATTTCCCAAGCAAAGCAGGTGCATTTTGCCCGGGCTGCCTGTTGACTTCTCGCCGGAATCGATTAAATCTATACTTAAGAGGTTAGATTTTAACGAAGGAGAATCGATATGAGTGATAAAAACTGCGCAGATTCTGGTGGCCATCATCTGCATGTCTGTGAACTGAAGGCCAAAGAGATGTGTGACGAAGTCCGCAAGCTGTTCGCCGAGACTCCACATTTCGCCTGCACCAACTGCGGTGCCAAGGTCAGTCGGGCGGAAAATGTCTGTGCGCCAAAGCCCCTGGATTGAAAACTCCAGGGCGAGATTGTCATAAACCAGGAAGCGGGGCCAGTAGCAGGTCCCGTTTTTTTATAAGGAAAAAGATTAGATTCAGTGAATGATCTGTTGACTCCCTTCTGGCATAGGTCTTAATATTGGCATTCGCCAATTTTTTGCCATGAGGAACTATGGACACATCCAAAATCAAATATCTGGTCATCATCTCATCGCTGATTGCGATCCTTTTCCCGCTGGTCAACATCTACTACATCCTGCCTTCCTTTAAAAAGGTCATCATCAGCAATGCGGAAATAGATGCTGAACGGACGGTCAATTTCTTCGCCCGGACCATCGTCCATGATGGACAGATTTTAGAAAATATTGCCGACCATCGGCAGCAGTTCGAGGAATTGAAAGAGCCACTGAACGTGGCCAAGCTGAAGTTTTTTTCCCCTGATGGGACGATCGTTTATTCCTCGGACAGCGATGAGATAGGCACCGTCAACTCGCGTGATTATTTTCATCAGCTGGTCGCCACAGGGCAAAAATTCACCAAGGTGGTCGAAAAAGACAGCGGCAAGACCAGCGAAGGGATGCATCTCGCCACGGCAGTGGTGGAGACCTATGTGCCGATCATGGATGGCGATCAATTCATCGGCGCGGCCGAGGTCTATTATGATATCACCGCCCGCAAAGAGCGCATCAACCAGACCGTATCCCAGGCCTTCCTGGCTACCTTCGTCATCATCATCCTGTTTCTTTTGCTTGCCAACTCGCTGGTGCTCAGGCAGACCGACCGGGTTGTGCTTTCGGATGACCGGCTGGCGATCATTTATCGCTCGCCGTATATCGCTCCCATCATCATCGGCGTGCTGA
>CAMYNC010000145.1 GCA_947259685.1 uncultured Desulfuromonadales bacterium | reverse complement strand
TCAACAGTCTGCGTGCTGGTGGATGAGGTGGGTCAGGAATTCCCTCTTTTGCTGCTGGTGGCCGGAATTGCCCTGCTGGCGCTGCTCTTGGCCGGTTGGCAACTGCTGGTCAGTCATAAGTTGAAGGGCGAAATCAGCGTTTTGAAACAACAGCTACAGCAGCTGCAGCTGACCCAGGCGAAAGAAGCCAAATTTTCGACCAGCCTTAAACGGGCAGAAAAACAGCAACCGGGCCTGCCGAGCGGGGTGCGAAAAACCCCGGAAAAGTATCACTATGTCGCCGCATTGGCCGAACAGGGGTTGAATGCGCAGGGCATCGCTAAAGCCCTGAAGCTGGCCCCGGCGGAAGTCGAGCAATTACTGCAGTTGGCCCGGATAAAACCGCAGTAGCCGAGCTGGCGATTAAAGTATTTGTCGCCCTGGGTCGACAAGCAAGCTAAGCAACCGGAAAAGTGGAGAGCTAAAATGGCGAGTGGTAAGTACGGTGCAGTCTCGGGCATGATCGGTCGGATGCAGATGATGGAAAACATCAGTGAGCAACTGGCCTCGATCAAGGTGCATGGCTACAAAAAAGGGACCCCGACCTTCCAGGCCCGGCTTGCCGAAGCCAATTCCGGCTTGGCGACCAAGGGAGCCAATTTCGCCCAAGTCGGCAAAGAAAGCATCGATTTTACTCCCGGGCAACTGGAGTTTACCGGCGATCCGCTGCACCTGGCGATCAATGGTGAGGGTTTCTTTCAAATGCAACAAGAAGACGGCAGCTTCGGCTACTCACGCAAGGGGATGTTCCGTTTGAGTCCTGAAGGCGTGCTGATCGATAGCAGCGGCCGCCAGGTGATGAGCGCCGGCGGCGGTCCGCTTACTCTGCCCTCGCCGGATGTGGATATCGTTCCTGATGGCAGCATCTGGTTCAACGGTGAGCAGGTTGGTCAGGTTGGCATCTTTCAGTTTGACGATAAGTCGGTCCTCCGCCGTGCTCAGGAGAGCAGCTTTGTAGCGAGCGATGGCAGCCAGCCGAAGCTGCATCCGGCACCGCAACTGGCGCAAAACAACCTGGAATCCTCCAACGTCGACATGATGCAGACCATGGTGCGGATGACCGCCAATCAGCGGATCTTTGACGCCACGCAGAAAGTGCTGAGGTTATACAGCGAGATGGATGGCAAACTTAAAGATCTCGGCGAACTCCGCTAAGAGAATTTAACGCGGCTCTCGGGCCGCTGCAGAAAAGAAGGAGATAAAGATGATCAATGCACTATGGACAGCATCTTCCGGGATGCAATCGCAACAGACCAACATGGATGTGATTGCCAACAACCTGGCCAACGTTAACAGCTCCGGTTTCAAAAAAAGTCGCGCTGATTTTCAGGATATTCTCTATCAGACCACCAAAGCTGCTGGTACTGGTGCCGATGGTGGCGAAGTTCCCACCGGCATCCAGGTCGGTCTTGGCTCCCGGGTGGCGGCGGTGCAAAAGGTTTTCACCACCGGTGACTTTCAGCAGACCGGCAACGAGCTTGATCTGGGTATAGAAGGGAGCGGTTTTTTTCAAGTCACCACGCCGGACGGCTCTGAGGCTTACACCCGCGCCGGTTCAATGAAAAAGGACAGCACCGGACGGATCGTTACCTCCGACGGCTATCCGCTGTTCCCGGAGATCGTTATCCCGGAGAATTCCACCGCGATCAGTATTGGAACTGATGGCACGGTCGACGTGGTTCTTGACGGTGAAAGCTCCCCGACGACTGTCGGAAATCTGGAATTGGTTCGGTTTAGTAATCCCTCAGGGTTAAAAAACCTGGGGAGGAGCCTCTATGCGGAAACACCGACCACCGGTGCCCCGGTCACCGGAACCCCGGGAGAAGAAGGTTTTGGCGCCATTTCCCAAGGATTCCTGGAAGGCTCCAACGTTAATATCATGGAAGAAATGGTCAATATGATCGCCGGCCAACGGGCCTACGAAGTTAATTCCAAGGCGATCCGCACTGCGGATGAAATGCTGAAAACCACAAGTCAGCTGGTTCGCTAAGGATATAAACGGATGAAACCCCTGCGGATATTACTGATGTTGCTCTTGGTTCTGCTGCCGGCCCTGGTGTCGGCGGCTGAGGAAGGGCCGCTGATCAGCCAGAACGAGATGGCTCAGGAGCTCAATGATTTCCTGGCCGAGGAATCAGCTCGGCTACCGGGGGTCGAACTACGGTTTGCTTCCATGAGCTTGCCAAAGCCGTTCAAGGTTCCGCAGGGCGACATCGAGTATCAGGTGATACCGTCCAAGCCGGGGATCATTGGCAGCCGGCGGATCACCCTGCTGATTCGGGTGGATGGTCAGGTGGTCAAAAATCAGTCGATCCGCGTCGAGCTGGAGGCGTTGGCCGAAATCCTGATCGCTGCGGACAATCTGCGGCGTGGTGACATTCTGACGCCGACCAATCTCATTTTTCAGCAGCAGGAAATCTCCAAGCTGAGGGAACCCTTGTTTAACGCCGAGGAGGTCTACGGCAAACGCTTGAAGCGTTCGGTGCGGCTCGGCAAACCGCTGTTGCGCAACCAGGTGGAATATCCGCCGATGATCAAGCGTGGTGAACGGGTGACCATCAAGGCCATCCGCGGTGGACTGATGCTCACCGCCGCCGGGGAAGCCCAGCAAGACGGCGAGCAGAATGAAACGATCCGGGTGGTGAACAGCGAATCACGCAAAGTCGTCCTGTGTCGGGTGGTGGCACCGCAACTGGTGACAGTGGAGTTTTAGTATGAAGAATAACCTTTGGTTGTTGGTGATCTCAGTCCTCTTGGCCGGCTGTGCCGGTCCGGCAAGTCAGATCGATCTGCGCGAAGTGGAACCGGTTGCTCCGATCATGCAGGAGCCGTTGCCGCCGCAGACCGCTGGATCGCTCTGGAGCGAAAGCCGTGGCGGGTTGTTCCCAGATATGAAAGCCCGCACCGTCGGCGATATTGTCACCGTGGCAATCACCGAAAATGCCAGTGCCAGCAAAGAGGCGAAAACCGAAACCAGCCGCGACAGCTCCATATCCGCCGGGATCACCAACCTGATGGGTTTGGAACGAACCCTGGCCAGGATGGCCGGTTATTCCGACGCCAGTTCGCTGATTGATGCGAGCGCGAAAAACGATTTCGAGGGCAGCGGAAAAACCTCACGCAAAGAGAATTTGGTCGCGACCTTGACCAGCCAGGTGGTTGAGGTCATGCCGAACGGCAACCTGCGGATCAAGGGGAACAAGACGGTGACCGTCAATAGCGAAACCCAGATTGTCCAACTGAGCGGGATTGTCCGCCCTTCAGATATCAGTACCGCAAATATTGTGAATTCGATGCATGTCCTGAACGCCCGAATCGCCTATGTCGGTGATGGCGTGGTCAGTGACAAACAGCAGCCCGGCTGGCTTGTTCGCGGTCTGGATGCGGTCTGGCCTTTCTGATGAGCAGGAGACTGATGAAGCAAATAGTTTTTACCGCAGCGGCGATGTTCCTGAGCCTCTGTGGCCCATTGCTGAACGGCACTGCTGAGGCCTCGCGGATCAAAGAACTGGCGCAGCTCGAAGGCGTACGCGCCAATCAACTGGTCGGCTACGGCCTGGTGGTCGGTTTGAACGGCACTGGCGATAGCGCTAGTACTCAGTTCACGATTCAGTCTTTGGTTAACATGATGGAACGGCTCGGCGTCACGGTTGATCGCAACAAGGTGCAAGTTTCGAACGTCGCGGCGGTGATTGTCACCGCTGAACTGCCCCCCTTTGCGCGTGCTGGCAGCAGCCTGGATGTCGCGGTGGCTTCGGTGGGGGACGCCGTCAACCTGGCAGGTGGGACTCTGCTGATGACCCCCTTGAAAGCGGCTGATGGCAAGATTTACGCGGTGGCCCAAGGGGCATTGGTGGTCGGTTCGCTGGCCTTCGGTGGCAAGGCGGCCAAGGTGCAGAAAAACCATCCGACCGCCGGACGCGTCCCTGGTGGCGCCCTGGTCGAGCGCGAAGTGCCCTTTGTTTTCGGCAATCGGCAGGAACTCAATTACCGGCTCAATGAGTCCGATTTTACAACCATTTCGCGGATGACCGAGGTGGTGAATCAGAAGTTCGGCGACCAGATTGCCCTGGCCCTGGATGCCGGCCAGATGCAGGTGCAGGTGCCCGAAAGCTTTAATGGCAAAGTGGTCGATTTTGTCTCTCAACTCGAGCGGCTGGAGGTGACCCCGGATAGCTTGGCCAGGATTGTTGTCAATGAAAAGACTGGCACCATCGTCATGGGCGAAAAGGTGCGGATTTCTACCGTCGCGGTTTCCCACGGCAATCTGAGCCTGGTGATCAGCGAGAGCACCAACGTTTCGCAGCCGCTGCCATTTTCGCGCGGCAGGACAATTGAATCAGCGGACACCCAGGTTGATGTGGTGGAGGATAATGGCAACCTGGTGGTGATGCAAAAAGGAACCAGTATCGGTGATGTGGCCGCCGCGCTTAATGCTATCGGTGCGACCCCGCGGGATTTGATTGCCATCTTTCAGGCGGTCAAAGCGGCTGGAGCCCTCTATGCCGACCTGGTTGTGCTCTAACCTGAATCCTGCCCCCGGGAGAAGCTATGGATAGCAAAATCGATGGCCAACATCTGGTCGGCCAGGCGCTCAGTCAGACGCCTAAGGTGCCCAAGGGGCAGGACCGCGAAAAACTCAAACAGACCGCCCAGCAGTTCGAAGCGATCTTTATTCAGCAGATGTTCAAAGAGATGCGCAACACCGTTCCCAATGATGGCATGATTGAGCGCGGCAATGCTGATGATATGTATTCCCAGATGCAGGACATGGAAGCAGCTAAAATCATGGCAGAACGTGGTGGAATTGGTCTGGCTGACCTTATGCTGCAGGAGCTGCTGAAACAGAATGCGGAATAATCAAACCAACCGGCCCAGACAGCTTGTGCCGGTTGTCCCTTCTCCCCACCGATAAGAGCCAAAAAAAGCCTAAAGAAAAACAATTTATAGGTCGATAAAGTCTGTAAGAAGGCCAAAGTGATCGACAAGTTGTCGCCCGCTGGCCTGGATCAGACGGAGAAGTCACATGACTGAACAGATCGATTTAAGCCGAAGAGCGACTCAGCTGCAACAGCCGAATCAGGATGACCTGCTGCAGCACCAGGGGCGCAAAAAAGTCGCCTCCGGAGAGGCCGCGAAAGATCGGGTGACCCTTGACAATAGCAGTCAGGTTGAAGAGACCTACGGCCCTCAGGCCGAGCTGAATATCGGCAGCAACTACGAGTTGCTGCGCAGTTTGGTGGTGAAAACGCTGCAGGAACAGAATGTGCTTCTGCAAGTCAGCACCACTGGCAGCGAGATCGATTTGAGCAACCTGTCGGTCGAAGAAGCCAAGCAACTGGTGGCCGAAGATGGTTACTTCGGAGTCGAAAAAACCTCCCAGCGGATCGTCGATTTTGCCCTCAACGCCTACGGCAAAGATCCGGCCAAGTTGGAAGCGATGAAAAGCGCAATCGATAAAGGTTTTCAGGATGCTCAGCAGGCCTTTGGCGGCAGTTTGCCGGAGATCTCTCAGCAGACCTACGATGCAATCATGGAAAAGCTCGATGCTTTTGCCGAAATTTCTGATAAATCAGGGGAATAGGTAAGGAGTTCGTTATGGTCGATAAGATTATGGGTAGCAAGGGCTTCGGCCCGCTCGAAAATGTTAAGCGCACCGCTAAACCAAGCGCTGGTAACAAAGCTGGCAGCAGCGATAAAGTGAGCTTTTCCAGTATGCTGCAAGAGGCCGACAAGGCTCAGGCAACCAAGGCTCCGCAGGAGAGTGCCCGCGCCGAGAAGCTCCAGGCGTTAAAGGCCCAGATCGACAGCGGCACCTATCAGCCCGACCTGAATAAGGTCGCCAGCAGCCTGCTTCCCTTTATCATGCAGGATAGCTGAGATGTCCAGCTCCGAACTGAAAAGCCTGCTAGAAGAGCTTCTTGAGCTGCTGGTTGAGGAGCGGGAAATGGCCAAGGCTCTCAATATGGCTGGCTTGCAGAAGGTGGTTGCTGCCAAAGAAGCACTGCTATCACAACTGAACCCGCAGCCAGAAGAGGCGGCTGGTTTTGAAGATCTGTTGACGCAGATCGATCAGGAAAATCGTCGCAATGCCTTCCTGCTCTGGACCGGTCTCAATTGGGTCCGCGACATGATGGGCTTTATGGGCAAGGCTGCGATGCCTCAGGTCTATGGCGGTGGTGGCCAGTCCCGTGCCCTGACCGAGGGTGGTCGGTTGCTGTCAGGGAAGGTGTAAATAATGGGCGGCGGACTCTATGCAGCACTGAATTCAGGGAGAACCTCTCTGCAGACCAACCAGAAGGCGATTGAGGTCACCGGTCTGAATGTTGCCAATGTCAACACCCCAGGTTATTCACGGCAGAGCCCGAACCTGACTCCCTATCCAGCCCTGAATTTCGGTGATTTTTTTATCGGCACCGGGGTTAAGGTTGGCTCGGTCGAGCGGGCGCACGATCTTTTTCTTGCCGGTCAAATCAAGGACAAGTCTGCTGAAGTCGGTTTGGAAAGCAGTATGACCAACCCGCTGCTCGAAATCGAAAGATCGATCGGTATCGGAGAAGGTAGTTTGTCAGATGAGTTCGATCAATTTTTTGACAGCTGGCGGCAGCTGACCACCAACCCTGGTGGGGAAGTGGAGCGGCAGCTGGTCATGCAGCGTGGTGAGCTGATTTCCAAAGCGTTTCGCAACGTCTATGATGAAATCCAGCAGGTCCGCAAGAATATCAATAACGACATCACCTCGCAGATCGGTGGCATCAACATGCGCCTCGAAGAGGTCGCCCAGCTGAATAACCGGATCTCCGCCCTGGAGGTTTCCGGGCAGGATGCCAACTCCAACCGCGATCGGCGCGACCTGTTGGTCAAAGAACTCTCCGAGATGGTTGGTGTGACCAGTTTTGAAACCTCCGATAGCACCGTAACCCTGTCTCTACCGAACGGCATGCCGCTGGTTGAAGGGACCATCACCACTCCGCTGGAGGCCTATACTTCCGGCAACGATACCCAGTTGCGGATAAAATTCGGCAGCACCAATATCGATCTGGACCGGACCGCCCTGGGTGGAGAGCTGCGCGGGTTCCATGAAGTTCGCGATGTGGTGATTCCCGATGTCGTCAATCGACTTGACCAACTGGCCAATACCTTTGCCACCCAGGTTAACGCCCTGCATCAGGCCGGGACCGGCCTGGATGGGGTTTCCGGGCGAGATTTCTTTGTGCCACCGGCAGCTGTTGCCGGGAGTGCGGCGGCACTGACGATGACCATCGCCTCCACCGCTGAGATCGCTGCCGGAACCAGTAGCGCCCCAGGGGATAACACCAGCGCTCTGAATATTCTGCAGTTGGAACAGCAGCAGGTGCTTGGCGGCGATACCCTGGTCTCCTATTACGGCAAGATCGCTGCGACCGTTGGCGTTGAAACCAACCGCAACCGCCAGGCCAAGCTTGGCGCTGAAGACAGTCTCATTCAGTTGGAAAACCTGCGTGACGGGATCGATGGGGTCTCTATTGAGGACGAAATGATCAACTTGCTGCAATATCAGAAAGGTTTTGAAGCCTCAGCCAAGTTTCTTGCTACCGTAGATGAGATGATGGACACACTGCTGACGCTGAAAAGGTAGGTGAGTTATGAGAGCCACCCAAACCACGACATTCCGCAGTCTGCAGGCCTTTCTTGATCGCACCAGTGATCGGTTGCAGGATCTGCAGTTACAAGCGGCGACCGGCAAGCGACTGAATCGCCCGTCCGATGATCCAACCGCTATCAGTCCGATGCTCAGTGCCAGGACCCAGAGCCAGACCTCCGATCGTTACATTGAAACCATCGAGTCAGGGCTCGATCGAATTGATACCACCGACAGCTATCTCGACCGGATCGAAAACAACCTGGTTCGTGTCCGCGAGATTTCTATCGCTGCAGCCAATGGGACTGCGAGTGCCCAAGACCGTTTGACCTATGCCGACGAGGTGGCGCAAATCAGGGCTGATCTCATCGATTCAGGCAATGCTCAGGTTGATGGGAAGTTTCTCTTTGCCGGTTTCAGCGAGAAGACCAGACCCTTTACCCTGAACTCCAACTACCCGGTCCCCGATTCGAATCCCGTTAATTACAACGGCGACAATGGGACGATTCAATTTGAGATCTCCCCGAACGAACTGGCCGATGTCGGGCTGACCGGCAATGCCCTGATGCTGGGTGATGCTGACAACAACGGCGCCACCGATGCCGGAGCTGTGGATATCTTTGCGGTGGTGACCTCGATCGAAGAGGCGCTGCGGGCTGATAATCCTGCCGGCATTACTGGGCAGATGGATAATCTTGAGACCGGCGCAGACCAGGTACGCGGTTATCGCAGCCTGAAAGGAAATCTGGGCCGGCGGCTTGAAGTGGCTCGCGATCATATGGAAGAGATCAAGGTTGATATGGAGGAATTACGCTCTCGCTATGAAGATGCCGATCTGCTTGAGACAATCACCGATCTGCAGCAGCAGGAAAACAGTTTTCAGGCGGCCTTAAGTATTACCGGCCGGGTCTCCGAACTGTCGATTCTCGACTATATCTAATTATTTTTTCTGACAGCACGAGGTTTCTGGACAGGGTCTTAGCTTCTGCTAAGCTTGATGTCACCTGTTCCCGGAGAGG
>CAMYNC010000144.1 GCA_947259685.1 uncultured Desulfuromonadales bacterium | reverse complement strand
ATTGCCAGCACCGAGAAATCGACGATATCACGGAAGGCGTCGTCGCCATGGCGGACCGCTGGAGCCAGCGGCTCTTTGGAGATGATTTCCGGCAGGAGCATGTAGTCCTTCGGTTTCGGTGCGACGGCGCGGGTGCCCGCCAATTGAGACGCATCAGAAGTAAGTACGTCACAGCGGCCGGCGAAGAAGGTTGTTGCCAGCTCGGTGGTCGATTCGATGACCACCGGCTTCCACTTCATGTTGTTATTGCGGAAGTAGTCGGCAGCATTCTGCTCGGTGGTGGTGCCTGGCAGAACGCAGACGGTGGCCCCGTCCAGCTCCTTGGCGCTCTTGATGCCGAGGTTTTTCGGAATCATAAAACCCTGACCGTCGTAGTAGTTGACGGTGACAAAGTTGAGCCCCAGCTGGGTTTCACGGCTCAGAGTGCGGGTGGCATTACGGGTCAATAGATCGATTTCGCCTGATTGCAGAGCTGTAAAGCGTTGCTGAGCGGTCAGGGGGGTGAACTTGACTTTTTGCGCATCGCCAAACAGGGCTGCTGCGACTGCTCGGGCGGTATCCACATCCAGCCCTTTCCAAACGCCTTTTTCATCCGGCATGCCAAAACCGAACACCCCGCCGTTAACGCCGGCTTGGATAAACCCCTTCTTTTTTACCGCGTCCAGATCTTTGCCGGCATGGGCAAAGGTGACGGTAAGCAGGCACAGGGCCAGCAGAACTGCCATCAGCTTGATAAGTTTCATCTTCTTTCCTCCTCTGTTTTGTGGTGAGTGGATGATTAAATAAAACCGCACTGGGAACCAAACTTCAGTGCCTTGGCATCAATAACTGATCTGAATAGTTAAGTTTAATACATTCTTGAATGATTGCATGCTGTAACCTGCGGATCGGCAAAAATAACCTCATCGGCCTTACCCTAGGTTGGAAAGAACGGCAGCTGGTGTCGCCATGGGATCCTGCTCATGTTGACCGCTGTAGTCAACAAACAGTGTTTTATCTGCTTAGATATACGGCAGGGGTTTGTTGTTGTCAAACTTAAGTTAGTTGCTTTGGAGGTGTGACCGAGGTGGCAGGAAATTTTCTGTGAACTCAGTTCGTTCGAAGGGGCGTAGGCCGGCCCCTCCTAAAGGTCAGAAAGGGCCGGTTCGTTTAGTCGGTATGAACCAAGGCGCTAGCCTTTAACGGCCATAGGGTTCAGCGTCAAACTCGTAGCCGCACGAAGGGCATTTGACCTTCATAGTCTCTCCTCCCGATGTGGCGGCACAGGCAGTTAAGGATAAGACGGCAATTGACAGGATTAGCCAGGACACTATTTTTTTCATTACTTCGCTCCTCCAATATAGTGGTTTCATATTGATTATGGGCCTAATGGCGACCCATTCGAGAAAACAGGGTCATTGCGGAACCTTGCCTACTTTACCGGACCGGTGAACACCCAGTCATTGCCGATCGCTGCGGTATGGCAACCGATGCAACCCGCGACCTTACCTTCTTTTTCAATGCTGCCGTCCGCCTTGTACTTGGCCCAGAACCAGTCACCGGCGTCGGCATTGTAGCCTTTGACCCGGTACATGACGGTAACCGCGCCGAGGGTTTTGTCCGGCATATAGTTCTCTTTCACAATGAAGGAGCCGTCCGGGAATTGGCCGGATTTGTTGTTGAGCGCATCCAGGGCCCCGGCTGAAACATAGGTGGTCAGCAAGGCGCCGTGTGGATGTGCGCCTTTATAGAATTTCTCTTTCCCTGGGAACAGTGCCCACTGCTGATAGGGTTTGGCTTGACTGATGTAGTCGTAAACCGCTTTGCCGTCGGCAGCCGGAAGGTCCTTTCCGCCTGCCCAGGTCAGACTGACAATAATTACCAATAGCAGGCAGGTAGTACAGGCGACAGTAACAAACGACTTGATGTTCATTTTTTACCTCCATGTTTGATGGTTTGAAAGTGACGAGTGCTTCCAGTCTGTCAACGCCTCTGCGTTGACCTTTTTCGTTAGCCCCCCGGGTTCTCATGCGCCGGCCCGGTGAGCAGGTCAGGTGGTCCATCATCGGTATCGGCGGTTAGAGTTTTCATCAAGCCCTTGATATCGGTTAATTGAATGGCCCGATATGAGGTTTTTAAAAAACCGGCTTGTCTGAATTTCGCCAGTTGCTCTGCCACCGCTTCGCGCGAAGCGCCGATCAGATGGGCAAGATCCTTTTGCGTCAGTGGCAGGCGGACTGCGCCATTTTTTTCCGAGACGCCATGCCGTTTCGCCTGCCAGAGCAGGGTCAGGGCCAGCCGATTCACCAGGGGTTGAAAAATCAGATCTTCCAGCCTCATTTCAAGCTCGCGGCGGCGCATACCGACCAGTTTGAGAACTTTTAAAGCCATTTCGGGATGGGCCTTTAGCAGCTCTTCGAAATCCTGCCGGGTGATGATGCAAACCAATGAATCATCGATGGCGCTGGCGCTGTGGGTCCGCAGTTCCTCACCGGCAATGGCCAGCTCGCCGAAAATTTCTCCCGGTCCTAAGATGTCGAGAATCACTTCGCGACCTTCGCTGCTGGTGCGGGTGAGTTTGACCCGTCCCTGTTTCACCAGGTAGATGCTATCGCTCTGCTCCTGGGCGAAAAAGAAGGCGGTGTTGCGTTTGCATTCCACCATTTCGCTGCGGCTCGCCAGGCGCTGCAGCTCTTCATCTTTCAGCCAGGAGAACAGGGCGGCGTTTTTGATGTACCAAAGTCGGCGGTTCATACTGCATCTCCTGGGGCAGGTCAAACATTCGCGTCAGCGTGGATTTTTTCGCCACCACCAACACTCTAGACGGGGCTCTTAATTAAAACTATAAGCCAGACTACAAAGTTTGTCTTTTGGGGTGGAAACAATTTTTAGCCAGCGTTTAGAGAGGTTCTCAAAAAAACCGAAACATGTTACCAATATGATCCCGCAGCATGCGGATCACCACTGATCATTTACCTGAAAGGGCATGGCCGATGATTTTTGACAAGATTGGGGTGCAGGTGCCGAGCATCCTGCTGCCGAAAGCTGGAACTGATATGCAGAAATGGGCGGTCATCGCCTGCGACCAATATACCTCGGACCGGGCCTACTGGCAGCGCCTGGAACAGCAGACCGCAGGTTCGATTTCGACGCTGAACCTAATCTTTCCGGAAGTTAATCTTGAAGATGCCGACGCCGACCAGCGGATTGCCAATATCAACCAGGCGATGGAGCAGTATTTGGCCGACGGCAGCCTGGTGGAACAGCGGCCGGGTTTCATCCTGGTCGATCGCAAAACCTCCGAGGTTGAATCGCGCAAAGGGCTGATCCTGGCCCTCGATCTGGAACAGTACGATTATAATAAAGGGGCGCAAAGCCTGATCCGCGCTACCGAGGGGACGATCCTCGATCGCTTGCCGCCACGCATCAAAGTGCGTCAGAATGCGCCGATCGAACTGCCGCACATCATGGTGCTGATCGACGATTCGCAGCGCAGCGTCATCGAACCGCTGTTCAACGAAACGCTTGAGGTGGCCTACGATTTCGAACTGCTGGAAAATGGCGGTCATCTCAAAGGTTACCGGATCGACCAGCCGGAACTGATCAACAAAATTGCCGGCGCACTGGAACAGCTGGCCGACCCGGTGGCCTATAAAGCCAAGTACGGTGTTGATGATGAAGTCATGCTCTACGCCATGGGTGATGGCAATCACTCGTTTGCCACTGCCAAGGCGATTTGGGAAAAATTGAAGCATGAAGCCGATGATGCTTCTGCAATCATGAATCACCCGGCTCGTTATGCGCTGGTCGAGCTGGTCAATCTGCATGATCCGGGTCTGGAGTTCGAGGCGATCCACCGGGTCTTGTTTCAAGTCGATGCCGACCAGTTGAAAAACCGGATGGAAAGCTTTTTCGCCGAACGCGGGACGCCGATGACCTTCACTGCCTGCGTCGACCTGCGTGCAGCGGAAAGCCTGGCCGCCAAGGCGCAGAATGCCCACGCCTTCCCGGTGATTTTCGCTGGTCAGTTCGGCGTCTGCAGCGTTGCCAACCCCGAATACACCTTGGTGGTGGCCAGCCTGCAGGCCTGCCTCGACCAGTTCCTGCAGGACCAACCGCAGGCGCGAATCGACTATATTCACGGCACCCAGCCGGTGACCGAGCTCGGCAGCAAAGCGGATGGCGCCGGATTCTACCTGCCGGCTATCTCCAAGCACGATCTGTTTAAAACCATTGTCCTAGACGGCGCCCTGCCGCGGAAAACCTTTTCCATGGGCGAGGCGGATGAAAAACGCTTCTACCTGGAGTGCCGAAAAATCAAAACCTAAACCACCACTTTTCCGGGCGGGCCATTGCGGTCCGCCCGGTTGCCTGCCGTCGCAAGTCCTCTTTCGTTCTGCTATTGTTAAGTTTTAGTTCCCTGTTTACTGAGGCTTTAAGCTACAGAAAACAATACCCAGGTTAAGTCTTTGGCCAAAGGAGCTCTGTTGATGTCGCAAGTTACAGATGTCGTGTTTGATGTCGGGCGGGTCCTGATCGACTTCAGCTACGAGGGTTTTTTTGCCTTGCTACGTGAACGGGGCGCTCAGCTTCAAGATGTTGCTGATTTTACTAAACAGGCCGAGTTGATCGCCTACGAGCATGGCGAAATCAGCAATGAGCAATTTTTCGACGGGATCAATCGGCTGCTCGAGCGGCCATTGCCCTATGAGGAGCTGATTGCTGCCTGGAAAAACCTGTTTACGCCGGTCTGTGAGATGTTTCAACTGGCTGCGGAACTCAAGCCGCACTGCGGCGTCTATCTGCTATCAAATACCAGTGAACTGCATTGGCAATACCTGCTGAACCGTTTCGAGCTGGATAGCATCTGCCATGACCGACTGGCATCCTATGAGGTCGGCGTCATGAAGCCGCATCCGGATATCTTTGCCAGCGCCTGTGCACGTTTTGATTTGCAGCCCCAAAACAGTGTGTTTATCGACGATCTGCAAGCCAACGTCAAAGGGGCCATCGCTTGTGGCTGGCAGGGGATCTGGCACCGTGAGCCGGCTGAAACCAAAGCACAGCTCTGCCATTTGACCGGTGTCGACCTCGCCTGAAAAACTGCCTGCCGTGGCGGGCAGTTATCTCCTCTGGCTCTATCTCGGCAAAAATTCTGAACTGAGGATCGGCCGGCTTGGGACGTTTCAACTCAAGCGTGGCTGGTACCTTTACTGCGGCAGCGCTTTCGGGTCGGGAGGTCTGCGCGCGCGTTTACTGCATCACCTTCGCCCGCTCGAGCACTATCACTGGCATATCGATTATCTTCGCCAGGCGGCGCGGGTTCGCCGGATCTGGCTGACCCGGGGGCTGAATTGCGAACATCGTTGGAGTGAATTTTTTCTCTCCACAGATATTGCTTTTTTGCCGATTAAAGGTTTTGGGGCCAGCGACTGCACTTGCCGAAGTCATCTGTTTTATCTGCGGCGTTCGCCTGCTTTGCGGCCACTGAAGTTGGCTCTTGAAGAATACAGCGGGCAGAACATTATCAGCATCAGTAGTCTCGATTAATGCACACGCCAATCGGCTGATTAAGTTATCATCCGCCTGCCGATTTAGACCTGTTCAGAAGCTTATTCGTCGGCGCCTTTTGGTAAAACCAGATTGAGGACCACGCCGATCACCCCGGCCAGCCCGATCCCCCCCAGTTTGACCACCGCCAGGTCGAAGTTCATCCCACCGATGCCGAAAACCAGAATGATCGCGACGATCGCCAGGTTGCGTGGCTCCATCAGGTCGGTTCCAGCTCTGACCATGGTGCTGATGCCGATAACCGCGATGGCGCCGAACAGCAACACCATGATGCCACCCATCACTGGAACCGGGATGCTGTTCAAAAAGCCACCCAGCTTGCCGATAAAAGCGAGCAGGATTGCCGAGATCGCCGCCCAGGTCATGATGCCCGGATTGAAAGCACGGGTTAAGGCCACTGCGCCGGAGACTTCCGAGTAGGTGGTATTGGGCGGGCCGCCTAAAAAGGCTGCCAGGCCGGTGGCCAGACCATCGCCGAGCAGGGTCTGTTTGATGCCAGGATTCTCCACATAGTCTTTGCCGGTAATTCCACCGATCGCCAGCACATCACCAAAGTGTTCAATCGCCGGAGCAATGGCGACCGGCACGATGAAAAGAATCGCCTCCAAATTCCACTCTGGAAAGCTGAATTGCGGGATGGCAAACCAGGGGGCAGCGGCAACCTTCTGCATCGATACCAGCGTCGGGGCGGTCCAGTTCTGCAAGCTGCCCGGATCGAAGGATGCCTGTAGGGTCGCGGAGACCCCGGAAACATCCAGCAGCAATGCGCTGGCATAGCCGGCAACGATGCCGCAAAGGATCGGGATCAGCTTGAACATGCCACGGCCGAGCAGGGAAACCAGGATGGTGGTCAGTAGCGCCACTCCGGCAATCAGGTAGGCGCTGGTCTGCGGCACCAGCCAGGCGGTGCCGTCGCCGGTGCGGCCCGAAGCCATATGTACGGCAACCGGTGCCAGCACCAGGCCGATCACCATGATCACCGGGCCGGTCACCACCGGCGGCAGAATCTTGTGCAGGATGTCAGAGCCGAAAAAGCGGATCGCCTGGCTGAGGATGATATAAAAAATCCCGGCGGCAAATAGACCACACATGGTTCCGGGGATGCCCCATTGCTGGACGCCGTAAATGATCGGGGCGATAAAGGCGAAACTGGAGGCAAGGAATACCGGCACCTTGCCGCGGGTGACCGCCTGGAAGACCAGGGTGCCGGCACCGGCGGTGAACAGCGCAACGTTGGCGTTCAGGCCGGTCAGCAAGGGCACCAGTACCAGGGCTCCAAAGGCAACAAACAGCATCTGCGCGCCGACCAGGGCATCTTTGGGGCGGAGCTGGTAATCGGTTGTGGCTTTATCCATAGCTCAATCCATGTCAGTGAAGGTGGAAAATTACTTGGTGCCGAAGATCTTGTCGCCGGCATCGCCCAGTCCCGGGATGATGTAGCCGTTTTCGTTAAGATGGTCATCGATCGAGGCTACATAGATATCCACATCGGGATGCGCGGTTTTAACCTTCTCCAGTCCTTCCGGTACCGCGACCAAAAACAGCCCGCGGATACTGGTGCAGCCGGCCTTTTTCAGCATGTCGATACAGGCGATCAGCGAACCGCCGGTGGCCAGCATCGGGTCGAGGATCAGCGCGGTTCGATCCTCCATGTTGCTGGTCAGCTTTTCGAAGTAGGTCACCGGCTGCAGGGTTTCTTCATTGCGGTATAGTCCGACGACGCTGACCTTGGCGCTGGGAATCAGGTCGAGGACACCATCCATCATGCCGAGACCGGCGCGCAGAATCGGTACCACAGTAATCTTTTTTCCCTTGATCCGATCGACCTGCACCGGACCGTTCCAGCCCGCAATGGTTTCAGGCTCGGTTTCCAAATCATTGGTCGCTTCATAGGTCAGCAGCCGGGCGACTTCTGAGGCCAGTTCGCGAAAATCTTTGGTGCTGATATCGTTCTGGCGCATCAGCCCGAGCTTATGTTTTACCAGGGGGTGGTTGACTTCAAAAACAGCCATGAAAATCTCCTTGGAGAGAAAAAAAGTTTCGTCAGACTCAGCCGCGCAGCATAAAAGTATCCCGGCAGTGGGTCAAGAGAGATAGCGTAGGTATGGTCGATTAGCTGTTTCCAATACTCTTCCAGTCTGCTAGAATGCGGGCCACACATTTTGATTTTTGTCCTGAGATAGAGGTTGCCAATGCTCAATTTAACACGTCTGAACCTATTGTTTTTATTTGCTCTGCTGTTGTGTTTCTCTGGCTGTGCCCGGGAACCCCGGGCAATTGTTGGTGAACCGCTCGAAATCCACGATCTGCAGAAAGATAAAAAATATTGCACAGAATTTGCTGGTAAGTTCGGGGTTGTCGATATGGAGCCGGTCATGCCAGGCAGTGATACGACTGAGTTTTCAGATGGTCAGCGGCAGGTGCAGCTTTATGAATCCTGCATGCTGAAAAAGGGCTATCGCTTCTAGAGGCCTTGCGACTGTCCAAGCGAGCCAGGTTTGGCGCGCATAATAAAAACGGACTTTCTTCTGTTAAGAATCTTAAGTTATAGTGGTCGGCCGGTTTTTCCGGTCGACCACTTGCTGTTTTTGAAGAAAGATAACATCGATGACTGACATCTCCTGGAAATTCCGTTTGGAGTACTGGGCGGTAAAGCTGGTTGCGGCATTACTGCGCCGGTTGCCGCGTGAGACCGCGCTGAAATTTGGTGGTCGACTTGGCCTGCTGGCCGGAATGCTAATAGCGAAGCGCCGGAGACTGGCCGCAGAGAACCTGCAGCGCGCGTTTCCCGAATGGAGCCGGCAGCGGGTCGAGACTATGGCCTGGGCCAACTTTCAGCATATCGGGCTGTGCAGCGCCGAAATGCTGCGCCTCGATATGTTCCGCAGCGGCAGCGAGGATTTCGAGAAATATTTTGAAATGGTCGATCAGCATTACCTGCAGGAGGCGTTAGCGCTCGGGAAAGGAGCTATCGTTCTGACCGGCCATTTCGGTTTCTGGGAAGCGGGTTTTTTTGCCTTTCCGGAGGCTGGGGTCAAGTTTGATGCAGTCACCAAACCGCTGAAAAATCCGCTGACGGATGAGTACTTTACCAATATCCGCGAGGCTTTCGGTGTGCGTACCCTCGACAGCCGTAAGG
>CAMYNC010000143.1 GCA_947259685.1 uncultured Desulfuromonadales bacterium | reverse complement strand
TCCCTGCATCCCGCCATTCGTATTCGAATCGCACCGAAATGCGGTTGCCGGTAGATGCCCAGAGCTCTTTACGAAGTTTGTAGTCAAGTTCCTTGACCCTCTTTAAGGTGTCCACTATTTCGGACCGATCTCAAGATCGGATGTACAAAATAAAATGGACTGCTATCTGCATTATAGCCGGGTTGCTCGCCATACTACTGCTGCAGAATAGCGAACCGGTTGAAACCCGTATTTTCTTCACCTCACTGGTCATGCCGAGAGCATTTCTGATGTTTATCACCGCCTCCCTCGGTTTTTTTTTCGGTGTTATTCTAACCCTGATGATCGTCAGAAAAAGAAAACCGTAGTTTATGGAGTCAGACATGCCAACTGAAATGAAATACGGCCCTTTTCCAACGGCTGAAGAAGACGCCAAAGCTGCCGAACTCTGCGAATCAAGTCCACAGACTGAATCCCCGGCATATACACTGGCCTAACTGGATCAGAACTTTATGATGAGCGATGAGTTGCGCCCAGTTCGACTCCAGTTGGAACTGTTGAAGCCGGAACTGGTTCAGCAGTCTGCCGTCATTGAAAGCACCGTCGTCGTCTTTGGCAGTGCCCGGATTCTGCCTCCGGAACAGGCTCGCAAAGCGCGTCAAGTGGCCAGCAGGAAGGCTGAACTGAACCCGAAAGATGAAAGTCTGGTGCGAGCTTTGGCGAAAGCCAAGCAAGCGGAAAAAAATTCTGTCTATTATACTGAAGCCCTTCAGTTCAGCCACAAACTAGCTAGCAACGTAAAAAAAAATGGTTCAAAGCAATGCGTTATTATTACTGGTGGTGGGCCGGGAGTCATGGAAGCTGCCAATCGGGGGGCCGCTGAAGCCGGTGCCAAAACCATCGGTTTGAATATCGTGCTGCCGATGGAGCAGGCGCCTAATCCCTACATCACCCCGGAGCTGTGCTTTCAATTTCATTATTTTGCCATCCGCAAAATGCATTTTCTGATGCGTGCCCGCGCCCTGATTGCATTTCCCGGGGGCTTCGGCACGTTGGATGAGCTGTTCGAGGCGTTGACGCTGATCCAGACGAAAAAGATTGCGCCGATTCCGGTGCTACTGTTCGGCCGCAGTTACTGGGAGCGGATACTGAACTTTCCGGCCTTGGTCGAGGAGGGGATGATTTCGGCGGCTGACCTTGAGTTGTTCAATTTTGTCGAAACTGCAGAGCAGGCCTGCCGGATCATCGCAGACTTTTGTGCTTTAAACTGAACGTGGCAATGCGGTGATTTTTGGAGTTAATAGAGACTGCTAAGAAGGGATAAGCTGTTTATGGTAAATCGAACTGACAAGCAGGATCCGCAAGAGACATGGTGGAGGGAGTTCCGGTTGCCAGTGAATGATTCGCTGCGCTGGACGATTGGCCCTTTTTCTTTGCAGGTTATGCACCGGGAAAAGGAATGGCTGGTCTGGCATCAGCGAATAGCTAATACCGTCGCAGATGACGAAGTCTGGAGCTTGGAGTGGAACCTGTGCATGAAAATGGATGAGGGGGATATTCAGCGACATGTTTTCAGCCGTACGGAAGAACTTTTCACCGTCTATCCAAGGCTGGCGGATCGACCGGTGGTGGTCAAGGCCGCTAAGCCGCTGCACATCCAGACCGGGCAGCAGGTTGACATCTACGTCAGTAGCCCGCTTTGGTTTGTGGTTGCCGTACATCAGGCCAAAGTTGATCTTCAGGAAGTCCCGATCGTGCGGCCGTCCGATACCTGGTTCGGGCCCTCAACCCTGGAAGGTGAGCTTTGCTATGCCAGCACTACCCAGGGACGTTTATACTTGACCGATCTGCCGCCGCGGCCTCATCGGGCGATCTCTCCGATCAAGATCAAAAACCAGGCGGACAAGCCGCTGCTGCTAACCCAGTTCAGTCTGCCAACCCCCTACCTTTCGTTGTTCGACGCCGGCAAAGGTGGCTTATGGACTGAAGCAATTACCCTGCTCAACGACGATGATACCGATCTGGCCAAAGTTGCCTTTTCTGACACCCCTCCCGCGCCTTACAACAAGGCAAAGAAAATCGTTAAGGCGCGTCAGAAAAAGGATCGAAATATGCTGCTGAACACCTTCAGTTCCCTGTTCAGTTGAAAAGAGGAGCTACTTATGGAATTTCTCAACATCGAATATTATCTGCAGAATGAAAATCTGCTTAACGCGGTTAGAGCTTTCCTGACTCTGCTGGTCGGCTACATAATTTCCAAAATTGCTGCGAAATCGATCGGTCGACTGGTGAAGAAGCATGCGTCAGCCCATCAGCATATAATGTTGCAGCGGGCGGTTTTTTATTTTCTGTTCATCTTTTTTCTAATCGCGGCTCTGAAAGAGATTGGCTTCGAGCTGTCGGTGTTGCTGGGAGCTGCAGGGATTCTCTCGGTGGCGGTCGGCTTCGCTTCGCAAACCGCAGCCTCTAACCTGATCAGCGGTCTTTTTTTGCTCGGCGAACGTCCGTTCGGCGTCGGTGACATTATCAAGGTGGGCACCACTACCGGGGAGGTTTTGTCGATCGATCTGCTGGCCGCTAAGTTACGCACTTTTGATAACCTGTATGTGCGAATTCCTAACGAGACGATGCTAAAGTCGGAAGTGACCACCATGACTCGTTTCCCGATCCGGCGCCTTGATCTGCAGATCGGAGTTGCCTACAAGGAGAATATTGAGAAGGTGCGCGAAGTGTTGTTCGCGGTAGCAGAAAAAAACCCGCTCAGTCTGGAGGAACCGAAGCCACTGTTTATTTTTTCGGGGTTTGGCGACTCAGGGTTGAATATCCAATTTTCAGTCTGGACGAAAAGAGAAAACTTTCTCGAACTGAAGACCAGTATCCAGTACGAAATAAAGTTAGCATTCGATGAACATCTGATTGAAATCCCCTTTCCGCATGTCACTTTGTACACCGGTAGTGTTACAGAGCCCTTCCCGATCCGGATGGTGCCAAACAACCCGAAAGAAGAAGGACCATCTGTCGATACTAAGGAACTGCCCTGATGCGGGAAACGGCCTTCGTCGCGTGCACACCTTTTTTGCCTTCATCGGCCAGCTTGATGCCACGGTGATATTTGCCGTCATAGTAACTATGGGTTGTCATCAAAATTGCCACCGATATACAGAGACTCGAACGAGGCGGACGATTTTTGAGCTGGAGTCATTATGGAAGTTTTTACATGGATCGGAATCCTGTTCTGTATAAGTCAGTCGGCGATGTTTTCCGGGCTGAACCTGGCATTTTTCGGTGTCAGTCGCTTGCGACTGGAGGTCGAAAGAAGTAATGGCAATGTTGCGGCGGAAAAGGTTCTGCAACTCCGGGAAGATTCAAACTTTCTGCTGGTCACCATCTTGTGGGGCAATGTTGGGGTCAACGTTCTGCTTACCCTGCTGTCCAATTCAGTGCTTACAGGTGTGCTTGGGTTTTTGTTTTCAACGATCGTCATTACCCTGGCAGGTGAAATTGCTCCGCAAGCCTATTTTTCTCGGAATGCTTTGAAAATGGCCGCTCTACTCAGCCCTGTTCTACGTTTATATCAATACCTGCTCTATCCGGTCACCAAGCCGTCGGCAATGCTGCTAGACATGTGGTTAGGTAAGGAAAGCATTCAGTATTTCCGTGAGAAGGATATCACCGAAATCATCCGCAAGCATATCGCCTCAGAGGACAGTGATGTTGATCACCTAGAGGGAATCGGGGCGATGAACTTTTTGGCGATTGACGATCTGCTAGTGATCGATGAGGGGGAGGATATATATCCTGAGAGCATTTTGACGTTTGAGGAACAGAAGGGAAGGATGGTCTTCCCGGAGTTTTCACCCTCAAGGGAGGACCCTTTCATTCAGGCCGTTGCTCGCTCCCATAAAAAATGGGCAATCATCACAAACGTGCAAGGCTTGCCACGCTACGTGCTCGATACCGACAAGTTCCTGCGCGAAGCCCTGCTGGGAATAGAAACCTTCTCACCCTGGCACTGCTGCCACGTGCCGATCGTTGTTGAAGATCACAAGCTCTCGCTTGGAGTTGTCATTTTAAACCTGAAATATCGCAGCACCCGGATGGATGACGAAGTCATCGATAAGGATGTGGTGCTAGTCTGGGGGAAACAGAAACGCATCATCACCGGTGCCGATATCCTTGGTCGCTTGTTGCAGGGGGTAACGATATCTGACGAACTTGGCGTATAGCTTCAGAGCAGGTATCTGCGACCGGCAGTGATAAAAAATATTTCAGCTATGGCTCTGCTGAAAACATAAAAAGTTCTGCCTGCAAAGGTGAAAGGGAGAGATCGTTCCTCCCTATCTCCTGCACTATGATCTCAGGTCAGTATATCCGTGCGAAATATCTAAACAGTTTAGCGGGTATAATAGATGCACGAGTCGGAGAGCTGTTGCTGAGTCTTTGTCTCTTACTGGTCAGCTTGTATGCCACAGCATTATCTATTCTCCAGCGATAAGCGAGGCACTATGAAACTTGGAATCCTATCATGCAGTCCGAAATGTTACAGCACCCGGCGCCTTCGTGAAGCTGCGGATCAACGTGGGCATCAGGTTAAGGTTTTAAATACCCTGAAGTTCGCGATCGACCTTGAACAAGGAGACCCGGATCTTTTCTACCGTCAAAAACAGCTTTCCCAATACGATGCCGTGCTGCCGAGGATTGGCTCCTCGATCACCTACTTCGGTACGGCGGTCGTCAGGCAGTTTGAGCAGATGGATGTATTTTGTGCGAATTCCTCAGCAGGCATTTCCAATTCACGCGACAAGTTGCGAAGTCTGCAAATTCTCAGTAGACATCATATCGGCATCCCGCAAACAACCTTCGTGCGTGACAAGAAAGATGTGCTGCCGGCGATCGAGCGCGTCGGTGGCGCACCGGTCGTCATCAAACTGCTGGAAGGGACGCAAGGGATCGGGGTGTTGCTGGCCGAGACGGTGAAATCGGCCGAGGCGATCATAGAACTGCTGCAAAGTCAGAAGCAGAACATCCTGATTCAGAAATTTGTCGCCGAGAGCAAGGGGCGGGACATTCGCGCCTTTGTGGTTGGCGATCAGGTGGTCGCCGCCATGCGCCGCGTGGCGCAGGGGCAGGAGTTCCGCAGCAATGTCCATCGTGGCGGGGTGACAGAAGTTGTGGAGTTGGATGAAGTCTACCGTGAAACGGCCGTGCGGGCCGCGCAAATCCTGGGTCTGCGTGTTGCCGGGGTTGATCTGCTGGAGAGCAATAGCGGGCCGCAAATTATGGAAGTGAATTCATCCCCAGGCTTAGAAGGGATTGAACGCTGTACCCAGCTTGACATCGCCGGGGCCATTGTCGACTACATGGCGGCGCAAGTAAATTTCCCGGAAATCGACCTGCGCCAGCGCCTGACCGTGAGCCGTGGCTATGGCGTGGCAGAGATTCATATCCCCGAAAGCTCAGATCACATCGGCAAAGCGATCAGCGATTCGGGGTTGCGGGACAAGGACATTACTGTTCTGACGCTTAATCGAGGGACGTCCGTTATTCCCAACCCTCGTTCACATAGGTTACTCGAAGCGGGGGATCGCCTGTTATGTTTTGGAAAACTGGAATTAATGCGCGACCTAATCCCTGCGAAGGTTCGCCGCAAACGCAGCCCTAAGGTTCAGGGGCTCCCTAATTTGCCGGCAGCCGAAAAAACACTTAAAAATGTTGACGAGTAGTGGCCATTCAGTGAAATGAAAAACATTTTATCTGAGTCCGACCTTTGACAAATTCTTCACGCCCATGCTGATGCGCAGATGGTCTTATTCATCTATCAAGTTTAATTCTCTGCGGACGGAGAAAGGAACGAACTGGTCAGCGATCGATCTTTTCCCCGCAATGGGGGCAGGATGGAGGAGCTCTTTTGATCTGCATCTGTTCTACAAAGCCGGCCCCGAGGATCCCGGTCGGCAGAGCGAACAGGCCGATACCGAGGATTGCCACAATACCGGCAAGCAATTTACCCAGTCCGGTCACAGGGTAGATATCCCCATAACCAACTGTCGTAAAGGTTGACCGCCCACCACATGGTATGGGGGATGTCAGGAAATTTTTCTGGCTGAACCGGATTTTCCACATAAAGCATCAGGCAGGAGGCGATGACCAGCAGGAGGGTCATCATTCCCAGAGTCAGGACGATCTCTTCGCGCTTGGCCCGCAAGACCCGCGAGAGGAGCGGCAGAGCCTTCATGTAACGCCACGGATGCTCTATGCCAGTGCCGCAACGGGAAAACGAACCGAAGCATGGCTTAGACTGGCTGAAGATTCGTTCTAATCAGGTCGGAAGTTGATCGTGGGTGATTTCACAACTCTGTTTACACAGGAGGCATAGCTTTTATCAAATGAATATCAAGGCCCAAGTGGAAAGAATCGAAATCGGCTGGCGTGAGTGGCTTGAACTGCCAGAACTGAAAATCTCCGCAATTAAAGCTAAAATTGATACGGGGGCACGGACATCGGCCCTGCATGCTTTTTTTGTCGAGCCCTACAATGAAAATGGATGCGAAATGGTGCGTTTTGGTATTCACCCTTTTCAGCAGCGTAGTGATGTCGAAATCATCTGTGAGTCCCCAATCAAGGATTTCCGTCAGGTCAGTGACTCTGGGGGGCATCGAGAAATGCGTTATGTCATCGAAACAACCGTAAAGCTGGGGGGGCATTGCTGGCCGATTGAGATGACTTTGACCAACCGTGACAGCATGAAGTTTCGGATGTTACTGGGACGCACGGCGATGAAAGGGGTCACTGTTCTCCCTGAAAAATCATTTTTATTCGGACGCCCAAAACGGGTTTAGCCACAATATCCAAAGCGAGGTTATGATGAAGGTTGCTATCTTATCGAGAAACTCCGAACTTTACTCAACCCGTCGTATGGTCGAAGCGGCTACCGGTAAAGATGTCGACTGGCAGATCATCGAGTTCATCGAGAAAGAGGCCAAGCCGGGTCGTACCCGGACCAGAGGTAAAAGGTGAAGCGCGCCAGCCCATTTGAAATCGGCGGGACCAGCGTTTCTCCCGGCAGTCGGGCAACCATCGACCTGCCGATGGCCCGGCTTTACACGCACAATGAAATTACTCTGCCGGTGCATATTATTCATGGCCGCCGCACTGGCCCGGTCATGTTTGTCAGTGCCGCGCTGCATGGCGATGAAATTAATGGGGTCGAAATCATCCGCCGTCTGCTCAATGTGCGGGCCCTGAACAGCATCAAAGGAACCTTGCTGGCGATTCCAATCGTCAACCCTTTCGGTTTTATTCAGCGCTCGCGTTATCTCCCCGATCGACGCGACCTCAACCGTTCCTTTCCAGGCAGCCCCAAAGGCTCTCTCGCCGGTCGGATGGCCCACCTGTTCATGAGTGAAGTCGCCAATCGCTGTGATCTTGGCGTCGATCTGCACACCGGCTCAAACTTCCGCACCAACCTCCCGCAAATCCGCGCCAGTTTGGATGATCCAGAAACCCTTGAACTGGCCAGAGCCTTCGGCGCTCCGGTGATTGTCCCCTCGGAACTTCGCGAGGGCTCATTACGTGAGGCGGTCGCGGCATTGGGGAAGCCGGTCCTGGTGTATGAAGGGGGGGAAGCGCTTTATTTTAACGAGCCGGCAATCCGGACTGGGCTGCGCGGCATCATCAAACTGATGCGCCATGCCGGCATGCTCGCAACCAGCCGCAAGGGTAAGCCGCATGAACCGATTATCACCAACAAAACCAGTTGGGTGCGTGCCAGCATGAGCGGCACCTTTGCCCGCAATGTCAAGCTTGGTGAGCTGATTAAACGGGGCACTCTGCTCGGGATGCTCAGTGACCCGCTCGGAAGTGATCGGGAAGAGGTCATCGCTCCTTTTACTGGAGTCGTCATCGGTCAATTGAACCTGCCGTTGGCTCATGAAGGTGATGCCTTGATTCACCTGGCCAGGGTTCCCAACTCCGGTGACGCGGAAAGTACCCTGGATGATTACACCTCGACCCTGACCGAGGAAGATTACAGCCTGGAGCGGTGAACCTGAGTAAAGGAAAAGTGCAGATGAAATCGCAGCATAAAACTTTCGAAACTGTTACCTCACTGTTCAGAAGCACTCCAAAGCAGGTTGGTCTGCGGCCGGGGACGCTGATCCATGTCGGCGAGCAGAAGGTCGAAAAGTCGTCGATCACCTTCATCGATTATGATGCAGAGAAGCTCTCGGTGCAGACTGACGTCTCACTGGAACATTGCCTGGTCCTCAAGACCTCGCCCACGGTCAGCTGGATCAACCTGGACGGGATTCACGATGTGGCCGATGTCGAGGCGTTCGGCAAGGCCTTCGATCTACACCCCCTGGCCCTGGAGGACATTCTCAATACCGGCCACCGGCCAAAGATAGAGGACTTTGAGGATTACCTGCTAATCATTCTAAAGATGCTCCATTTTGATGAACAGTCTAATCAGATCCAAGCGGAACAGATCAGCCTGGTGCTGACGAAAAATAATGTGCTGAGCTTTCAGGAGCGGCCCGGGGACGTGTTCAACGGCGTGCGCGGACGTCTGAAGCGCAAAAGTGGCCGGATTCGGCAGCGTGGCCCCGACTACCTGACCTACGCCCTGATCGACTCGATTGTCGACAGCTATTTTCACATCCTGGAGCAGATCGGTGATCGGCTCGAAGCGCTGGAAAAGGAGGACAGTTGATTTTCCTGCGCAAAGCGGTCTGGCCGCTGCGTGAGGTGACCAATTCCCTGCTGCAGGATGAATTTCCCCTGATCCAGGAATCCACCAGCGTCTTTTTGCGCGATCTCTATGATCACTGCGTACAGATTATCGACACCCTGGAAACTTTTCGCGATACCGCCTCGGGGCTGATCGACCTGTACATGTCGAGTATCAGTCATCGGATGAACGAAGTGATGCAGGTGCTGACGATCATGGCCTCAATCTTTATTCCGCTGACCTTTATCGCTGGGATTTATGGGATGAACTTCGAAGTGATTCCGGAGTTGAAATGGCGCTACGGCTACGCCATGGTCTGGGCCGTCATGCTGGCCTGCGTCACCGGCATGCTCTGGTATTTTAAAAAGAATAAATGGTTTTAACGCCGGGAGGCCCTATGCTCCGTTTGTTCCTTGCTCTTTTACTGCTGCTGTCCCTGGCTTGCGGTCAGCTGCTTGCTGCCGAACCGGAAGCGGCCCCCAGCGCTGATTCTTATCCTGGCCTGAGCGAAGTTATTCCCCGCGCTGCCGGCTTGTCCGATCAGGTGGCTGCCGCCCAGCAACGGCTGCAACAACTGGCCAACATCGCCCCGCTAAAAAACCTCCTGGAAGAACAGCAGCAGGAGTATCAGGCCTTACAAAAGCGCTTAGCCAACTACGGGCCGGTGGAAACCTGGTATTTTGAACGTCAGCTGGAAGTCAGTTCCCAGTTGAAATCCCTTGACTCTGCCTTGAAAAACCTGCGGCAGAAGATCTCCAACCAGCTAAAAGATCCTGATAAGTTGCGCAATGAACTGCTGATTAAAAAAACCTATTGGCAGAGCTGGCTAAAAGAGCTGCAAAATAAAGATATCGAGCTGCCGCTCGATATCTTCAAGCGCGTCCAGGAGCAGATTGCGACAACCTTGAAACTGGCGGAAAAAAACAGCCTGCCGCTGGTCAACCTGCAACAACAGATCTCACAGATTCAGCAGGAGGTTCAGGGGCAGATCGGGCAACTGGAGGCGACCCTTAAAGGGCTGCGGAAAAATCTCCTGCTGCGCGGCGGCCACTCCCTACTCAGCGGCGGATTCCGGGCACAGTTCACCCCGGAACTCTGGCAATCGGCCTTGCATGAGGCACGACTCAACATGCAACTGCGCGACGAATTTTACAGCCAGAACGCCCTCTTAATCTTCCTCCAGCTGTTGTTTGCCGGCACCGTCTGCTACCTGATTTACCGACATCGTGCCACTATTGCCCAATCCAGTCGCTGGCAGATTCTTAGTGACAATGCCCTGGCCACCGGCGTATTTTCCGCGATCGCATTTTTGAGCGTTTTCTACCAGGTGTTCCCGCCGGTCTTCCGCCTGCTGCTGACCAGCATCGGTCTGCTGTCGGCGGTTCAACTCAGTATCGGTCTATTGAAAAGTCGGGCTTTCAGTGTATACCTCTATGGTTTCTCGCTGGCGGCCCTGCTGACCCTGGCCCTGCGGCTGGCCGGCCTGCCACTGCCCTACTATCGCCTCTACCTGCTGATCCTCAATCTGGCGCTGCTGGCCAATCTTTATTTGCTCTACCGGCAGCTTCAAGCCGCGGGTAGGACCAAAAGACTCCTCTTGTTGCGCCTGCTGGCTGGCCTGCTGCTCGCGTCGCTGGTCACCAACCTGACCGGTTATGTTGCGCTCTCTTTGTTGCTGATAGAGTCCTCCATCGAGTCGATGCTCGTCATTCTGTTTGCCGCGCTAGCCTATCAGATCGGTCTGGGTGGACTTACTTTTTTGCTCTCTCGGTTTGCCACCGGCCGCTCAGATATTGCCACCCGTTTTGGCCGGGATTTTCAGCGCCGCTTTGAACGGATTCTCTGGTTGCTGTTGTGCGGCTACTCCTGCCTCTATCTGACCGCAGTCTGGGACCTGTACAGCTCACCGGGCAAGGCCTGGGAAGCGATCACCGGTTTCAGCTTGCAGATCTCAAGTTATGAACTCAGCCTGGCGGTGATTTTGCGGGTGGCTCTGGTCTTCTATTTGAGTCTGGAGCTGTCCTGGTTACTGCAGATCATCCTGGATCGCCAGCTGTTTAATCGCCGGCAATATGATCGTGGCGTGCGTGATTCGGTGAAAAAGTTGCTGCACTACATGCTGGTGTTAATTGGCTTTCTACTCGCTGCTGGGGTCGCCGGGTTCGAGCTGCGTAATTTCATGGTCCTGGCCGGCGCTTTCGGCATCGGCATCGGCTTCGGCTTACAGGAAATCGTCAATAATTTTATCAGCGGGATTATTCTGCTGTTCGAACGCCCGATTAAGGTCGGTGATGGCGTACTGGTGGATACCGATTTCGGCACGGTCAGACGGATCGGGTTACGCTCAACGGTGATTGAAACTCTCGATCAATCGGAATTAATCGTGCCGAATTCGCAGATTATCTCACAGAAAGTGACCAACTGGACCCTCTCGACGCGCCGGGTCCGCCTGGTTATTCCGATCGGGGTCGCCTATGGCAGTAACCTTGAATTGGTGTTGAAAATCCTCACCGAAGCCAGCGAACAGAATCCCGATGTCATGAGTGAACCCAAACCGTCGCCGATCTTTGTACAGTTCGGCGAGAGCTCTCTCGATTTTGAGCTGCGGGTCTGGATCAATGATGTCGACAAACGTCCGCGGGTGCGCAGTGAACTGTTACTTTCTATCGATCAGCAGTTCCGCGAGGCCGGAGTGGAAATCCCCTTTCCCCAACGGGATCTGCACCTGCGTTCGGTTTCGGAAGGGATAATTGCACCAGGGACAACTGGTCCTGACAGTAAAGAAGAATAAGGTTTAGAAGTCACCATCAACAATGCAGAATTACCCAACCTGGCTTCAACTGGTTGGGCCGTCTCGTATGTACTGTTTGAATGAAGTCTTTCATCACCAAAGGATCAACACTACAAACCCGACCTTTCAAAAATCGGGTTTTTCTTTTTGACAAATTATTTCAGATCGTCGTGCCCTATTTGCAAAAGTAGTTAAGTTTTGACTGGCAGCAGACTGATTCCTACAAGTGTCGACTAATTGGACATAGAGCGAGGGTGATTCAGACTGAGAGTGCTGACCGGAGCAAAGCGTCTCATAAGTTGCTCTGCATTGTTTTATAGGTCAGGAAGTTGGTCTGATCGATCGATTACTGTAAGTCGCGCAATGCAGCACTCGGATCTGCACCTGCCAAAACTTAGCGTTTTTGGCAGGCCGCAGGTGACCGGCACAACCGGTCGTTGTCAATAAAGATGTCGCATTTTCTAAGCGGCTTCGTCTGTCTTTATCGCCTGACTTTGAGGCGATTTTTTCGGGTTGAGGGTGATCTCCTC
>CAMYNC010000142.1:3100-11997 GCA_947259685.1 uncultured Desulfuromonadales bacterium | reverse complement strand
ACTGGTGCGTCTCCAACCTGCGGCAATACATGGAGCCAAATTGACTGGAAACATGTGGAGCAACAGGTACGTCGGCTGCAAATGCGTATTGCAAAGGCAACTCAACAAGGGAAGCGTGGTAAAGCCAAAGCCCTGCAATGGATGCTAACCCACTCGTATTTCGCAAAATTACTGGCGATAAAACGGGTGACAAGTAACACCGGCGCTAAAACTCCTGGTGTTGATGGCATTCTTTGGAGAACACCGAAAGAGAAAATCCAGGCCGTACAATCATTACAACGCAAAGGCTACC
Organism: uncultured Desulfuromonadales bacterium; assembly: GCA_947259685.1. The sequence goes on along the minus strand of CAMYNC010000142.1, from coordinate 11,705 downwards.
GTGCGCAGCCCTTGCGGCGCGTCTATATTCCTAAGAAAAACGGCAAACAACGCCCACTGGGAATTCCGACGATGAAAGACAGAGCGATGCAGGCCCTCTTTTGGAACCCATTGCGGAAGTCACAGCGGACAAGCACTCATATGGGTTTCGACCCGAGCACAGTACTGCCGATGCCATTGCCCAGTGCTTCCTCGCCTTGGCGAGGAAAAACTCGGCCCAATGGATACTCGAAGGGGATATTAAAGCTTGTTTTGATGGCATTAGCCATAACTGGCTACTGGAGCGTATCCCGATGGATAAAGCCATGCTCAAACAATGGCTGAATGCGGGATACATAGAGGAAGACGTCTTCTATGAAACAGAAGCGGGCACTCCGCAAGGTGGTATTATTTCGCCTACACTCGCGAACATGACTTTAGATGGGATGATCGAAGTTGTCCAACAGGCAACGGCGAAGACAGATAAGGTCAATGTGGTGAGATATGCGGATGACTTTGTCATTACATGCGCTTCCAAAGACATATTGGAAAGAAAAGTCAAGCCTGCGATAGTTCAATTTCTTGCAGAAAGAGGACTTACGCTGTCAGAAGAGAAAACCTTAATCACCCACATTGATCAGGGTTTTGACTTCCTCGGCTTTAATGTGCGCAAATACGATGGCAAGTTGCTCATCAAGCCGTCCAAGAAAAGCATAAAATCATTCTTGGATGGGATGCGTACTATTATTAAATCGAACCCTACGATTAAAACGGAAAGCCTAATTTGATTACTCAATCCAAAATTGAGGGGATGGGCGAATTATTACCGTTCCGTGGTTTCGAAAGCCATATTCTCTAAGGCAGATGAAGCGATTTTTCAAGCGCTTTGTCGATGGACGAGGCGACGTCACCCTCATAAGAACGCGAAATGGCTAAGGGATAATTACTTCTGCCATCCAACGCTCAAAATCTGGCATTTCCACGCTAGGACAAGAGGAGCTGACAACCGTCTGATTCTATTGAAGCTGGCCAAAATTAGCAAAATAAGAATCATACGCCATGTGAAACTGAGAGCTGAGGCAACCCCCTGCGACAGCGCATTTATCCCGTATTTGGAGAAGCGCAGGAAACAGCAGCTACTGCTGAGCAAGGGGGTAACAACAGCTGAAAGGAGCCGGGTCTAGGACCTTAGAAAGGCTTGAGCCGTGTGCAGGGAAACTTGCACGCACGGTTCTTAGGAGAGTAGTGGCCGGTAACGGCCACTACTTATCCGATACCGCTGGGCTTCAAGCTAATGGCCTGTCAACTTTTCCGACAGGTCATTGCTGTTTAATGGTGGCAGATTTTCAGACTAAGATGTTCTGTCGAGCTACAGGCCTGAAGAATGCCAATAAAGTTTTTTAGGGTTGGATTACCGCTGGGGCCGAGCATGCGTCGGATGCTCTTTTCGTCCTTTTGAAGCTGATCGGCGACGGCAGTAAAAGCTTCAGTGGCGTTGAGGTAGTCTTTGATCAGGCTCTTGCCTGTATCAATGTCACCTTCCAGGAGCGCATTAGTCGCCTCGATAATCAGCTCTTGTCTGAACTCTTTGTCATCCTTGGCTCTGGCCATGACAGTTTCTCTGAATTGTTTGGTCAGGGGCATATCTATCTCCCTTCTATTATTTCTTCCGTTGTTTGTAATTCTTCCAGCGATCTTTTGCCGTGTCGATATCGTTCTGCTGGCGTTTCTTCGTTCCTCCGGCAAGAAGGATCACCAAGGTCGTGCCGTCATACCCGAAATAGATTCGGTAGCCAGGTCCGAAATCGATCTAATATTCATTGATTCCGGAACCAAGCGCTTTGACATTGGAGGTATTGCCGTTTTCCAGTCTGGCGAGAGCAGTTGTTACTTTTGCCGCAGCCCGCGCATTCAATTTCAAGAACCACGCTTCGAACGGACTCTTGCCCTCCTCGGTTAAGTATTCCTCGATCCTCATTTCATCTCCCTACAATGGATACATAAATGTTACCACCATTCGAGAGGTTCTTCCATAAGAATTTTCAGGGGAAATTAGGGCAAAAATAGATGGTAAACAAAACGGACGTTTTCTTTACTAGCGAGCAATCGGGGCGAAGTAGGGCCAAATCGAGCCTAAGGAGGGAAATTAACTCAGTCAATAAATGTATGGAAAGTTAACAGCTTAAATCGCGAGTTTATTGACCGACTCCCGTCCGAATCGGCCACAAGGTATACTCAGAAGGTTACTGTATATAGCTACCGGGTCATTGGGCCAGCTTAAAAATTGCCACAGAAAAGTTTAGATTCGTATTGAGTCGACGGTGTTACTTAATCAAAATATCAGCTACCTGCCCAGGTCCACCTGCATATCCGCAGGGTATGTCACCTTATAGCCGAATTCGATACGGCCAGATTTACCGGCCGCAACCATGCCTTCCCAGAAAGCCAGGCTTTCATCCCGCGTTAAACCGGACGATGAGTCCGCGCGAATTTCAGAGAGTTCGATTCGCTTATCCTGGGCCTGGGGATAGGCATCCTCAATCCGTACATGAACCGGGTGAGGTTTGTTGTTTTCGATAGTCACTTTCCAGGTCCACTGCTGGACTCTATCTTTATTGATCAAGCCCGACTCATCGCTTTCCCGCTCGCTTTTCACCTCGATCGCCACACCCGGATCATTCCCGAAAGCAATATCGACCAATTTCTCGCGGAGGCTAAAGGATCGTTTGCCGACAAAAACGCCTTCAACGAGGACCGCGGCCTGACCTGAAGGCATCGGCAGCAACTCATCGAACTCCAGTTTAGCGGAGAGGAAGGCTTGAGGTGATTGCAGGGGGCGGGACAAATAAGTGAAATCTGCTGGCCAACTTCCCTCGCGGATATCGAGCTGATAGTTTTCGCCGGCAAGGATAGTCCGCCGCCCAAGATCGTAGATATCAAAGAGGCTGCCCTCCTGCCGGACCGGAGCTTCTTCCTCCTTGGTCATCGCTTCGTCAAGTGCAGCCTCGGGGGCACTGGGCTCCATCGCTCGACCCATTGATTGCACAGTTTCAGTGACAGGGTAATATTTTTGCTCTCTGATTATCCAGGTCCCTGTGGAGGGTGGTGTCAACGTAAAAACAGGCTCAGCTGTAGCCAGCTTCAGGTGGACATTTTCCCAATCGACCCCGGTGCTCTGGGCTGTGTTGGCAGTCCAATCCCACCGAATCAACTTCTCTCCCGGCCGCGCATCCAGAGAATAAAGAGACTGCCATCCGGCATTTCTAACCCGATATGAATAGCGAACCGTCGCTGTATTGCCAGCGTCCTTAAGAGCAAGGGTGATGCTCCACTTTCGGTTTTGCCGGCCGGTGGTTTGAGAGAGTTTTCTCTGCAGTTCGTTGATTTGTTTGCCAAGTGCCTTCTGGTCTTTTTCCAGCTGGGAGATTTGTGAATAGAGAGGCTCTGTTGATTCGAGAACCAATTGCCCCATTTTTTTCGCATCTTCAGCAGATTCGAGCTCGATTCCCAGCTGTTGCTTCCAATAGTCAAGGGCCATCGCCTTGGATTGCCTGGAATCTTCAAGGGCCTGCATTTTTTCCTTGGCCACTTCGATCTGCTCTTCCAGTTCCTTGTAGTTGCTGGCCGGCTCCAGGATTGAGTCGTATTTAATTCCTCCGATCTTACCCTTGGAGTCAAGGAGGGCCGTTGTTAACGATGCTGGATCCGCAACGGATGGAAGCACAAGAGTTACTGATCCGTCTTTGACTTGCTCAGTGCGTTCTTCTGTGACGATCGCTCCGGACGGAAAAATCAACACTTCAATTGGTTTTGCTAACAGCAGAGAAGGCCAAAAAAGAAGTATAAGGAAAATGGAGATGGCAAAACGTGACATTTGAAACCCCTGGGAGGATTATGAGAATTGGGTTCTTCTACAGCTTCAATGCAACCGCTGAGCCGGTTGGTCGAACATTGTCCAGTTAGTTCTCGTCACTCAGGACGAAGCGATAGATCGCAGCGCCCAGAATACCACCAATGATGGGGGCCACCCAGAAAAGCCAAAGTTGGGCAATGGCCCAATCACCGACAAATATGGCTACTCCTGTACTGCGTGCAGGGTTCACTGAGGTGTTTGTAACCGGGATGCTGATCAGGTGGATGAGGGTAAGGCACAACCCAATTGCAATCGGCGCAAAACCTTGCGGAGCCCTCTCGTCAGTAGCACCAAGGATCACCAGGAGGAACATCATGGTCATGACAACTTCAGTGATCAAGGCCGCCAGCAAGCTATACCCGCCCGGTGAATGTTCACCGTAGCCGTTTGAAGCAAAGCCTGCGGACAAGTCAAAGCCGGCCTTACCGCTCGCAATGAGATATAAAACGCCACCAGCCACAATCGCGCCGAAGACCTGCGCAACGATGTAGGGTACCAGGTCTTTGGCAGGGAAACGACCGCCGGCCCAGAGGCCAAAAGAAACTGCTGGATTTAGATGACACCCTGAGATATGCCCGATGGCGAAGGCCATCGTCAGCACGGTTAATCCAAACGCAAATGAAACGCCAAGCAGTCCGATGCCGACATCGGGAAATGCCGCGGCGAGCACTGCACTGCCGCACCCACCAAGAACCAGCCAAAAGGTCCCAAAGAACTCTGCGCCATACTTTTTCATGTTTTTATCCTTTGCTCTGAAAATGACTAATCCGTCGCACTCCAATTCTCCCCCACACGGAAGGATTGGCTTGACCAGGAATCTTGATACGATTGTGTTGCTATTAATTTCTATCAGAACTTAATGAGATGACAAGGGCAAGCCGACGGGGGAAAAGAATTTTACAGCTTAAAATTTGATGATTTGCAAAAAAGCAGGCTATTCTGCCATCCATGACTAGCGTCCACGCCAACATCAAAAAACTCTACATCTTCTCCTTTCTGCAGATGAGCCTGTTCCCCATGGCGATCATCACCCTGTTCTGGAAGGATCAGATCGGGCTAACTCTCACCGAAATTCTTCTGCTGCAGGGGATCTTTTCCGTCGCCATGGTGATCATGGAATACCCCTCCGGCTACCTGAGCGACCGGATCGGCTACCGCGCCGCACTCAACTTTGCTTCGCTGCTGGGGATCATCGGCTGGGGACTCTATACCTGGGCCGACTCATTCTCCCAGGTGCTGGTCGCAGAAATCATCCTCGGCATCTCCATCTCTTTTATCAGCGGTTCTGATAGCGCCCTGCTCTTTGAGAGCCTGAAGGTCAGCGAGGAAGAGCAGCACTACGCTCGTCACGAAGGACGGATGAATGGTTTCGGTCAAATTGGCGAGGCCTGCGGGGCAATCTTTGCCGGGCTGCTCTATGCTGCGGCCCCGCTGCTGCCCTTTTTGATCCAGGTGGTCGTTTGGGTGCTGGCCTTGCTCTTATCCCGCACCCTGGTCGAACCACAGCGAAAGCACAAACCCCCGTCCAGCCACCTGGCCGAGGCCTGGCAATCGACCCGCTATGCGCTGTTGGAAAACAAACGACTGCGCTACACGATTCTGCTGAATCTGATTTTAGGTCTGGCCTCTTTCTATCCGGTCTGGTTGATTCAGCCCTATATGCAGGACGGCGGTGTGCCCCTTGCCTGGTTCGGCCCGATCTGGGCCGGTGCAAACTTAAGTGTCGCCCTGTTCGCTATACTCAGCCACCGCAGTCATCTGCGGCTTGGCGACAGGCGCATGGTGCTGTTGTTCTGCTTCCTGATCATCGCAGGCTACCTTGGACTTGGAGTGGTCGGAGGGGTCTGGGGCTTCCTTTTTTACTATCTGCTCACCAGCATGCGCGGTCTGCGTGGCCCCATGCTGCTGAATCACGCTCAACAACAGATTCCATCAGCCAATCGAGCGGGAATACTTTCTCTCCAGTCGCTTTGCTTTCGCCTTAGTTTCGTTTTTACCGGGCCGTTAATCGGCATGCTGGCAGATAATCTAGGGGTTCAGCAGTGCTTTTTGCTACTCTGCTCTGCGTTTGGCTTGGTACTACCACCAGTGGTTTGGCTGTTTCTCAGGCAGCTCAGCGTAGTTAGCAGTAAAGAACCAACATCTTGACCAGATCCAGAACGCAGACAAAAGTTTGCATTTCACAAGCGAATGAACCAGCAAGCCAGCTCCCCAAAATACTTCTGTCAATACCTTCTTGAGTGACCATTCAAGGAAAATATGTATAATAGTGCAAAGTTCAAAATTTCAACACAAGCAAACAAGGGAAACACATGGCAAGAGCACAGTTTGATAGAAACGACATTATTGATAAATCGATCAATCTTTTCTGGCAAAACGGCTTCAGCGCATCATCGATGCAACAGGTTGTGAAAACCACAGGCCTAAAGCCCGGATCGATTTATCTCGCCTTTGGTAATAAAGAAGGCCTGTTCCGTGAATCCTTGGAGAGTTACGCCCAAAAAGGGATGACACAAATTCGCGAAATACTGGATACCGCACCAAGTGTCGGAGAAGGGGTTTGTACGATTCTTGAGAAGATGGTTCAGGACTCGTACAGAAAAAATTACTGCAGCTGCTTTCTCATCAAGACCCAGCTTGAATTAGCTGCGGAGGAGAACGAGCTTTACGATTTTGCTGCCGCCAAACTGAGTGAGATAGAAAAGCTCTACCAGAGTTATCTCGAAAAAGAGTTCAGCCCTACCCTGAGCCAGCGCCGTGCGGCCAGTCTGATGCTGCATATCTTTGGAGTGAAGGTTTATAGCTATCAACCTGAATCCGCTGAGCGGATGCGGCAGGGATTGCAAGAGGGTTTGCCTTGGCTTCCCTGGTCAGCCGAGGATTGATCCCAAGGGCAGAGTCGAGTTTTTTACTCAATTAGATATAGTCGCTCAAAATTGATCTGACAGACGGTGCCAGGCAGGGGTCTCCCCAATTTGTATTACCCCATAAATTTGACTCACAATTTCATTAATGTTAGCGTAACGGCATCTAAAGTCATGGTGCCGTTTTCCTTCCGAACGGACTGACCATAGACCCGCAAAAGAGGTGGACCGAAATGACCCTTGGTGGTTTCGGGACGAACCCTCACTCTTTGGGGCAGCACTGGCTCATAGCGATCCGCTTTGAGATTGGGTGCGGGTGGCCCTACCCTCTACCATAATCAAATTACTCGTCACCTTCAGACCTCTGTTGTCTGGCCCTTCCATCTTCTTTAATGCGGTGTTCCGCTGTCGTTTATTCATCCTTGGCTGCCTCAGAGTAATCTGAATCATTTCCGAACCAAGGACAAATATTATGAGTGCAACAACCTCAGCTAAAGATACGATCGACTGGATGAGCCTTGACTGGCATAAGGAGTTGAAAAACAACATCAAGAGTGTCGAGGAGTTAATGGATGTTTTGCCGTTGACCGCCGCCGAAGAACACGACCTGCGACAGGTGGTTGATGTCCACCCAATGAATATTCCTCGCTACTATCTCGACCTGATCGATCCAACCGACCCGGCCGATCCGATCCGTAAGCTGGCCGTGCCGACCACAGAGGAACTGATCGTCGCCGGGGCTATGGGGGAAACGACCGCCGATCCTTACGGTGACGACAAGCACGACAAGGGCAATGGTATTCTCCATAAATACTCATATACAGCTCTGGTGGTGGCGACTGAATATTGCTCGATGTACTGCCGCCACTGTTTTCGTAAACGCATGGTCGGGTTACCGAATAATCAGACAGTTGAAAACTTCCGTAATGCTGCTAAATATATTGCCGCGCACCCGGAAATATCCAATGTCGTGATTTCCGGCGGAGATCCATTGCTGCTGCCGACCGATGTCATTCGGCAGATGCTCGATGCCCTTAAAGATATTCCGCACCTTAACTTTGTCCGTATCGGTTCACGGGCACCAGTTGTCTATCCCATGCGTTTTGCCGATGACGAACTGTTGCGCGTGCTTAACGAGTTTAACCGCAACAAAACCTTACAGGTGCCGACCCATTTCAATCATCCGAGTGAGATCACCCTTGAAGCGGAGGAAGCGGTGAATAGCCTCTGTGAAGCGGGAATAACAGTTAATAACCAGGCCGTTCTTCTGCGTGAAGTTAACGACGATGAGAAAACATTGATCGAGTTGATGAACGGACTGATGCGTATCGGGGTCAATCCGTACTATCTTTATCAGTGCATGCCAGTGGCACGAGTTCGTCATCATTTCCAGGTTCCACTCAAAGAAGGGATAGATATTGTCGATGCTGCGCGCCGGAAGATGGATGGATATGCCAAGCGTTTCAAATTCATCATCGGTCACGATATCGGAAAGCTTGAAATTTGTGGGCGAAGCGGCAACAAAATGATATTAAAGCAAATCCATGCCCGCCAGGAGTCACCGGAAGAAGCGTCTCGTTTACTCGCATACGAATTGACTGATGATGGCGGGTGGTTGGATGATTTTGAAGAAATAACATTATAGTGATTTGGATATATATTCATGAACTTCGCCACTCACAGTACCAAAAACGCCCCTGCCTACTTATGTGGGCCAGGGCGTTCTAGAAGTTGCCCTACAACGCTTCACATTAACCTGAATCAGTGAGTAAACGGTGGATGAAGAGTGCAAGTGCTTGGATTGAATGAGTGATGCTAAAATCTGAGCTGCACCCAAAGGTTCAGCGGTG
>CAMYNC010000142.1:0-3079 GCA_947259685.1 uncultured Desulfuromonadales bacterium | reverse complement strand
TGAGCTGCACCCAAAGGTTCAGCGGTGATTTTTGCAGTGCTCAGGCAATTCAATGATTTGTGCTATTCGCCGCCGGATACTCACTGATTCAGGATTAAGATAAATGGCACACTCAACGCGATCCCCCAGAAAGCGATTTCCTATCAACTAGTTCCAAAAATCTCTTAGCAAAAGCCCCTTATTAGCATCGGTGAATTGATAATTAAATCTCATAGTATTACTACTCACTTGATCAACCTCTTCTGTGAACATACCTATTTGTAAGCCAGAAGGGTTTAAACCTTCCAATAACTTGTAAGCTTGGGCATTAACCTCGTCAGGGGTTAAGTGCCTGTTGTCTTTTTCTGATTTCATATTTCTAGCATACAATGAAGTTTCGCAAGGATTAATGGAGAGCAAGGTAAGGTAACTCAGATCAATCTTATGTAGTAATTCCAGGGTGCCCGCAACGTGCTCCTCTGATAATCTCAAGCCACCAACCCCTGGCATTAACATAGCGGAAGTTTCAATTCCCGCCTCAACCAACATTTTCGAAGCTTCAATCATTTCTTTACGCGTACAATCCTTACATACATAACTTAAAACTTCATCAGATCCGCTCTCCAGCCCCCAGTAAATCAAGGAAAGACCTGTTTCCTTAAGCCTTTTCAATTCATCAACAGACTTCTCCAATATCGAAGCAGTCCTGCCATAAAGAGAAATCCTTTGAGGGTTGAAGATACCACTCGCATAATTTAATGCTTGCAGTAATAATTCGCTATCAACTCCTAACGAGTTCCCACTACCGATGAACAATCTCTGGATCTTTGATTTTTCGGAACCTATAGAGTCAACAACTCTATCTACGTGCTCTCTGAACTCGTCAAAAGATTTCGTTACAGGCTCGAAATCAGAATACTCAGAGCAGAAAGTACACCTGTTATAATCGCACCCTGTTGTTAACTCTAAACGTAAAACATGAGGCTTTCTCTCAGAAGGAGGCGAAGACAAACTATGAGTGCTGAATAAACTCGCATCCTTATATGTCTCATCCAACTTAGGCGCAAGAACGGAAAAGATTCGACCAGGTACACCAATAAATTCATCACCTTCAATTTTTATGAAGCCTTCATCAACTAAGAACTTAACCGCGAGATTCGCCGCGAAAGAATAAACGGAAGAATCAATGCTTGACCTCATAGCCCTCAACATTGAATCATTAAAAAAGTATTGGGCAATGCCACTAAAATCATGATGTCTATCTAAAAGGTTGTCCACGTTTAAAATTTGAAGTTCTTCGTCAGGAACCTCCATTGAAAACATATCAAGGCCATAACGACCAGCACTGGAGTAAAACCTGACCTTAGACACATCATAAAATTTTTCTGTGATAAAACCTTCACTTCCAGGCTGAACATAACTTGCACCGCTATCCAGCCTTACACTAACCCTCGCACCCTTCTCTAAAATAGAAAATCTTTCTAGCTTTATAGATTGAATAATTATTGGAGATAATTTCTTTTCAAAATCCCGGCAAGATATGCACCTAAGATTATCATAAAGAAAATCTATTCCATGATTAATCCTTCCCTCTAGAGCACGTATAACATTTCTTACAATTTTAAGCTTGTCACTTGATTTATCAAAAAGTGATTCTATGCCATCAAAGTAAGGTAGCAAGCTAGAAATGCCATGATTCGTAATTTTGCGGACTAATTTCCCCTTATTGACCCTTTGACCGTCAACTTGTCTCAACATCCACAATAATTTTTTATAACTAACAAACATATGTTCACGCTCGAAGATACTTTTAAATATAATTAAACTTTTTGGTCATGTTTTGAAATTCCAGTTGCTTCTGTATTAGGGCAAGACCCGCCTGAAAAATAGTGACATTTATTAAAACCTGGATAAAACGGAAGAATGTTCGATAGGGGAGCCATAGAGGACGGTAGAGTTGATCTCTATCAATGTATGTTACTTAGCTTGTCGTATTTTTAAACCGCCCCGGAATCTAAAGCAACCCACGAGTAATATCCAGCTACAGCAATTGCTAGTGTGAGAGCAAAAAAGAAAATCGCAAATCCGCCAATAGCGAAAGCATGTTTACGAAAATTTCTTCGTAAGCAAAGAAAGGCGAGGTAAAAACAAAGCAATGATAATGGACCAGTTAAGACCGCCATCATGGGAAAGTAACCTCTATAACCGGTAGAAGTTTGGAAAACAGTCAATCAAGCGCAGTGAGTCTAGCACCAAGGAAATATTTAAAGCAACAAGCCTATATGTCAAGAGGACGGGCAATTTGATACGTTCTACTGAGAAAACTAATCCGCTAACGGATCTTCGCCCTCTTCCCAACCCGCCAGATATTTTTCCAGCAAATGGAAATCTTCCCCCTTGTGTTCGGTCAAGGTCACATACATCTGTTCTTTCTTAACTCCCCAGTGCTTATGCATCAACTCCATAAAACCAAGGGTCAACTCTCTGCGCTGCTCCATGGTTCGACCCTGGCGAATGTCGGCATTGACCACAGCGACATCTTTTTCCGGGTCTTCGACTCGTCCAATAGACAGATTGTGGGTACTGTATTCGCGGATCGAGATGCAGATATGATCGGTCCCTGTGTCCATGATTTTGGAAAAAAGTTGTCGGACTTCTTCATGGAAAGTTATCTTTTCTTCGTCTTTCAGGCTGCGATTGATTTCAAACTGTAAGTGCGGCATAAAGCCTCCTTTTTCTTTTAAAATGCTACATTGAACGCGGCACAACCGGTGAGAGTTACGGGATAGCATTGATTCAACATGCTTGCCTTCGTGAATATGTTTTGCCTCAGTCGGAATCGGAGAATCAGCCCTGTTGAGTTAGCTGGGTAATGAGCTCCTTTTCTGGAGCATTTCTATGCTGGGCAGGTTGAAGCTTTTCCTGCCGTCGATTTTGCTTTCTTGCGTCTTTGGCTACGTTGAGTTTCCTGTCTCGTTCTTTGAATATTTGCTGGTCGCGGCCTTCCAGTTTTGCTTTCGGGGCAATGTACCCCAGTGAACTGTGCAGCCGTTCATCGTTGTAGAAGCGGATGTAATCCGTGACCTGGTTCCTGGCTTCG
>CAMYNC010000141.1 GCA_947259685.1 uncultured Desulfuromonadales bacterium | reverse complement strand
ATCACCGCTGAACCTTTGGGTGCAGCTCAGATTTTAGCATCACTCATTCAATCCAAGCACTTGCACTCTTCATCCACCGTTTACTCACTGATTCAGGTTCAATTTATTCGAGCAACCCGCGTTCCCGCCAGAATTTTTCCGCGGCTGGGTGCAGAGGGATTTGCACTCCCTGTAACCCTTTCTGCACGTCCAGGTCTTTACCTACCGGATGAATGTTGCGCATCTGTTGAATTCCTTGAGGGCTGAATAGCAGGCTAAGGACTGAGGTCAGCAGCTGCGGGTCGGCTTCTTTGTGGGTGACTAACAGGGTATTGTCCTGAAAACTGTCGATTGGGCGGGTCTGTCCGGGATAAGTTCCTGCCGGAATGCTGACCCTTGAATAAAAAGGGTAGTGGAGCAGAAAATCGCTTTGCTCGGCGAGTTCGGAGAGATCGACTAAACGTAATTGATGTTTCCGGTTGGCTTTGACGATCGAAGAACTGGGCGCACCGACCAATTGCCAGACCGCTTGGGCACGACCGCTAAGTAGTTCCACCATGGCAAGATCATAGCCCATGAAAAGCGGGGTGATCTCATCCCAGAGTCCCAGGGTGCGAAAATAGCGCTCGGCACTGTGCGCAGCGCCAGAGCCGGAACTGCCGATGGCAACCCGCCGGTTGGCGAGATCTTCCGGAGTTTTGATAGCACTTTCTTTCAGGACGACCAACTGTGCCGTCGATCCGTACACTCGTCCTAACGCTTGCACCTTGCCGAGCGGGTTGCGGTGTTTTTCCAACTGCCCCTGACTGCCCAGGTAGGCGTCACCGGCATAGGTCAGGGCAATGTCCACGTTAGCTGCTTCGACCAAATCGAGGTTCGCCACCGAACCGCCTGAGTTTTTAACGGTAATTTTGGTTCCGGGAAATTCCTGCTGCAGAATTTTCGCCAGCCCCTTGGAAAACACGATAAAAGTGCCACCCTCAGGCCCGCCTCCCAGTTTGATCTTCTTTGTCGAGCGTTCAGCGTTCATCCAGACAATCGCTATCAGCAAAGCAATTGTCAGGGCGGCCAAGGTGCGCAGCATATCTACTCCATTGCAAAGTTGGGTTTTAATTATAGCGCAATTCCGCACAATCGGACGGTCAGGGAAAACTGCACAGATCGCATCTATCACTGTGCTGAAAACCTTTGGCATTCAGCACCTGTTGCATATTTTTCAAGACATTCTTGGGATATCCGCTAGAATTTTTCTGAGGCCTTCTCTCGACTTCATCCGCATAACTCATCTAGCTTTGAGGCAAAAAGGAAGGCCTGTCTAAAAGCTTGCACTCTATGTGGTATATATTGCTCGTTGGTTTTGGTCGTTTTAGTCTCTATGACCAAAGCTATTGAGTTGTGGTCTTATTGAACTAAATATTGAAAAGGGAGTGGCTAATATGGCCTGTATGAGGGGAAGAAATATGCGCGGCTGGATCCAGGCATCAATCGTTTTGCTTGTGCTGATGGCGGCGCCGTCTTTAGCTTATTCTCGAGAGTTGGGTCATACTATTCAGCTCGGTAGCTACCTGCTTGAGCAGGATTCCAAACGGCAATATAGATCGGTTCTGGAGATACTGCAGGAGGAAGAAAGCGACTCTCTCAGGATAGAAAAGATCGGAAAGTATTATGCCCTGCGGCTTGGAGCTTTTAAGACTTTCAGTGGAGCGAAAAATCTTCTTAAGACGATTAAAGCTAACTATCCAGATGCGATAATAATGAAAGTTTACCTGGACAATGACTGGCTTGACCCAGTTGATAGCTCAGTGGTGGCGGCAATTGCGGCCCCCGACTCTCTTGAGGCGAAAGTTAAACCTTCAATGATCCCAGCAAAGAAAAACGCTGGGCCGCCGCAGGATCTAGGTAAAAAGGCCGCTGCCACGAGCGAAGGCTTCCGGCCGCTGATTCCGGACAGCCTGTTAATCTCTTTTGTGGCAGTTATATTCATTTTGATGTCAGCCTTATATATTCGAGAACTGCTCCGAATTAAAAGGGCTGTTAGTGGACAAGAGCAGCTGACTGGTGCTGTGGATGCCGCTGAATCAAATGCTGAGAAGGAAAATGAGGCGGCTGAAGAGGAAGAGCACCTCTCGGTTGCATCTGCAATGGAAGGGATTAAGTCTCAGGATGCTGAATCGTTAAGCAGCACAGCAGTCGATTCTGTTGAGTGTGACAAGGTGGCCCTGGTAGGTGGCCCGGTGGTGGCTGCGGCCACTGCTTGGGAGAGTTCTAAGTTCGCTGAAAATGAGTCAGGAAAAATACCGAGTCATGACTTGGCGGAAGGTAACGAAGAGAGTCCGCAAACTGCCGAAGCCTCAGCAACAAAGTTCACCGATGAGAAAAGTGTGGACCGTAACCAAAGCATTCCTATCGAAGAAAAGCAAGAGAAGCGGGGTCGTAGTGTCCTGGAGGCTGCGTTGCTGATGACTGAAAACAAGAGGTGAACATAAGTCGCTCAGCTGACCCCTTTTCCGACTAAAAACGTCAGGCATTCCCGCTGCTTCGAAGACATGCACCTGGTCATTTTCTGTGCACATTTTCTGTGCACCCTGCAAAGAGACTGGTCGCTGAAAACACCTTGGTAACTTCAAGAAATATTATCTGTAAAACTAATTACCCAAGTAAAAACAGATCTTTATAAAAAAACATTAAAGTTTGGCACAGCCCCTGCTACAAGGAGATGCCGTAACACGGAGAGCAGCTCACGACGTAGTGAGTCACCTTCCTGCAACACGGCAACGAAGCCCAAAAGAATCCGGTGAGTAACCGGACCTATCTTTTGGGCTTTTTACGTTTACGACAATTAGAACTACGAACGTAGCACCACGGTGGAGCTGCTTCGGGCAATGGGGCCCGGCCTGGAAAATTGGTTTTCAGGTCGGGCTTTTTAGTTTCAAAAAATGGCAGGGCTGGCGGATCAACCGGACACATCAACGGGGATGCCGCCTCGGACAGACCGCGCTGGCCAGGCCGCAAACAACAAATTCTTACAAGGAGAAAAGACAATGGCTGAAAAGAAACTGCGTCAGATTGCAATCTACGGTAAAGGCGGCATTGGCAAGTCAACCACCACTCAGAACACCGTGGCCGGACTCGCCTCCCTGGGCAAAAGAGTTTTGATCATCGGCTGTGACCCCAAGGCTGACTCGACCCGTCTGATCTTGCACGCCAAGGCTCAGGATACGGTTATGGACAAGGTCCGTGAGCTCGGTACCGTTGAGGACCTGGAGTTAGAGGATGTCTGTAAACGCGGTTACGGCGATGTCATGTGTGTTGAGTCGGGTGGTCCTGAGCCGGGTGTTGGTTGTGCCGGTCGTGGTGTTATCACCGCCATCAACTTTCTTGAAGAAGAAGGCGCTTACACCCCGGACCTCGACTATGTTTTCTACGATGTCTTGGGTGACGTTGTTTGCGGTGGTTTCGCCATGCCGATTCGCGAGAACAAGGCACAGGAAATCTACATCGTTGTCTCCGGTGAGATGATGGCCATGTACGCCGCCAACAACATCTCCAAAGGTATCGTCAAGTATGCCTCTTCCGGTAGCGTTCGCCTGGCTGGTTTGATCTGTAACAGCCGTAACACCGACCGTGAAGCCGATCTGATCGAAGCTCTGGCTGCCCGTCTCGGCACCCAGATGATTCACTTTGTTCCCCGCGACAACCAGGTTCAGCGCGCTGAGCTACGTCGGATGACCGTTATCGAGTACTCGCCTGAGCACAAGCAGGCTCAGGAGTACCGCACTCTGGCGCAGAAGATTGTTGATAACAAAATGTTCGTTGTTCCGACTCCGCTGGAGATGGAAGACCTAGAAGACCTGCTGATGGAATTCGGCATCATGGAAGCCGAGGATGAAACGATCGTCGGCGTCGCAGAATCTGCATAAATACAATATTTACCGCAGAGCACGCGGAGGACGCAGAGATTAAACAAATACAAGAGCAGTTGCTTTTGTTTAACCCAAAGGACCATAGCCTTTTCTCCGCGCTCTCTGCGCTCTCTGCGGTGAAAATATTTAAAGGAGTTGCAAATGGCTGAAAGAAAGCCCGTCAAGGGCGTAACCATAGAAAAAACCGAAAAATTAATTGCCGATACTCTGGCAGAAATGCCGGAGAAGGCGCAGAAGAAACGCGCACCGCACTTAGGTGCAAATGAGCCGGGTGCTTCGACCTGTGCGGTTAAATCGAACAAGAAGGTCGTCCCTGGTGTCATGAGTCAGCGTGGTTGTGCTTACGCCGGTGCCAAAGGGGTTGTCTGGGGCCCGATCCGTGACATGATTCACGTTTCCCATGGCCCAGTCGGTTGTGGTGTTTACAGCTGGGGTA
The DNA here is from genome assembly GCA_947259685.1 of uncultured Desulfuromonadales bacterium. The sequence goes on along the minus strand of CAMYNC010000141.1, from coordinate 11,798 downwards.
CCCGGCGGAATTTGATGCAGGGCATTCCTGGCGTGACCTCGTTTCCGATGGACTTCACCTCCGATTTCCAGGAACGCGACATCGTCTACGGTGGTGACATCAAGCTGGAGAAGCTGCTCAAGGAAGCGGATGAGCTGTTCCCGCTCAACAAGGGTCTGTCGATCCTCTCCGAATGTCCGGTTGGGCTGATCGGTGACGATATCAACGCTGTCGCCAAGAAGATGGAAAATGAGCTCGGCAAGCTGGTCGTTCCCTGTAACTGTGAGGGTTTCCGCGGTGTTTCCCAGTCGCTGGGTCACCACATCAGTAACGATTCGATCCGCGATCACATCATCGGTAAGTTTGAGTTCCAGGAAAAAGCAGGTCCCTACGATGTGGCTCTGATCGGTGATTACAATATCGGTGGTGACGTCTGGGCCGCCAAGCCGATCCTCGAAGAGATCGGGCTCAACGTCAAGTCGGTCTGGACCGGTGACGGCGAAGTGGAAAAGATCGGTGCCACCCACTCGGTCAAGCTGAATCTGATCCACTGTTACCGCTCGATGAACTACATGTGTAAGGTTATGGAAGAAAAGTGGAATATTCCATGGCTCGAGTACAACTTCTTCGGCCCGACCAAGATCGAAGAGAGTCTGCGCGCCATCGGCGAGCTGTTCGACGACAAGATCAAGAAGAACGTCGAGAAGGTCATCAAGAAGTATCGTAAAGAGATGGACGCCGTAGTTGCCGAGTACAAGCCGCGTCTCGACGGTAAAACAGCCATGCTGTTTGTCGGTGGTCTGCGCCCACGTCACACCATCGGTGCTTACGAAGATCTCGGTATCCAGATCACCGGCGCCGGTTACGAGTTTGCTCACCAGGATGATTACGACCGGACTGCACCAGAGATGGCCAAAGGCACCCTGATTTACGATGACGTCTCCGAGTTCGAATTGGAGAAATTCGTTGAAGAGCTCAAGCCTGACTTGGTCGGTAGCGGCATCAAGGAAAAGTATGTCTTCCAGAAGGCCGGCATTCCGTTCCGCCAGATGCACAGCTGGGATTACTCTGGTCCTTATCATGGCTACGAAGGTTTCAAGATCTTCGCCCGTGATATCGACATGGCGATTAACAGCCCGACCTGGAGTCTGGTGAAGAGCCCGTTTTAAACAAAAAGATTGAACCGCAGAGAACGCTGAGCACGCAGAGAAAACCAAGAAAGCAGAAGGAAAGCTTTTGTTTGTTAAAAACAAATCAAAAACAAATCAAGTTTTTAGGTTTTCCTCGGCGTTCTCCGCGATCTCTGCGGTAAATAAAAGGAGTTATCGCCATGAGCGAAGCAGCAGTAGCACTAAAAAAAGTGACCGAACATTCTCCCGAAGAGATTGAACGGGTTAAAAACTGGATCAATACTGAAGAATATAAAGAGAAGAACTTTGAGCGGACTTCTCTGGTGGTTAACCCGGCTCACGCCTGTCAACCGCTCGGCGCCCAGATGGTCGCTACCTCGTTTGAAGGAGCCCTGCCGTTCGTGCACGGTTCACAAGGCTGTGCTTCTTATTTCCGCAGTACCTTCAGCCGCCACTACCGTGAGCCAGCTGCCGCCACCTGTGACGCCATGACCGAGGACGGTGCGGTATTCGGTGGTCAGAACAACCTGTTTGAGGGGCTTGAGAATGCCTATGCCCTCTACAAGCCGAAGATGATCCCGATCTTTACCACCTGTATGCCAGAGGTTATCGGTGATGACCTGACCGCGTTTTCCAAAAACGCCAAGTTGCAAGGGCATATCCCGGAGGATCTCCCGACCCCTTATGCCAATACTCCAAGTTTCAATGGCTCACATATCCACGGTTACGACGCCATGCTCAAGAGCATTCTGGCAACCCTGACCGAAGGGCAGAGCGTTGAAGGGAAATGTACCGGCAAGCTGAATATCATCCCTGGCTTTGATGGTAACGTCGGTAATCTGCGCGAGTACAAGCGTATCTGTGAACTGATGGGTATCCCTTACACCATGCTGGCTGATTGCTCCGATGTGTTCGATTCCGGTTGTGACGGTGAGTACAAGCTCTACCCGGGCGGCACTAAGATGGAGGACGCGGCTGAATCGATCAACGGCAAGGCGACCATTTCGCTGCAGAAATATTCGTCCGTTACCACCATGAAGATGGTCGAGGCAGAGTTCACCGGCGAGAAGGCGATTATGCCGATGCCGTTCGGGGTCAAGAAGACCGACGAACTGCTGCTCAAATTGAGTGAAATGTTCGGCAAGCCGGTGCCGGAAGAACTGAAAAAGGAACGCGCCCTGGCCGTTGACGCCATGACCGACGCTCAGCAGTACCTGCACGGCAAGAAGTTTGCGGTTGTCGGCGACCCGGATTACCTGCTCGGCATTGTCTCCTTTTTGCTCGAAATGGGCGCTATTCCTCAGCACGTACTCTGTTCCCGTTCGACCAAGAAATTCAAGAAGGAGATGGATGCACTGCTTGAGTCTTCTCCTTTCGGTGCTGGTTGTACCTGTTACATCAACAAGGATCTTTGGCACATGCGCAGCCTGCTGATGACCGATCCTTGCGACGGTATCATCGGCGATACTCACGCCAAGTGGGCAGCACGTGATGCCAAGATTCCACTGTTCCGTATCGGTTTCCCGATCATCGACCGGGTCAACCTGCACCGTAGCCCGGTGGTCGGTTACACCGGCGCCATCAACATGCTGAGCATGATCGCCAACAAGTTCCTCGATATTAAGGATGAGACCTGCGAGGACCAGTGGTTCGAAATGATGCGGTAGGAAGCGGCCCTTTTACGCCAGCTCGGCGTTAGCCTGCGGGATCGCTTGTGCGGCGTAGCGCTGCTACACCTCCGCGCATCTCCTCGGCTGCCTTGATCTGACGCAAAATTGCTCGCTTCTGCAACTGAGTTGCAAAACTTGTTAAGCCTCTCCCTCCCCCTTGAGGGGGGAGGGTTGCGGTAGGGGTGAAAAGATGATTCGCACCCGTCGATTTGAAATTGTTTCTGGGGAAAAAAGTAAAGGACTGAGTATGAAAGTCGCATTTGCCAGTACCGATAAAATCCATATCGATGAACATTTCGGCAAGGCCGCTGAGTTTTACGTCTGGAATATCGGCCCTGAAATTGCCGAGTTTTCAGGGGTGATTCAGGTGACTGAAGAAGGGGACGCAGCTGATCGGATCGAAGCGCGCGGCGCAGCTCTTGAAGAATGTGCCATGGTTTATGTCGGCGAGATTGGTGGTCCGGCGGCAGCCCGGTTAGTGCAAAAGAGAGTTCATCCGCTGAAAAGCAAAACCCATGAGCCGATCGCCGATGCCGTGGCCAAGCTGCAGGAAGTGATGCAGGGCAATCCGCCGCCATGGATGCGTAAGGCGATGATGAAAGGTGAAGGGTAGCGGCCCTTTTCACTGATTTCTGCGTCAGCCAGCTGCTCCATCTTGTGCGGCGTAGCTTGCTACGCCTCCGCGTGCCGCCTTGGCTTCCTTGAACTCAGCGAAAATTGCTCGCTACTTCAGCGGTCTACGAAAATGAATTTGAAAGTTACAAATCTTAAAGGAGATAGAAATGGCTTTATTAACTGGTTTAACCCGCGGAGGCGAAAGCTGGACTCCGACATTCGTTGATTCGATCGATACGGAAAAATGTATCGGTTGTGGTCGTTGTTTCAAATCCTGCGCCCGCAAGGTGTTCGGGCCGGAAGATCTGGTCGACGAAGAGACTGATTCGACCCGCATGGTCATGAGTATCGTCAACTCTGACAACTGTATCGGTTGTGCAGGTTGTGGTGTTGCCTGTCCGAAGAAGTGCTTCTCCTTCAGCACCTTGGAAGCCTAACAGGAGGCGAATATGCTTATCGCAGTCGCATCTAAAACCGGCGCCGAGGTCGATCAGCATTTTGGTCACGCCGAGCGTTTTCTGATTTACGATTACGGCAGTGGCAATCCGCAGCCACTTAAAGAGGTTGCTGTCGATAAATACTGCTCCTACGATCCGGATCATCCTTTTCGGCATCCTCAGTTCAACGGGATTGTCGCGGCGCTCGAAGGCTGCAAGGTCGTGATCACCGAGATGATCGGTGAGCTGCCGAAGCAGGAACTAAAAAAGGTCGGGATTGTCTCGATCGTGACAAAAGGACCGATCGCCGATGCCTTGAAACTGGCGCACGATATGGTCTGCGGCGGGAACTGCAAGGGGGGCAAGCGCGCTGCCGGAAGTTGCCAGCACGCCTAAGGGTTCGATATCGCAGTTTCAAATTTCCAGAGATGCAATGGCCGTTGGCAGGGGTAGGGTCGCTCAGAGGGGGCGGTCCTGCCCATTTTTTTTACATTTGTCGCTGTTGGTATCTTCTGCCCGTTTCCGCGCTATGCTTTAATTGCGAGAGGGAGGGGAAGCTGCCATGCATCGAATGGTCATCCCTCAAGTTCTATTAAGCGGATTTCTGTTGTTCGCGAGCGCCTTTGCTCAAGAATATCAATGTATAAATCGGTCTGAAGTAGTCATCACGACTGCTGCCCCTGAAGTCGCTGCTGAGATTTGTCTTGCTGCGCCAGTCATGATTATGTCGCCTATGGCAGCTATGACCGTCGCAGTGATATGATCCAGCTGATGTCCTTTCCCGCGATCCTTAAAGGCTCACCGAAACCGAGCATGTATGGTGAACCTTTTGACCGGATTCATTACACGGGTGCGATTGCTCATGAAGTCACCCATGCGATTTTTCAGCAGCATGTCGAGGTAGAGCAGATCAGCTCCGCTCCCCAGGAATACCTGGCCTGCTCGGCGCAACTCGCGGTTCTCCCCGCCGTGCGGAGGGAGCGGATTATACGTGCCATGGATGTTGGCCCCTGGGAATCGGGCGATACGATCAGTTATACCTATATGGCCATGGCACCGGGAAAGTTTGCCGTCAAGTCTTACCTGCACCTGACGAACTTGCAGGAACCGACGACATTCATAACGATCTTGTTGAAGGCAAAATGGTTTTATGTTTCTGTCCCGTAAGCAATTTGATTATATTCTGCACAAAGCTTAGGCAGTTTGTCCTGTCGTTCCCCGTAAGACCCCATTTCTAGCCGTTTTTAAAACTTGGCACGGCCTATGCTGTAATGATCAATAACAATTGAAGTTAAGTCGGGATACGACGAGGTCTCCCACCACATACAGGCAATGAAGCCCCGTGAACACAGGATTGTTCTACGGGGTTTCTCCATTTAAACGTAGTTAAGCAAAGGCGCTTTCGAATCGATTTTTCGGAAGCTTTTTTGCGTTTTAAAGGAGACTGAGCATGGCGACTGGATGCCCGATGATGAAGATGCAGCAGAAGACGGAACACCCTTGTTTCGGTGGCGATCACAGCAAGGCGGGACGGATTCACCTGCCGGTTGCGCCCGGCTGCAATATCAAGTGCGGATTCTGCGAACGTAAATTCGATTGTGCCAACGAAAGCCGCCCCGGCGTCACCAGCCGGGTCTTGACTCCCGAGCAGGGGGTCGAGCGGGTCCGTCTGGTCAAGGAGCATATGGAGCAGATGGAGGGTCCAGAGTTGAAAGTGGTCGGTATCGCCGGCCCTGGTGATCCGCTGGCTAACCCGAAGACTTTCGAAACCTTCGACAAGGTGCGCGAGGCTTTTCCGGAGATGACCCTCTGCCTGTCGACCAACGGCCTGCGTCTGCCGGAGAGTATCGACAAGATCATGCAGTACGATATCCACAGTTTGACCGTGACCATCAACGCCCTGTCGGCAAAAACCGGTGCCAAGGTCTACGAGTGGATCCACTACGGTGGACAGAAAATGCATGGCGAAGAAGCCGCCGAGATTCTGCTGATGCAGCAGCTGACCGGACTGAAGATGGCCGCCGCTGCTGGTTTGATGGTTAAGGTGAACTTTGTCTATATCCCCGGTATCAACGATCATGAAGTGCTCGATCTGGCGGTTAAAGCGCGCGAGTTGGGCGCCACCATGATGAACATTCTGCCGGTGATCCCGGTCGGCAAGTTCAAGGATATCGAACCGCCGAGTGAGGCGACCATCGAGATGGTTCGCAATCAGGCTGAACTGATTCTGTCACAGGCCCGACACTGCAAACTTTGTCGTGCTGATGCCGCTGGAGTGGTCGGTAAGGATATTGATCTGGAGCAACTGGAAGCCTCGCAGTTGGCAAGTTGAAATTTTTGATGACAGCGGGCGAGACATGTCTCGCCCCTACACCGGATAATTCGTGATTTTGTAGGGGCGCCATATATGGCGCCCGCATTTCTGCAGTGTCGCAGGATAGATAATGAACCTCGCAGTCGAGTTGAAAAAAAGCTTTGGCCGGTTTGAATTTGCCGCTGGCTTTGCCGTAGAAGGGCAGCGGATCGGCATCTTCGGTCCTTCCGGCAGCGGGAAGTCGACCCTCAGTAATCTGCTGGCGGGACTCCTCGAACCGGGGGCCGGAACCATTCAACTTAATGGCCGTTGTCTCTTCGACAGCAACAGACGGATCGATCTGTCGCCGGAAAAACGCCGGGTGGCGGTGGTGTTCCAGCATGCACATCTGTTTCCGCATCTGAACGTGCGCCGCAACCTGCTCTACGGGTTTCGACGCACCTCAGCCAGTCGGCGCAAATTGGAGCTCTCCGATGTCGCAGCGGCGCTCGGCATCAGCCATCTGCTCCACCGGGCTGTCGGCGATCTCTCCGGTGGTGAAAAGCAGCGCGTCGCTCTCGGGCGGGCGCTGCTCGCCTGTCCCGACCTGTTGATCCTTGATGAGCCGCTCAGTGCTCTCGATAAACGTCTTAAAGAGCAGATTATTCCCTACCTACGTAAAACCCTGCGGCGCTTTGCCATCCCTTATCTCTACATCTCTCATTCCCTCAGCGAAATGCGGCTGCTCACCGATCAAGTGCTGCATTTTAGCGGCGGCCAGCTGCAGGAAATCACTGACGCTGAAAGTCTGGCGCGGCAGCGGATGGCCAGCAACCGGCAAGGCTACCTCAACCATCTGTCGCTGACCGAGCCGCGTGAGGTCGGCAGTATGCTCGGTTACCGTTGGGGAGAGAATGAGCTGTTATTGAGCGATCACGAGAACCCGCAGCCTGGATTGTTCGAACTCTCCAGTAAAGATGTCCTGTTGTTTAAAAATCATCCCCATGCGCTCTCGGCCCGCAACCTGCTGTCCGGTGCCATTACTGAGCTGATCCCGCAGGGTGGATCGGTCGGGGTGGAGCTGAATTGTGGCGGAGAAAAGCTTATCACCCAGGTGGTGCGTGAGGCGGCTCTCGAGCTGGAACTGGAGATCGGCGGGCAAGTTTACGCCGCAGTCAAAGCATCGGCATTTCGAAGATTGGTGTGAAACATGAAAATTATTCGTAATGAACTGTTGTGTCTTATATTCCTGTTGTTCGCCGTGCCGGCAATTGCAACTGAGGTGCGCATTTCTGCGGCGGCAAGTCTGACCGAGGTGATCAAAAAACTGGTCACGGAGTATCAGTCCTCCCACCCTGAAGCCAAAGTTTTGCCAAACTTTGCTTCCTCTGGCGCGCTCGCCAAGCAGATTATCGCCGGTGCGCCGAGCGATATCTACATTTCAGCCAATCCAAAATGGATGGAATACCTGCAGAAGCAGGGGCTGATCGCAACGGGTTCGGAACAGATTCTGGTGTACAACAGTCTGGTATTTGTTGGTATGCCGGACCGCCGTGTGACTTCTATGCAGCATTTACCAGGTTTAGAGCGGGTCGCCATCGGCAGTCCTCAATCGGCACCGGTCGGGAAATATGCGGTTCAAGCACTGACGGCGGCCGAACTCTATCCGCAACTGCTAGCCAGCGGGAAGATGATTCTGGCTAAAGACGTCCGCCAGGCACTCATCTATGCGGATCGTGGTGAAGTGGATGGAGCATTCGTTTATCGCACCGATGCGCTGCTGGCAAAACAGGCCAAGATTTTATTTGCGGTGCCGCCGCATCTTTATCCGCGAGTCTCCTATCCGATTGCCTTAACTGAAGCTGCGATGGAAAACCAGAGTGCGCAGCAATTATTGGCCTATCTGCTAGGGGGTGAGGCACAGCAAATATTTAACCAGTATGGGTTTGTCATCCGCTAAGGTCTTTATGTTCGAACTTTCCCCCACCGATATCCAGGCTATCTGGCTTTCTGCCCGCGTGGCCACGGTGGCAACCCTGGTCGCCCTACCGGTCGGATTTGCCATCGCTTGGTTATTGGTGTTCAGTCGGATGCCTGGCAAGCCGATGCTCGACGGGCTGGTTAACCTGCCGTTGGTGCTGCCGCCGGTGGTGGTCGGTTATCTGCTGCTGTTGTTGTTCGGCAAGCAGGGACCGCTAGGAGAGCTGCTGCAATCTCTCGGCATCCAGCTGATCTTCAGCTGGAAAGGGGCGGTGATCGCCTGCGCGGTGATCGGTCTGCCGCTAATGGTGCGCTCTGTCCGGCTGGGGATGGAGCAGATCGATCCGCAATTGCTGAACGCTTCGCGCACCCTGGGCGCCGGTTGGTTCGATACCCTTTGCTCGGTGGTGCTGCCCTTAACGGTGCCAGCCCTGATCACCGGCAGCACCCTCTGTTTTGCCCGCAGTTTGGGGGAGTTCGGCGCGACGATTATTCTTGCCGGCAATATCCCTGGAGTCACCCAGACCATTCCATTGGCAATTTACGATTACACCAATACCCCGGGCGGCGAGACGGGCGCTTTGACCCTCTGCCTGGTTTCGATCGGTCTCTCCTATCTGGTGCTGATGCTTAATGAACTACTATTGCGTAGGTCCCGGCATACTGGTTGATGGTAGGTGAGTAATAAAGTTTCATACTGAGAAAAGTTCAAACTGTTTGTTTATGCTCCTTCAAAATTCGCTCAGGAAAATATAGTACCAAACCGGATACATCTATTCCCTGGGCTGGCAAGAGAAACCAAGTGAGAAAGATTCGGGCTCAAATCAGCACAGGGGGCAGGAACGTTTCAAAACTTACTACTTTTGAAAAACAGTCTGACCTATCTGAATTTCGTATCCAAAAGTAAAATCCTGATTTTTGAAATGCTAAATCCGGCCGATTTTTCCTTCAATCAAGCAGGACCAGATACCAGCACAAAAAGCAAGACGGGCCGAATCAGGTTGGGGCGCTTTTGTCTTACGGATAGTGGCATTTAATAAATCGCAGCCACCCCGCGATTAAGCCCGGTGGCCATAAAAAATTGTGGGTTTAAGAGCGATTTAAATACCGTGTTGCTTATTATGGAATCTTGACGATTGCTCTGCCCCTGCTTTTACCCTCTAGAATTAACGCAATCCGTTCGTCTAGAGCTTCCAGAGACGGTAGTTCTGTTGTGATCTTGTCAAGGTGTTCCAGCTTCCAGTCAGCAGCGACCTTGTTCCAGACTTGCATACGCATGTCCACTGGGCAATTCACTGAGTCAATGCCGAGCAAGGTGATACCATTCAAGATAAAGGGGAAGATGGAAGAGTGCAATTCTGCCGACCCAACATTGCCGCAGCAGGTGACCGCACCACCGTATTGAGTTGTTTTTATCGCCGTTGAGAGCAGGTTGCCGGCAACCGTATCTATAGCACCCGCCCAACGTGGCTTCAAGAGTGGGCGGCCACTCTGATCATCGGCATCTGCAATACTGATCACTTCTTTGGCCCCGAGTTCAAGAAGATACTCCGCTTCATCGACGATGCCGTTGACCGCAGCCACCTCGTAGCCACTTTTAACAAGAATCGACGTTGCAATACTTCCCACGCCACCTGTGGCCCCGGTCACAAGGACGGGCCCTTTGTCCGGGGTGACCCCACTGTTGATCAATTTGAAACATGACAGGGCTGCGGTAAAACCTGCGGTACCATAGACCATGCTCTCGCGTAAAGTTAGGTTCTCCGGTAGTTTGACGACCCAATGTGCAGGAACCCGGACATACTCGGCATAGCCCCCAGAAGTGTTCATGCCCAAATCATAACCGGTAACCAGGACCTGCTCTCCTACCTTAAATTCAGGGCTTTTGCTTTCTGCCACCACACCAGCGGCATCAACTCCTGGTGTGTGTGGATATTTCCGAGAAACCCCCTTATTCCCAGTTGCTGAGAGTGCATCCTTATAGTTCAGAGATGAATATTGAACATTGATCAGCACATCTCCATCCGGTAAGTCATCAATCTGTCTCTGTTTGATCTCGCGAGTGAATTGCTTTTCCGCTATTTCGGTTACGACCATGGCCTTGAAACTGATGTTATCCATGCCACTCTCCTTAGATTGACGCGATGATCGACCTGTTGTCATTGGCCAGACAAGAAGTAAAACTTTAACATAAACCAGATTACATGTTTTTCCTCTGCCAGAGTGTTGGCCTCTTATTTGTCCTCTCACATGGTTGGATGACTTCCTCGGAGTTAAATACTAAATTCTTACGGACCCTGTTATCCGGCACACTTTGTATCGAGAATCTTCAAGATTTAGCAGAATTGAAGCGTCTTCAGATTTTGTCGCTTCGAAAGTGAAATCCTGCCTTTTGACTGGCCGATCTACTTCTGTTTCCTCTTCAAATATCCTGTCATAAGTCTCGATTTCAATCAGGGCCAGCTCGGACAGGGCAATTCTCAAAAGTGAATTTGCGATTTTTGGAAGGGAAAAAAACAGACCACATCAACCTGGGGCTCTATGGTACCTTGAACCTCTTTCAATATGTCGCTCGAAATCCATTCTTTGATGCAGTATGCGCACGTCTTCAATCCCCTCACGTGTCAGTTTGAAGAAGATAACATGGGAGCCGGACCTGAATTTCCGATATCCTTTCCTCACATCGCTGATATCGACAGAGGTCGATGGGTCACAAGCCAGTTTTTGTCTTGCCGCCCACAACTCGCGAACGTATTTCTCCGCTTGATCTGCCGCCCACAACTCGCGAACGTATTTCTCCGCTTGATCAATCCCGCATTAAGCAAGGGTGTAATCCCAGATATCACTCAGGTCCGACTTCGCCTTGGGGGATAAAATCACCTGGCTCATAGTGACAGTGATTTCTTTTTATCAGCAATAAAGGAATCAATATCCAAACCCGTCGAAGGGCCGGAGTTTTCTCCTTCGATCAAGGCCTGTCTTAATTGCTCCAATTTTATGTGATCCCGCCTGATCAGATCTCGTACATAGTCTGATGCATTCGCATATCGTCCGCTTTGGACGCACTCTTCAACCCAGGTTTTCATCTGGTCAGGTAGCGAAATATTCATAGTTGCCATGACATTCTCCTTTTATAGGCTTATAAAATCAGACTATGGCAATCTTTGCCAATTGTCGATCTTTGTCAAGTTCATAGCGAGTCAGAAAGGAGGCACATCATGGTCGTTGGTCAAAAAGTTTGTTACGCCCGCGTCAGCACGGCGACTCAGAATTTAAACCTTCAGAGAGAAAGGCTTGCTGATTGCTATCGCATATTCGAGGAGAAGGTTTCTGGCAGAAGAGGAGCACCAAGGCCAGCGCTACAGGAAGCTTTGGCCTACGTGCGGAATGGAGATGTCTTTGTCGTCACCAAGCTTGACCGTCTGGCTCGATCAGTTCACGATCTCATGCAGATCACTCACCAATGACCGGAATTCTTCTTTCGTGCCTGCTCGTAATCCTCTCTCTCGTTAACTGAGTTATGTTCGTCTTTTCAAGCCAGCAGGCGATTGCCATCTCATTAAGTTCTGATAGAAGTAAAATACAGATAGCAAGGCAATATAGAAATCCCGACAAAGCCAATCCTTCCGTGAGGGGGGGACGGAAAGCAAGGGGTTATGTACCGGGAGACAGGTCGGTTTTCAGGCGAAAAGTG
>CAMYNC010000140.1 GCA_947259685.1 uncultured Desulfuromonadales bacterium | reverse complement strand
CGGCCTGGTGGCGGTCAATTCTCTGATGGCGATGGTCGGGGGCGTTTTGTTTGCCCTGATTGCCAGTAAGAATGACCCAGGCTTTGTCCACAACGGCGCCCTGGCCGGGCTGATTGCCATTTGTGCCGGTTCCGATCTGGTGCATCCGATTGGGGCTTTTTTCATCGGTGGCCTCGGTTCGCTGATTTTTGTCTACGGTTTCCAGGTCGAACAGGAAAAATGGAAAATCGATGATGTGTTGGGCGTCTGGCCGCTGCATGGGGTGGTCGGAACCTGGGGCGGGATCGCTGCCGGGATTTTCGGCTCGACCAGTCTGGGCGGATTAGGCGGCGTCTCCTTGGCTGCCCAGTTGGCCGGGAGCCTGCTGGCGGTGGGCTACGCTCTGGCAACCGGTTTTCTGGTCTATAAGGCGATTGACATGGTTTTCGGTTTTCGTCTGGATGAGGAGCAGGAGTTTGCCGGGCCTGACCTGAGTGTTCACAGCATTAATGCCTACCCGGAAGAAAACCTTAAATAGGTTTCTTTGGGGTAAACTAAGTAGAAATTAATGGGATCCGCGTTTGACAGGCTGTCGCTGGGGGGTAAACTGGCTGCATAAGGTTGAACGTTTACAGGAGGCAGTGGCAGCCTCCTGCTTTACCCTGGATGACCTTATCCCTCCTGGTCTCCAGGGTATTTTTTCCTTCCAAGACGAAACAGGGCCGACGGATTAATTTCCGTCGGCCCTGTTTCGTCTTGGAAGCTGGATTTATGCGTTGCCTATGCTCAGCAACTTGTCTTTTTCGCGGCGCACCAGCTCAGAGATGCTGTAACGCTGCAGGACTTTAATCATTTCGCCCTGGACTTCGGACCAGACCTGGTGAGCCGAACAGTGCTCCTCGCGCTGACAGCTGTCAGCGTCAACCAGACAATGGTTCAGTTTCAGAGGGCCTTCTTCAGCTTGGAGGATATCGAGCAGGGTAATCTCGTCAGGATTTTTAGCCAGGAGAAAGCCGCCGCCAACTCCCCGTTGAGAGCTGACGATGCCGGTTTTAATCAGCGGCTGCAGAATCTTGGTCAAAAACGCCGGAGTGACATCCTGGGTACGGCAGATGTCTTTTTTTAGAACAATTTCGTCTTTTGGCTGTTGGGCCAGAAAAATCACTGTGCGGATTGCATATTCTGTTGCTCGAGTAATGACCACATTGTCCTCCGAGATAGTTCACTTAGCAAGTAAGCAATACACTGAACTCTTGTGTCTTGTCAATAATATGATGGGGGCAGGGGCTTGACAGGCCCAATGACAGGACGCATGATTTGCTGGTCGTTCAACCCTGCGGAAGGATATGCTAGATGTCGACACCCCATCCCCCCCCAATCCCGGTCGGTCGCTTCGCTCCCAGTCCGACCGGGCCACTTCATTTCGGCTCACTACTGGCCGCATTGGGGAGTTACCTGATGGCTCGCAGTGCCGGCGGTCGCTGGCTACTGCGGGTGGAGGACCTTGATCCGCCCCGGGTGGTGCCTGGCTCTGCCGAGAAGATTCTGCGTCTGCTTGAGCAACTCGGTTTCGCATGGGATGCTGAGGTGGTTTATCAAAGCCAGCGCGGTGAACGCTATCAACAGGTGGTGGAGCAACTCTGCGAGCAGCGTCAGGTTTTCGATTGCAGTTGCTCGCGACGGGAGATTCTGCTCAGCGCCCCCCACCCAGGCGAGGAGGGGCCGGTCTATCCTGGAACCTGCCGCCAAGGACCGATCGGTCAGCGGCGCGAGCGGGCGATCAGATTATTGGTCGCAGATGAGGAAATTGTTTATCACGACGGGGTTTTCGGCCGCCAGCAACAGAATCTTCAGCAGGCGATCGGCGACTTTGTCCTGCGCCGGGCGGATGGCCTGTTTGCCTACCAACTGGCGGTCGTCGTCGATGATATCGACGCGCAAGTGACCCAGGTAGTGCGTGGTGCAGACCTGCTGGCCTCGACTCCGCGACAGATTTATCTTTACTGCTGCTTGCAGCAACCGCTTCCGGACTATTATCATCTGCCTCTGGTCTTGGGAGACGATCAGCAGAAACTCAGTAAACGGCACGGGCCAGCGGCAGTGATTACTCAGGCCAACGCTTCTTTGGCACTTTGGCAAGCTTTCCGGTTTCTGGGCCAACAGGTTCCGCTGGAGCTGCAACGAGCGCCCTCAGCAGAGCTGCTGGACTGGGGGATTAAACATTTTTCTGCGGTTGCAATTCAGGCCCACCCACAGCTGGCACCCAAAATTTAAGGAAGGAGAAGCTAACGGTCTTGCTTGCCCGGCCCCTCGCGCCTTTCCCTGCCGCAGTTCTTTTGCTACCTTATCGAATGAGACTATTAATCAGGCTGGATCGGTCGCCGGGCGAAAGCCAGTTCAGTGAAACAGGGAAGCAGGCTAGCTCGGTGCTCGATTCGCTGGATTGGGCCCTTTGCAGTGAACAGTTCGTAACACTCATATTTACCAGGAGGTTGAAATGAAAAAACTGTTAATCTACAGCTTAGTACTCATCTTACTCTGTAGTTGCGGCTCGGGCACCTTTCAGGTGCCGAAGCAGGAGTACCAGACCAAGGTTCAGGTGTTAGGGGTTTTGCCATTACTGATTGACCGTCAGGCGAATCTTGATTATCCACAGAAAGAGGCTATTTACGACCTGTTGACCCGGAGCAACCTGGGCAAGCATGAGCGGTTGGTTGAATTGTTAAAAGGGGAAAAAGGCTATTTTGATGTGCGTGCCATCTCCGCTGATGCTGAGCTGTTGGAGAATTCTTTGCTGGCGAGCGAACTGCCACCCAATGTCGACGACGCCTTGCTGGTCGTGGTGTTTACTGGCGCCAAGGTCCAAGAAATCCGCCGGTCGCGAAATCTGCTCGAATCCTTGACCACTGGCTACAGTGATGTGCTGGCGACCGCGACAGTTATCGACCGCAATGGACAGACGCTCTGGCAGATGGCCGGAGCAGACAGTTTTCAGGCCTTGATTTTACAATATGCTGATTTCGACGAAGCCTATTTTAATCGCACCGAGCAGGTGCAGGTAAAAAATATCAATTTCGCGGGAATCGAGCCGTTGCTGGCAGAAGAACCAGACAAGTCCGGGCAGGACCGGCTGCCGAAGCTCTATCAACAACTTTTCAACCAGATTGTCACTGGCATCAGCCCTGGGCTGCTGGATGGTATTTAATACAAATTAGTATTTGCTGGGGTTAATATTTGATTTGCAGCTGCGGAACGCTAATGGTATTGTTGTGGGGAACAATTAGCCTAAATTAATTGACTGGTCGCCCGGAGTTTTTCTTGAGTCCGCAAAAAAAACAGAGCAGACAAAATTTTTACTGTATTGCCGAACGGGATGACTGCATTCGAGTGCAGCAGCGGATTCTCGATCTTGAGATTTCCGAAGCTCGCTACCAGAATCTTTTCGAGGCGGTCAGGGATGCGATCATCTCTCTGGATAGCCAGGGAGAAATCAGCCGGGCTAATTCTGCCTGTCAGCAGGTCCTTGGCTGGTCGAGCAGGGATTTGATCGGCAAGAGTCTGCAGGAACTGTTTGTTGCCCAACCCTTGGACTCGGCCCCTTTTCAGCGAGCCCTGAAAGGGCAAAATCAGCTGTTGGAGCAGTTTTTTGAATGGCCGAGCGGCCGTCAGGTGACTCTAGCGCTGCAATTTTCACCGATTCATGACGGCCAGGAGATTTCCGGCGTACTGCTGATGGCGCGCGATCTGACCGATCTGAAACTACGCGAATTAGAGCGTGGTCAGCTTTATGAAGAGTTGCAGGGCAGTCACCAGGCCCTGGAAGAGAAAGCTCTGGCGCTGGAAGAGTCACAACGCCAGCTTGAGGTGGCGATGGCAGAACAGGCTAAGGTTAATGCCGAGCTGCGTGAGTTGGGGCGCTTGAAAAGCGACTTTATCGGCATCGCCTCTCACGAGCTTCGCACACCGCTGACTTTTCTGCTCGGGGCCTTGGAGTTTCTTCAAGAAAGCTTGCCGGGCCGGATCAATGCGGATGAAGAGAGCCTGCTGAAATATGCCATGCAGGGTTCCCATCGCCTGTCGGATATTGTCGAGAACATGCTCGATATTGTCCGCTTGGAGGCCGAAGGGTTTCGACCCCAACGGCAACCGACGTCGATCTATGCTTTACTGCTGGAGATCCGCAACGAGCTGCGTTGGGTGCTGGATGAGCGACGGCTGGAACTGCAGTTGGCTCCGGCTGAGAACTGGCCGGAATTCCTCGTCGATCCGGTGATGGCGCGGCGGGCGCTTGAGGACGTGATCGAAAATGCCATCAAATATACTGCGGACGCTGGTCAAATTCGGGTCGCTTGCAGTTTGCGCAGTCAGGAAAGCCTGCAGAAAGATGCCGACCAGATTCGGTTGTTCTGGCCGGAATTTCCCGCCGGGCTCGGCTGGCACGGGGATTTCTTTGAAGTCACCATCTGTGATAACGGAATCGGCATTCCGCGGCAACAGCTGGCACATGTTTTTGAGCGCTTTTATACCATTGGTAACCTCGAAGAGCACAGCTCTGCAGGAACACTTCAGGGCCAGGGCGCCGGACTGGGTCTAGCTCTGGTCAAACGGATAATCCGTGGCCATGATGGCCTGGTCTGGGCGGACAGTCCTGGCTCGCAGCAGGAAACCGGCCTAGAACAGCCGGGCAGTTGTTTCCGTCTGCTGTTTCCCTTTGAGCAACAACTCAGTGAGCCAGTGCTGGTGCCGGAGATTGAACGCAAAGCGCGGATTCTGGTGATTGACGATGAACCGGCGATCAGACGCTTCATTGAAGTGTTAATGGTCAAAGACTACAATCTGGAGCTAGCTGCCAGCGGGGCAGAGGGGCTGGCCAAGGCGCAGCAGTTTCAGCCCGATTTGATTTTGCTTGATCTCTATATGCAGGGCATGGATGGATTTGAGGTTTGCCGAAAATTAAAGGCGGATTCCGCCACAGCAACAATCCCTGTGGCAATTTTTACTGCCGTGTCGCGCAAGCATGAAAAAGAAAAAGCCCTCTCCGCCGGCGCCATCGACTATATCACCAAGCCATTCTACCCACGCGAACTCTTGCAGCGGGTTGAACAGATACTCAAAGAGCATGGCCCAGAATAAAATCTTTAGGCCTGATAGGTTTTTTCTCCGCTTATATGGTTGACACAAAGCCACAAAGCGGGTAAAAGCAGAATTACAGTGTGTTGTTAGACCGATACCTGTCAATCAATAGTCCTGCCGGATCAAGGTTAGGCGATAGCCTTCAAATATATAAGATTCCACTTAAAAACCATCCAGATATTGTAATATTTATACTAGAGACGCTGCTATAACATATATACCTAATGTTACCCCCTCTTTAACACTTTCGAGTTTTTCGTTATCAAATATACAGCCCAAATAGCACATCTGAACTTTGCGACCTGGAACAGCAGGACCTGCAAACCTTTCCGCCACACCCTGGAGAACAGTTTATGAACCTAAAGGATCTGAAGCAGAAAAAAATTTCCGACCTGATTGCCCTGGGCAAGGAACTCGGCCTGGAAGAGATCGGCGGCATGCGCCGGCAGGATCTGATTTTTAACATCCTCAATGCCACAGCTGCTAAAAAGAACGCCATTTTTGGCGAAGGGGTTCTGGAAATTCTGCCGGATGGTTTTGGTTTTTTACGTGCGCCGGATGCCAACTATCTGCCGGGTCCGGATGATATCTATATCTCGCCGTCGCAAATTCGTCGTTTCGCGCTACGCACCGGCGATACCGTGGCTGGTCAGATCCGTCCGCCAAAAGAGGGAGAGCGTTACTTCGCGCTGTTGAAAGTTTCCGAGGTTAACTTCGATGATCCGGCGAAGATGCGCGAAAAGACCTTTTTCGATAACCTGACTCCGCTCTACCCAGATCAGCAACTGCAGATGGAGAACGGCCCGGAAAACCAGTCAACGCGGATTATCGATCTGGTTTCACCGATCGGCAAAGGGCAACGAGGGCTGATCGTTGCGCCACCGCGTACCGGTAAGACCGTGCTGCTGCAGAATATTGCTAATTCGATTTCGGTCAACCATCCTGAGGCCTACCTGATCGTCCTGCTGATCGATGAACGCCCGGAAGAGGTCACCGACATGCAGCGCAGCGTCAACGGCGAAGTGATCTCCTCGACCTTCGATGAGCCGGCCAACCGCCATGTTCAGGTTGCCGAGATGGTCATCGAAAAGGCCAAGCGACTGGTCGAGCACAAGCATGATGTGGTCATTCTGCTCGACTCGATTACCCGTCTGGCCCGCGCCTATAACACCATTATCCCCTCAAGTGGTAAGATCCTTTCAGGTGGTGTCGATGCTCACGCCCTGCATAAGCCGAAGCGTTTCTTCGGTGCGGCCCGAAATATCGAAGAAGGTGGTAGCCTGACCATCATCGCCACCGCGCTGATCGATACCGGCAGCAAGATGGATGAGGTTATCTTCGAAGAGTTTAAAGGCACCGGCAACATGGAACTGCACCTCGACCGCCGTTTGGCCGACAAGCGAACTTTTCCGGCGATGGATATCAACCGTTCCGGTACGCGGAAAGAAGACCTGTTGGTCGATCCGAGCCAGCTGCAGCGTACCTGGCTGCTGCGCAAGGTGCTCTCCAGTATGAATACTGTCGATGGCATGGAGTTCCTGCTGGAAAAGCTGGCGGAATCGGAAACCAACCAGCAATTTTTAGATTCCATGAATCAATAAGCGCTTGCTTGGCGAGGCCAAAAGTGATATCTAAGCGGTTTGTTTACAGCTAATACCTATAGGTCTGTACCAAAGCCAGGCCGCCAAGGAGAAAAAAGATGAAAGAAGGAATCCATCCCAAGTATCAAGATGTGACCGTGCGTTGTGACTGCGGGAACACTTTTGAAACCCGCTCCACGCTGGAAAAAGAGATCCACACTGAAATCTGCTCGGCGTGCCACCCTTTCTACACTGGCAAGCAGAAGCTGATCGATACGGCCGGCCGTATCGAGCGCTTCCGCAAAAAGTACGCCCAGAAGTAATCCGGGTAAGAATCAGGCGGCCCGACGGGCCGCCTTTTTTCGTTTAAGGCTTTATTTCTTCTATGCATGTCGAGCTGTTAATCCATACCCCAGATCCGGAGCAGGTGGTCGCCGCCGCGGCCAGGCTTTGTTATTCAAATTCATCGATCGATGAATTGATGGCAAAAAGCAAGACCGACCGGCAGGAATTTCTCGAGAAGATCCTTTCCCTCGGGCATCATTCGGTGATGGAGCATGTCTGCTTCTCCTTCGGTGTCGAGGGGATCAGCCGCGCTTGCTCGCACCAGTTGGTGCGCCACCGACTGGCCTCCTATTCGCAGCAAAGCCAGCGTTATGTGTCCCATAAAAAACGCTTTTCTGCCGTGACCCCGGCGAGCATTGCGGAAAAGCCGGAACTGAATCAACGTTATCAACAACTGCTCGACGAAATTCATCAATTTTACGGCGAGATGCTCGATGCCGAGATCCCTGCCGAGGATGCTCGTTTTCTGCTGCCGAATGCCGCGACCACCAAGTTGGTGGTTACAATGAATGGCCGCGAGTTGCGCCACTTCTTTGCCCTGCGCTGCTGTCGCCGGGCCCAATGGGAAATTCAGGAATTGGCCAAGCAGATGCTGGCGCTGGTCAAGCCGGTTGCCCCGACCCTGTTTGCCAAGGCCGGTCCCGGCTGCATCGCCGGGAGCTGTCCCGAAGGGAAGATGACCTGTGGGCAGATCATTGCAGTGCGCGAAGAATTTGCCGGTCTGGGCTGAAAGACGTTTATGTTTGGGAATTTAGAAGATGTTGTTGACCGGTTTCGCGAGGTCGAGGGGCTGCTCTCCGATCCCACGGTGGTCTCTGACCAGACGCGCTACCGTGGGCTGACCAAGGAGCATGCCGATCTCAGTGAAGTGGTTGCGGTTTACGGCAAGTACAAGCAGGTCTGCGGTGATATCGAAGGGAACCGTGAGCTGTTACAGGACAGCGATCCGGAAATGAAAGAACTGGCCAAGGCAGAATTGCCAGAGTTGGAAGGGCTGCAAGCTAAGCTGGAGGATGAATTGAAAGTCCTCCTGCTGCCGAAAGATCCGAACGACGACAAGAATATCATCCTCGAAATCCGCGCTGGAACCGGCGGTGATGAGGCGGCGCTGTTTTCCGCCGATCTGTTTCGTATGTATTCCCGCTACGCCGATCGCAACCGCTGGAAGGTTGAGATGATGAGCGTCTCGGAGACCGACGGTGGCGGATTCAAGGAAGTCGTCGCCCTGATCAGTGGTGAACGGGTTTATTCGCGACTGAAATTCGAAAGCGGCAC
The DNA here is from genome assembly GCA_947259685.1 of uncultured Desulfuromonadales bacterium. Next base: position 3,426 of record CAMYNC010000140.1, on the reverse strand, counting down.
CCACCGGGTGCAGCGGGTTCCCGACACCGAAACTCAAGGGCGGATTCACACCTCGGCCTGCACCGTTGCGGTGTTGCCCGAAGCTGAGGATGTCGATATCGAGATCAACAACGCCGATCTACGCGTCGATCTCTATCGTGCGTCCGGGGCCGGTGGGCAGCACGTCAATAAGACCGAATCGGCTGTCCGCTTGACCCATATCCCGACCGGGGTGGTGGTCGCCTGCCAGGATGAAAAATCCCAACATAAAAATAAAGCCAAAGCGATGAAGGTGCTCAAGTCACGCATCTACGATCAGATGCAGGCCGAGCAAAATGCCGCCATGGCTGCCGACCGCAAGAATCAGGTCGGTAGCGGCGACCGCAGTGAGCGGATCCGCACGTACAACTACCCCCAGGGGCGCTGTACCGATCACCGTATCGGCCTGACCCTTTACAAGCTTGATGCGATCATGCAGGGGGATGTCGACGAGGTGATCGAGGCACTGATTACCGACCAGCAGGCTGCGCAGATGAGCCAGCAGGAGGGATAGTGCTTGAGCGAAACCTGGACTCTGCTGCGGCTGCTGCGCTGGATGACCGATTATTTTACCGACAAAGGGATCGATACCCCCCGCCTGGATGCCGAGCTGCTGCTGGCGCATACTTTAGAGCTCGACCGGGTCGGGCTTTATCTCAATTATGATCGACCGCTGACGGCCCCGGAACTGGATGTCATTCGCCCCCTGGTCAAGCGGCGCGGTGGGCGAGAGCCTTTACAATATGTGATCGGTCAGACTGAGTTCTGGTCGCTCGAATTTGCTGTTTCCCCGGCGGTGCTGATTCCTCGTGCGGACACCGAAATTCTGGTCGAAGAGGCTTTAACCCATGCGGGCGAAACCGGCCAGCTGCTTGATGTTGGCACCGGCAGCGGCGCAATTCTGATCAGCCTGGCGACAGAATTAACTGGCTGGAAGTTGACCGGTTTGGATATCTCGGTAGCGGCCCTTGAAGTGGCCCAAGAAAATGCACAAAAGCATGCGGTCGCTGGGCGTATCGCTTGGTTGCAAGCTGATCTGGCGGAACTACCGGTGCAACGGTTTGATCTGATTGTTTCAAATCCGCCCTATATCGCATCAGCCGAATGGGATGAGTTGATGCCGGAAGTGCGCTGTTTTGAGCCACAGCAGGCTTTGCTGGCCAGGAATAACGGGCTGGCCTGTTACCAGCATTTGGCCCGCCAGGCGATTGATCGTCTCAATCCTGGCGGTTGGCTCCTGGTTGAAATTGGCTACCAGCAGGCATTAGCGGTGCAACAGTTATTTACCGCTGCCGGGCTGAGTGATGTTTATCTTCGCAATGATTATGCCGGCCAACCCCGGGTGGTTGGCGGTTGCGTTAAATAGAAAGCAGGGTTATTTGGAAAAGATTGTGATTCAGGGCGGGCTGCCGCTCGCAGGCGAGGTGCAGGTCAGCGGAGCGAAGAACTCGGCATTGCCGCTGCTGTTTGCCACCTTGCTGGTTGATGGCGTCAGTGAAATCTGCAATGTCCCTAAGCTGCGTGATATCGACACGGCTGTCAAGCTGCTGCGTGAATTAGGCGCAGAGGTCTCCCGTCAGGCGGATTGTATCCGCGTTGATGCGCGTAATATTCAAAGTGTTGAGGCGTCTTACGACCTGGTCAAGACCATGCGCGCCTCGGTGCTGGTCCTCGGCCCGTTGCTGGCCCGCTGTGGGCATGCTCGGGTCAGCTTGCCTGGCGGTTGCGCCATCGGCGCCCGGCCGATCAATCTGCATTTAAAAGGTTTCGAAGCCCTGGGTGGCCGGATCCAGCTTGATCATGGCTATGTCGAAGCCACCGCCGAGCGATTGCGCGGTGCCAAGGTTTATTTCGACCTGCCGACCGTCGGTGGCACCGAAAACTTGTTGATGGCGGCAGCGCTGGCGGAAGGGGAGACGGTGCTGGAAAATGCCGCTCGCGAGCCGGAGATCGTCCAGCTGGCTGAGGCGCTTATCAGTATGGGGGCTAAAATTGAAGGCGCGGGCACCGCGATTATTCGTATTCAGGGGGTGGAAAAGCTGCGGCCGTTGCAGTGCAGCGTCATTCCCGACCGGATCGAGGCTGGCACCTTCATGATCGCTGCGGCAATCACCGCTGGGGATGTGCTGGTCCGCGGCGCGGTTGAGGAACACCAGGAAGCTTTGCTGAGCAAATTAATCGAAGCTGGGGTGCTGATCCGCAAGGAAGCCGACGGCCTACGGATTGTCGGCCCGAAACAGCTGACCCCGGTCGATATCCGCACGAGTGTTTTTCCAGGCTTTCCGACCGATATGCAGGCTCAGTTCATGGCCTTGATGACTAAGGCCGAGGGCACCAGCCGGATCTCTGAGACCGTTTTTGAAAACCGCTTCATGCATGTCTGTGAACTCCAGCGGATGGGTGCCGAAATTCAGATCGATGGTCACAGTGCGATTATCCGCGGCAATCAGGATTTGACCGGTGCCCCGGTGATGGCAACCGACCTGCGCGCCAGCGCCTCGTTGATCCTCGCAGCGTTGGCGGCGAATAATACCACTGAAGTTTCGCGGATCTATCATCTCGACCGTGGTTACGAAAAAATTGAGAAGAAACTCGCAGCACTTGGTGCCCGCATCTGGCGCGAACAGGAGTGACGATGAGCGACTGGATTACCTTCGCCCTGCCCAAAGGGCGGATTATGCAGGATTCGATGGAGCTGTTCGGCCAGATTGGCATCACCTGCCCGGAAATGGATGATAAAGGCAGCCGTAAGCTGGTGTTTGAAAATTCCGAACAAAAATATCGCTTCATGGCGGTGCGTGCCACCGATGTGCCGACTTATGTCGAGTACGGGTGTGCCGATATCGGCGTGGTCGGCAAGGACACCCTGCTCGAACAGGGGAAAAACCTCTATGAACCCCTCGACCTTAAGTTCGGTTACTGCCGCCTGGTGGTCGCGGAACCGAAAGCGCTGCAGGAAGATGATGATCCGCTCAACTGGTCGAACATCCGGGTCGCCACCAAATATCCGAATCTCACCGAACGCCATTTCGCTGCCAAAGGAGTACAGGTCGAACTGATCAAGCTCTATGGCTCGATCGAGTTAGCGCCGTTGGTAGGGCTGTCCGAACGGATTGTCGACCTGGTCTCGACTGGCGGCACTCTTAAGGCCAATGGTATGGTTGAAGTCGAAACCATCGCCGAGATCACCAGCCGACTCATCGTTAACCGTGCCAGCTTGAAAACCAAGCATCAGCGGATCAGCAAAATTATCGAGGAGCTGGAGCCGTTGCTTGGCGATGAGGTTAAGATTTCGCAGTAAGTCAAGCTTGTAGGAGCTAGGTTCGAATCATGCTGATTCTCAAATTTTCTGAAGCCAACTTTGAGGCCGAGTTTCGCCGTATTGAGCAGCGGGCTGCAGCGGTGCCG
>CAMYNC010000139.1 GCA_947259685.1 uncultured Desulfuromonadales bacterium | reverse complement strand
GAGGAGATTGCTTACATCCACCCTTCCTACTCCTACTATGCCACCCTGGCGGAGATTCAGGGCGCAAAGATCCGTACCTTCGGCCTTAGCGAGGATTTTCGCATCGCGGACTTTCCGGCGCGCTATGAAGGGAAATTGTTTTTCCTCACCAGTCCCAATGCTCCGCTCGGGTTTATTTTCGACAACGCCTACATCGAGGAAATTTCCCAGCGCTGTGCCGGGATGCTGGTGGTCGATGAAGCCTATGTCGATTTTGCCGACAGCAGTGCCATGGAGCTGGTGGAAAAGTACCAGAATATCATCGTTACCCGGACCTTCTCCAAAAGCTATTCCCTGGCCGGGATGCGCCTGGGGCTGGCGGTGGCTCGTCCCGAAGTGGTCGCGGCCCTGGATAAGATCCGTGACCACTATCATCTTGACCGACTGGCGCTGGTGGCAGCCAGTGCCGCGCTTAAAGATCAGGATTATCTGCAGCTGAGCGTCGAAAGGGTGCGCAACGTGCGCGACTGCTTCTGCGCCTCTTTGGGTAAGTTCGGCTACCAGCTGATCACTTCGCATGGCAACTTTGTGTTCGTCAGTCCACCTGATCGGGATGGCAAGCGGGTCTATGATGCGCTGTTCGAGCGCAAAATTCTGGTGCGCTACTTTTCCGATCCGCTTCTCAAGCATGGCTTGCGGATCTCGATCGGCACCCGCGAAGAGATGCAGCAGACCCTGGCTGCGCTACGGGAGATCGGTTGAGGGTAAATTGATGGCCGCGATGCCTTTTAACCCTGCCAGTGTCGCCTCTCTGCTGCTGGAATGGTATGGCCGGGAAGGGCGCGAACTGCCCTGGCGGCAGACCCGTGACCCTTACCGGATCTGGCTGTCAGAGATTATGCTGCAGCAGACCACGGTTGCCGCGGTGATCGGTTATTACCGGCGGTTTCTGGAGAATTTTCCAACCGTTGAGCATCTGGCGGTGGCTCCGCTGGAAAGCGTCATCGACCTTTGGGCCGGACTTGGCTACTATGCCCGCGCCCGCAACCTGCATGCGGCAGCAACCATGGTGGTCGAAGAACATGCCGGCTGCTTCCCAGCGACGGTAGCAGAGTTACAACAGCTGCCGGGGGTGGGGCGTTCGACCGCCGGGGCGATTGCCGCCCTGGCTTTTGACCAGCGGGCCGCGATTCTGGACGGCAATGTGCGGCGGATTCTCTGTCGACTGTTTGCGTTGCAGGAACTGCCCCGGTCAAGCGCAGCGGAGAAGCAGCTTTGGCAATGGGCGGAGCTGCTGACACCGGTAGCAGCTGTGCATGATTACACCCAGGCGATCATGGACCTGGGGGCAACCGTCTGTGTTCCGCGCCAGCCGCGCTGCGAGAACTGTCCGCTCAATCAGCTTTGTCAGGCGCGGCTGTTGGGGTTGGAGCAGCAGCTGCCGCTGACAAAGCCGAGTAAAAAGATCCCGCTTCGGCAGCAGCTGGCCCTGCTGATCGAACGTCAGGGGTGTTACCTGGTGCGGCGACGGCCGGCCAGCGGCTTTCTTGGCGGTCTCTGGGAATTTCCAACCATCGATCTGCAGGCTGGCGAATCCAGCGCGGATAAGCTCGCCTGGTTAATGGCTGATTTGGGACTGAGTGGCAAGCCCCATCCGCTCGGCAGCATCAAGCATATCTACAGTCACTTCCGCCTGGAGCTGCAGCTGTTTCAACTGTCGATAGCAGAGCTACCAAGGATCGCAGAAAGCGAAAATGACTGGTGCTCGGGCAGCCAGCTGGAGCAGCTGGCCCTGCACGGCGCGCACAAAAAAGCCCTCGGCAAACTGCCGAATTCTGGAGGATAAATGTCTTTACCACCGATTCTCACCACAACCGCAGAGGTGGTTGCTTTTGCTAAAGAACTGCAGGCCCAGACGGTGATCGCTGTCGACCTGGAAGCTGACTCGATGCACAACTACCAGGAAAAGGTCTGCCTGCTGCAGTTTTCGACTTCGGAAATAACTGTGCTGATCGATCCGTTGGCCGGTGCCGAACTGACCCCACTTAAAGCCGTGCTGGCCGATCCTGCCATCCGGAAAATCTTTCATGCTGCCGATTACGACATCCGCTGCCTGGCCCGAGATTTTGGCATTGAGATCAATGGCTTGTTTGACACCATGATCTCCAGTCAGTTCCTCGGCGAAGAAAAATTCGGCCTGGCCGATGTGCTGCGCAAGTATTTTGCCGTAGAGCTGGACAAGCAATACCAGCGGGCCGACTGGTCGAAGCGACCGCTCTCTGAGGGGATGATCCGTTATGCTGCCGAGGACACCGGCCATCTGCATCGGCTGGTGGAGATTTTTGAGCGGCAGCTGATCAAAAAAGGGCGGCTCGAATGGGTTCAGGAAGAATTCTCCCTGCTGGAAAAGGTGCGCTTTGCGGTGCATGATGGGCCGCTGTTCTTGCGCTTTAAGGGCGCGGGAATGCTGGAACCGCGGCAGCTGGCGATCCTGGAAAATCTGCTGCAATGGCGTGATGAGGAGGCCCGGCGCCGCGACACTCCGCTCTATAAGGTGATCGGTAACAAGTCGTTAGCGTCGCTGGCACAACTGAACCCGCAAGGACGGCAACAGCTGCAAAGAGCCGAGGGGCTCTCGCCGCGCTTGATTGAACGCTATGGCGGTAAACTCCTGGAGCCGATCAGTCTGGCCAATGAGCTGCCGGAAACCGCGCTGCCGGTCTATCCGCGCGGCGAGCGACGGAAAAAGGATCCCGCGGTCGACAAGCGGTTGCTGCAGCTGAAAGAGTGGCGAAAAAAAGTTGCCGCAGAGATGGAACTGGACCCGGGTGTGTTGATCAACAATGCCCTGCTCGAAGAGCTGGCCCGCAGACAGCCGCGCACAGAAAAACAACTGGAGGGGATCGAACTGCTGAAAAACTGGCAGCGCCGGGTGCTGGGTGAGGGGATCCTACGGGCGTTGACCTGAAACAAGGCGGGCGAGGCAGCGCCTCGTCCCAGCATAAAAATCATTCCGTTTTCATTGTAGGGGCGACCCGTCGGGTCGCCCTGCTAATTTTTAAATCTTCGGTTCCGTCATTGACGCCGGATCGAGCAGTTTATTCAGCACCTCCGCAGCCACCCCATCCGCCAGTGCCAACTCCCTTAAGGTTTGTCCGGTTTTGTGCGCCTGCTTGGCCAGTTCGGCAGCGCGATCGTAGCCGACCTCCGGAACCAAGGCGGTGACCAGCGCCAAGCTCTGCTCCAGCAGGTCGCTGCAGCGTTGCTCATCCGCCTGTAGATCTGCCAAACATTTTTCATCAAAATTACGGATCGCATTGCTGAGCAGCTCAATGCTCTGCAGGATGTTGTGCGCCATCACCGGCATCATCACGTTCAGCTCGAAATTGCCCGACAGGCCGCACAGGGAGACCGTGGCGTCGTTGCCGATCACCTGAGCGCAGACCTGCAGCAGCGATTCGACCATCACCGGATTGATCTTGCCCGGCATAATCGAACTGCCCGGCTGGACCGCCGGCAGCACCAGTTCGCCGATCCCGCAGCGCGGTCCGCTGGCTAAGAAGCGGATATCGTTGGCGATCTTGAACAGGCTGACGGCACAGCCCTTGAGGCTGCCGCTGGTAGCCACCAGGGCGTCCTTGGCGCCTTGCGCCTCGAAGTGGTTATTCGCTTCCCGAAATGGCAGGCAGGTCTCACGGGCAATGGCGGCTATGGTGGTGGCGGCGAAATCTGGGTGGGTGTTGATGCCGGTGCCGACTGCTGTGCCGCCTAACGGCAGCTCATAGAGTCCGCTGGAATCGACCGACAGGCGTTCATGGGCCAGTTCGATCTGCCGGGCGTAGCCGGAAAACACCTGCCCCAGCTTGATCGGGGTGGCATCCTGCAGGTGGGTGCGGCCGATCTTTAAGATGTCTTTAAACTCTTCGGTTTTTTCCGCCAGCTGTTGCAGCAGCTGTTCCAAGGCCGGTAACAACTGTTTATGCAGTTGTTCGGCGCAGGCAATATGGATGGCACTGGGAAAGACATCGTTGCTCGACTGGCCCAGGTTGACCTGGTCGTTGGGATGGATCGCCTTGCTGCCGAGCGGTTGGCCGAGCAGCCGGGCGGCGCGGTTGGCAATCACCTCATTGGCGTTCATATTACTGCTGGTGCCTGACCCGGTCTGGAAAGTATCAACCGGAAAGTGCTCATCCAGTTGACCTTCAATAACTTCTATGGCGGCGCGGATAATCACATCGGCGGCTTCGACCGGCAGCAGGCCGAGCTGTTGATTGGTTTCCGCGGCGTGTTTCTTCAGCAGCCCGAGCGCCCGCAGCAGCGGCCGCGGCAGCCGGATGCCGGAGACGGGAAAATTATCTACCGCGCGGGCGGTCTGGGCTCCGTAGAGGGCCTCGGTGGGAACCTGCATTTCCCCTAAAGAATCCTGTTCTATGCGAAAATCGCTCATAATTTATCCTTTTCACCCCCTATGAAATTGTATACCTCAAGAATAGCGTCCGGCAGCCGTCTGTCAAAGGCGCTTTCTTTAAGAGAAACCATCCGCTAGAATGCCCGCCATGGATACTCTGGCTCTGTTATTGATCGTCTTCTCCGCCCTGATGCACGCCCTGTGGAACCTCCTGGTGAAACAGAGCCGCGACAAGACGATTTTTATCTGGTGGATGTTTTTCTGCTCTTTTGCGCTGATGAGCCTGTTTATGTTCGGTTCGGGCCGGGCTCTGCCAGAGCTTTCCCCCCGCTCGTTGCTGCTGGCAGCCGCTGCGGCGATTTGCTTTGTTCTTTATCACTGGTTTACCGGGGTGGCTTATCGTCAGGGGGACCTGTCGATGACCTATCCACTGGCGCAAACTTCAATGCTCTACGTGCCGATCTGGGGGGTGCTGCTGCTCGGGGAAACCCTGTCGCTGGAGGGACTTGCCGGAATTCTGCTGATTGTCATGGGGGCCTATTGTATTCAGCTGCGCAGCCTGCAAACCAGCGAAATCTTTCGACCATTTACCCAGCTGGGAGATCGTTCGGTGCAGGCGGCACTGCTGGCCGGGTTCATCTATTCGATCGGCGCGATCCTCGATAAGACCGGGGTGGATGATTACTCCGCCTATCATTTTACCTACGTCCTGGTTTTTTTCATGCTCAGCATCATGAGCCTGAACCTGCTGCGCCCCTGCTATCGCGGTCGGGTGCTGGAAGAGTGGCGGCAGAGCCGCAAGCTGGTGCTCTGGTCGGGGCCGGTGATGCTGGCATCTTTCTTATCATTCCGGTTTGGCCTGCAGTTGGCGCCGGTCAGCTATGCCGTGCCGGTGCGTCAGGTCAGTCTGCTGATCGGGGTGCTGATCGGGATTTTGTTTTTGAGTGAATCCTTTGGGCGAATCCGGTTGGCGTCGACCAGCCTAATCCTTGTTGGGGTGTTACTGGTCTGGCACGGATAGAGGGATTGAATTGATCTTGTAGGGGCGACCCGATGGGTCGCCCGGATTGTGGCATTTCGTCATTCTCGGGCGACCCATCGGGTCGCCCCTACAGGCCACTTTTGAAGATTTCCACTGTAGCAGCGGAGAAATGAAGATGAAAAACCTCGCCAATTTTCTGTTCGAAGTCGGCATGCTCAAGCGTACCCCGCGCACCGGTTTTCAGTTTCTCGGTTCGGGGGCTGAATCGGTTGCTGAGCACAGCTTCCGCACGGCGATGATCGGCTACACCCTGGCGCAGCTCGATGGCCAGGCAGATGTCGGCCGGGTGCTGCAGCTCTGTCTGTTTCACGATATTCCCGAAGCGCGAACCGGCGACCTGAATTATGTCAATAAGAAGTACGTCAAGGTCGATGAACAAAAAGCGGTTGAGGATCTGGCCAGTCAGCTGCCGTTTGGTGATGATTACCGCAGGACCCTGGAAGAGTTTCTGGCCAAAGAAACCCGCGAGGCGCAGTTGGCCCACGATGCTGATCAGCTGGAGATGATCCTGTCGCTCAAGGAGCACAAGGATCTGGGTAACCGCTATGCCGATGAATGGTACCCTTTTTCCTTGCAGCGGCTGCAGAGCGAGGCGGCTAAGCAGCTGGCTGAGTCGATCTGGGAGACAGACTCGACGAAGTGGTGGTTTGATGAGGATAAAGAGTGGTGGGTCAAGGGGGGGAGCGAGTGAGGCGAGCGAGCGCTGCACAGCATCTGCGGCGTTGCGAACATAAATCCCATCCTCGACGTAGCGCCGCTACGCCTGCGGGGTGATTTCAGTCCGCGCCTAGCATCTGCCGCACATCACTCGCTCGTACGCCTGGTGTGAAAAAAATCTGCAATCCTTGACCCTGTGAAATAGAAGTGTTATCAACTTTTGTCCGTTTGGATAAAGGCCTTTACAGGAGTAAATCATGCTCGATATCAAATACTTGCGCGAAAACTTTGCCGCTGCTCAACAGGCTCTTTCCGGCCGCAGCGGGGAGATCGATCTCTCCTCCTTTCAGCAGCTTGACCAGCAGCGGCGTGAACTGCTCAGCGAGACCGAAACCCTCAAGGCGGAAAAGAACAAGGTTTCGGCCCTGATCGGCAAGACCAAGGACAAAAGCCAGGTACAGGGCGAGATCGCCCGGATGAAAGACGTTTCGGCGCAGATCAAGACTTTGGATGACCAGCTGCGCAGCGTTGAAGAGCAGCTCAGCGAACTGCTGATGGGCCTGCCGAACATCCCCCATGAATTAAGCCCGGTCGGCGCCTCCGAAGAAGACAACGTCGAATTCCGCAGCTGGGGTGAGAAGCCCAACTTCGATTTTACCGCCAAGGCCCATTGGGATGTCGGCGAAGACCTGGGGATCCTCGATTTTGAACGCGCCAGCAAACTCTCCGGGGCGCGCTTTGCCCTTTACATCGGGGCCGGGGCACGGCTGGAGCGGGCGCTGATCAATTTTATGCTCGATCTGCACACCGAGCAGCACGGCTATACCGAAACCCTGCCGCCGTTTCTGGTCAATCGGACCTCGATGACCGGGACCGGGCAGCTGCCGAAGTTTGAAAGCGACCTGTTTCACACTGAAGAGGTCGACCTGTTCCTGATCCCAACGGCCGAAGTCCCGGTGACCAATATTCACCGTGACGAGATTCTCAGCGAACAGGACCTGCCGCTCTGCTACACCGCCTATACCCCCTGTTTCCGCAAGGAAGCCGGTTCGCACGGTCGCGACACCCGCGGCTTGATCCGCCAGCACCAGTTCAATAAGGTCGAGCTGGTCAAGTTCACCCGTCCCGAGGATTCCGATGCCGAACTGGATAAGCTGCTGCAGAATGCCGAAAAGGTGCTGCAACTGCTGAAATTACCCTACCGGGTGGTGGACCTCTGTACCGGGGATATCGGTTTTTCGGCTGCACGAACCTTCGATATTGAGGTCTGGTTGCCCGGTCAAGATAACTATCGCGAGATTTCTTCCTGCTCCAATTTTCGCGATTTCCAGGCTCGGCGGGCATCGATCCGCTTTCGCCGCGAGGGCGGCAAAAAGCCGGAGCTGGTGCATACCCTGAACGGTTCGGGGCTGGCGGTTGGCCGCACCTTTCTGGCGATTCTGGAGAACTACCAGCAGGCCGATGGCTCGGTGTTGATCCCCGAAGTTCTCAAGCCTTATATGGGCGGCTTGGAAAAGATCGAGAAATAGCTGGTCGAAGCTAAAAAATCCTTGCTGAGCGGTTATATTTCCGCTTGCAATTTGCATCGAAATTCGCTAAGGTCCCTGAGTTTTTCGGAAAAATAAAAAGCGTTAAGGCTGCGGAGGAGTGGCCGAGTGGTTTAAGGCGGCGGTCTTGAAAACCGTTGTACGAAAGTACCGTGGGTTCGAATCCTACCTCCTCCGCCATTTAAGCCAAAACGAATCTTTCACAGGATTCGAAGCGGAGCGAACGCTGACTTAATGTCAGAAAAGCGGACAGGACGTCCGCGGCAGTGAGTGCAGGGGAGTCAACGCAGGAGCCGGCGTGATGCCGGTGACGTAGTGGGCGAATCCTACCTCCTCCGCCATTTAAGCCAAAACGGATCTTTCACAGGATTCGAACTGCAGACAAGCAATCGCTTGCCTTGCGGTTAAAAACTGAATAGATTGATTGTTGCGGAGAGGTGACCGAGAGGCCGATGGTGCTCGCCTGCTAAGCGAGTGTTCTGTCATGGAACCGGGGGTTCGAATCCCCCCCTCTCCGCCATTTATATATACCGAATCTCTCACGGGATTCGAAGCGGAGCGAGCGCTGACTTAATGTCAGAAAAGCGGCCAGGACGGCCGCGTCAGCGAGCGCAGGGGAGCCGACGCAGGAGCCGGCATGATGCCGGTGACGGAGTGGGCGAATCCCCCCCTCTCCGCCATTTTAGATTTATTCAAAAAATCCGATGAGATTTGAAGCGGAGTGAGGGGTTCTCTCTACTCCGCATTTTTATTTTACCCACGGCAAAGGGTACCGATGCGCAGAACTTTTTTGGCAATTCTTGGTGGTTTGCTGCTGGTCTTTGGGGCCGGGTGCAGTGAACAGCCGCCGCAACCAAAAGTTCAGCCCGCTGCTGACGCGCCGCAGGTGCGGACTCCGGTCCCTCAGGTGCTTGAAGTGGTGATCCCTGAGAATGTTCAGGGGAAGTGGAAACTGGTCAAGATTGCCGTGCGTGATCAGCAGACCGGGGTGGAAGATATCTACTCGGTCGATATCGGCGGCAGTTTTAAGTTGCCCGATTCAAACCTGAAGGTCAGGGTAGAAAACTTTCTGCCGGCCTTTATCATGGATGGTCAGCGGATGACCTCGGCATCCAATAAAACCACCAACCCTGCGGTCCTGATCATCATCCACGAAAACGATCAGGAGATCTATCGCGGCTGGTTATTCGGGCTTTATCCCGACACCCACGCGTTCCAGCATCCGCGTTATAATTTCACCTTGCTGGGGTATCAGCCGGCAGGCTGAAAATCGCAAAAAAGAGTTGACAAAGGTCGGAGATTGAGCGATAACTCTGGTCTTTCGTGTGCGCCGCTAGCTCAGCTGGATAGAGCGTCTGACTACGGATCAGAAGGTCGGGAGTTCGAATCTTCCGCGGCGCGCCATT
>CAMYNC010000138.1 GCA_947259685.1 uncultured Desulfuromonadales bacterium | reverse complement strand
GTGTCTTGACTGTCATAATCCGGACGACCGCGATGTTCTGCGTCTGGTCAATGGCGCGACCATCCCCTTTGATCAGTCCTACCGGCTCTGCGGGCAGTGCCATGGAGATAAGTTCCGCGACTGGAAGGTCGGCATTCACGGCAAGCGGACCGGTTATTGGAATGGCGACAAGCAGTTCCTGCTCTGTGTGCATTGCCATAATCCGCACGACCCAAAATTCAAATCTTTGCAGCCTCTCCCGCCACCGGTGCGACCCGGAGAAGGGCGTCATTAAATTCAGCAGCTTAAATCCTGGGAGATTGACATATGTCGGACCACTCGAAATGTAAGCACAATCCATTGGCGATCGACCGGCGCACCGCCTTAAAGGGGCTGGCGACGGGTGTTGCCGCCCTGGCGGTTCCAGCCAGCGATGCCTCGGCCGCGGTCTGGGAGGCTTTCTTTCAAAAACATTTTCGTGAGTTGAGCAAGGACGATCTGCAGCAAGTTCTGGCTCGCCTGGGTAATGAATATAGCGAAGAGTATGGCCAGCAGGTCAGTGTCAAGGCGACTCCTGCTATCGAGGGTGTGACCTACGGTTACGGCTTGGACCTGTCGCGTTGTATCGGCTGTCGGCGCTGCGTTTATGCCTGTGTCGAAGAAAATAATCAGTCCCGTGATCCACAGATTCACTGGATTCGGGTGGTTCAGCTGGAAAAAGAGAAGGGCACCTCGCTGGATTATGCCGAGCACTACTACAATCCGCAAAAGGTGCCGGAGGAAGGGCACTTTTATATGCCGATCCAGTGTCAGCAGTGCTCCAAGCCACCCTGCACCAAGGTCTGTCCGGTCCAGGCCACCTGGCCGGAAAAGGACGGCATTGTGGTGGTCGATTACAACTGGTGCATCGGCTGCCGTTACTGCATGGCCGCCTGCCCTTATGGAGCCCGCCATTTCAATTGGGCCAAGGGTGAGCTTCCGGCCGAAGAAATCAATCCCGATACTCATTATCTGGGCAATCGGCCGCGCCCCAAAGGAGTGGTTGAGAAATGCACCTTCTGCGTCCAGCGGACGCGTGAGCAGCCGGGGCGCTACCCGGCCTGCTTGGAGATCTGTCCGGTTGGCGCGAGAAAGTTCGGCAACTTGAACGATCCCGCTAGTGAAATGCGCTATCTCATCGAGAATAAACGGGTCTTTATCCTCAAGGAGGATCTGAATACCCAGCCGAAGTTCTTCTATTTCTATGCAACCTGAGGGTCCCGGAGAGAACTGATGAAAAATATCTGGTCGTTTTTTAAGGGGACTCTGGTCCTGGTTTCCAAGGGCAGCAAAGCCTATTATATTTGGGTTGGCTCTTTGTTGGCGATTATTTCCGTCGGCGTCATCGGTTATCTTTACCAGTTAAATAAGGGACTGGTGGTCACTGCCATGAAGGACCAGGTCTCCTGGGGTTTCTATATCTCCAATTTCACCTTTCTGGTCGGTGTGGCGGCGGCCGCGGTGCTGCTGGTGATTCCGGCCTATGTCTATCACTGGAAGCCGATCAAGGAGATTGCCGTGCTCGGCGAGCTGCTGGCGATCTCGGCAATCTGCATGTGCCTGATGTTTGTCACGGCCGACCTGGGCCGGCCAGACCGGTTCTGGCATCTGATCCCGAAGCTCGGCATCCTCAACTTTCCAACCTCCCTGCTGGCCTGGGATGTGGTTGTGCTGAATACCTACCTCATCCTGAATCTGGTGATCGCCGTCTATATTCTCTATGAAACCTACTACAAGCGGGTGCCGAACAAGAATTTCACCACCCCGCTGCTGCTGCTGTCGATTCCCGCCGCAATCTCGATCCATACCGTGACCGCGTTTCTTTATAATGGTCTCGGCGCCCGTCACTTCTGGAATGCTTCGATCCTGGCGCCGCGGTTTCTCGCTTCGGCGTTTTGTTCCGGGCCGGCCTTCATGATTCTGATTTTTCTCCTGGTTCGCAAGTACACCAAGTTTCAGATCAAGGATGAGGCGATCCATAAGGTCGCCGAGCTGATCGCCTATGCGATGTTCATTAACCTGTTTCTGTTTGGAGCGGAGGTTTTCAAGGACTACTACTCGAATACTGTTCATCTGGCCCCGCTGCAATATCTGTTGCAGGGGCTGCATGGCCATAATGCTCTGGTGCCCTGGATCTGGACGGCCATTATTTTCAACATCACCGCATTCCTCATTTTCCTGATTCCGGAAACGCGGAAAAACCATGTCACTCTGGTGATCGGCTGTGTCCTGATCTTTGTCGGGGTATATATTGAAAAAGGGATGGGCCTGGTCATTCCGGGTTTCGTACCGGATGTTCTGCATGAGATTTATGAGTATTCCCCTTCCGGGATCGAAATTATTGTCAGTATGGGGATCTGGGCCGCCGGCTTGCTGATTTTCACCATGCTGTTGAGGGTGGGTCTCCCGATTCTCAATGGCGATTTCCACGTCGCTGATGACGGGGTCGGTTCGCACATCGGGGATCAGATGTTTTTTATCGGCAAGGCTGATCGGCGCAGCCCAGATCAGCTCGAATAGTTCATTAGAGTTTATTGGCATTGTCGGCCTGGAATGGTAATAAATACCATAGTAGTCTGGTCAGGTCGGGCAAAAAGCGGAAATTTGGCTGTTTGGGTTTTTATTGGCTTTCGATCATGAGCAATGTTGTTTGGTTGGGGGGCGGTGAAATTCCGCTTATTTTACCGGCGGTTAAGGTTTGTAAAGAAAGTCGGGAAAAGTTTTTTTATATTGACAGCAGTATGGCAAAATACTATTTTACGTCGCGCCGGGGATTTGGCGGAGTCTGGTTCGGTGTTATGACTGGATTGGGATGAGCTCCCATCAGCCTGCATCTGAATCAGTATGACTGCGCTGTTGATCTGGGAACGCTCTTGAGGATCCTGGCTTGCCAGAAGCATCCTCGCTCACAAGACCATCACGAGCCTTTTGGCTTGAACGCTGCTTTAACTGGACGCCATGCCAGGCAAACCACCGCTTTTCCGACGTCCCGGCCAGGGCAGTATTCGTTAAATTACCAAGTGCATTATTCATTGGCTACCGTTCGAATCGGTGCCCTCGCTGTTGCTGAAGATCAGCCGATAGAGACAGGGGCAGCTATGTCTTCCGCTGCCCGGTTTTGAGGCGGACTGCGGAGAGGGTCTGTAAGGTTTTCGCCGCGCCCTTCGCTGCAAGTACAACCCGTTGATTCTTATAACCTTTCGTTTCAGGTTTGTCGTTAAAGGCATCTAGCAGGAAGGAAAAAACTGTGAAAAGTCATGTCTGGCGACCGCTCTTTGCGGTCATTGCACTGGTGGTCGGAATTCTGGTGTTCCGACTCTTCTATGTTCCCAACGATTTTGGTTCTGGCGAATACGGCTTCATGTACTCGTACCATCGTCAGTCAAATCAGGAGGAATGGAAAAATCAGCCGATCAAGTACCAGGATACCGGCAAGACCAACATGCATGAGTTCTGTGCCGAATGCCATGGTGACGTGGTCGAGATTCGCACCGAAGACCTGCACGGCACCATCGCCTGTGAGAATTGCCACGGTCCGGCCCTGGATCACCCGGATGATCCGGAAACACTGCTGATCGATCGCGGCCGCGATGTCTGTCTGCGTTGTCACACCGATCTGCCCTACACCACCAGTGAGCGGAAGCGGATCCCCGGTATCGACCCGAAAGAGCATAACGTCGACGAAATGTGTGTGGACTGTCATGATCCGCACAACCCGAGATTGGAGGAGATGTAAGCATGGAGAGGCGTAATTTCCTGAAAAATTCGATTATGGTTGTCGCCGGCGCCTCGGTTCCTCTCTCGGCTCTCGAGCTGGTTGATCCGAAAGAGGTACTAGCCGCCAACCCCGATATCCATTGGGCGTTTCTACTCGACACTCATAAGTGTGTCGGCTGCGGTTTCTGCGTGAAAGCCTGCAAAACCGAAAACGATATCCCCTTTGCAGCCAAAGTCACCCGCACCTGGGTGGAGCGCTATGTCTATACCAAGGACGATCGTCGCTACGTCGACAGTCCCGATGGTGCCCTTTATGGCTATACCGAATCGCGCATCGACCTCGGTAAAGGGGAATTCAAGGAGATCGACTCGAAGAATGTCGGTAAGGCCTTCTTTGTGCCGAAGCTCTGTAATCATTGCGAAACCCCGCCCTGCACTCAGGTCTGCCCGGTCGGCGCGACCTACAAGACCGATGACGGCGTGGTGCTGGTCGATCGCAAATGGTGTATCGGCTGCGGTTACTGCATCATGGCCTGCCCCTATGGCGCCCGTTTTTTCCACCCGACGGAAAAGGTCGCCGACAAGTGCACCTTCTGTTATCACCGCATTACCAAGGGTCTGGAGACCGCTTGCGTCAACGCCTGCCCCTTCGGAGCCCGCGAGATGTGCAACATCAAATATGTTAATGATCCGAACACGCAGATCATCATGAATCAGCGGGTCGGGGTACTGAAGGATGAATTCGGAACCAGGCCGCAGGCTTTCTACATCGGCTTGGCACAGGAGGTGCGTTAATCATGATTGAACATGCCGCAGAGATGATTGTCCACGGCGAGGCCTGGACAATTAAAGAACTGTTCGTGTTGCCGAACGAATATATTTACTGGTCGATCCAGATCGTCATGTACCCCTTCATGACCGGCCTGGTCGCCGGCGCCTTCGTGCTCTCCTCGCTGTACCACGTGTTCCATGTCGAAAAGCTGAAAGAGATCGCCAAGTTTTCCCTGGTCTTCTCCTTTGCTCTGTTGCCGGTGGCGATGATGCCCTTGCTGCTGCATTTGCAGCAGCCTTTTCGAGGGATAAACGTCATGATGACGCCGCACTTCACTTCGGCGATTGCGGCCTTCGGTATCGTATTTACCACCTACGCCTGTATCGTCGCGACAGAGCTCTGGTTTGTCTACCGGGTCTACTTTGTCCAGCAGGTGGAGAAGATCCGCTCCCAGGAACTCAAGAGCGTTTTTGATATCGCTCGCCTGGCCCTTTTCTCGGCGCTGACCCTGGGAGCCTATGATACCAGTCCGGAAGCACGGGAAAAAGATCACAAGGCCTGTTCACGGATGGCTGCTTTGGGGATTCCGGTTGCCTGCTTCCTGCATGGCTATGCCGGTTTTATCTTCGGCTCGGTCAAGGCCAACGCCCTCTGGATGACACCGCTGATGCCGGTCATCTTCATCTGTTCGGCGGTCGTTTCCGGGATCGCCCTCTGTATCCTCTGCTACGTTATCACCCAGGAGATCCGGAAGTTCATGGCGCGGCGCAAAATGGCCCGTTGGGCGGACGACCCGAACGCACCGACCGCTGAACAGCTCGAAGGCGCCAAGCAGGAAGAGGTCGCCATGGTCTCCAACTACTTGATGTATTTTATGATCGCCGCTGTGGTTCTGGAGGTTCTCGACATGATCTTCCGCGGTTACACCCAGGTAAAATCCTGGGATATTCTGCGCGAAGTTCTCCTCGATCGCGATTTTACCAAGATCTTTATCCTGCAGTACGGTTTGGGCAATATTCTGCCTTTCCTGATGATGATTCTGCCGGGCCGAAACGTCCGCCGCACCACCATCGCCTGCGCCCTGGTGCTGTTCGGGGTGTTCATGATGCGTTGGAACGTGGTTATCGGTGGTCAGGCCTTCTCGCTCAGTTTTGCCGGATTCATGCACTACCACCTGCCGATCATCCCGCATGATGCGGAGACCTTCAAAGAAGGCTTCTTCGGTGCATTACTGGTGATGGTGACTCCATTTGTCTTATTTTACTTTATTAACAAGATCATGCCCGCCTTCCACAAAGATGAAGAAGGTGTTCACTGAGGCTAGACCTCGCTCCTCTAAAAACAAAAAAGCCGTCCCGTTGGGGCGGCTTTTTTGTTTCGACCGATAACCTAAACAAGGGTATTTAATACAGAGACGAAGAGGTTGCAGATTTCGCAGAGAAAACCAACTCTCTTCGCCTCTCCATTCTCTTCGCCTCGGCGTTAAATGCCTTTTGGGGTGGTGAGCTCCTATTGCTTTCACCAATTCTCCATCTGATCAGGAATCCGCCTTGTCAACAGAGGCAGCCTCTTGCTGCACCGGGATGATCCCCGCTGAAACCGAACGCAGATGCAGATCCCGCTGCGGGAAGGGGATCTCGACGCCGGCTTCGCGGAACCGCTGATCGATGGCCAGCAGCAGTTCGCTGCGCACCCGCGGTCGTTTATCGACATCGCTGATCCAGACCCGCAATTCAAAATTGAGGGAACTTTCGCCGAACTCAACAAAGATCGGCGAAGGTTTCGGCTCGCTCAGCACCTCGGTATGCTGCTCGGCGGCTTCCATCAGGATGCTCATGACCAGCTCCAATTGACTGCCGTAGGCGACTCCGACCGGCAGCACCACGCGCACCCGGCGGGTACTCAGGGTCCAGTTAGTCACTTTTTGCGAGATAATCTGGGAGTTCGGCACGATCAGCTCCGATTGATCGAGGGTTTCAATTACCGTGGACCGCAGGCCGATCTGCCGGACCGTACCGTAGTCGCTATCGACCAGAATACCGTCGCCGACCTTGATTGGCCGTTCAAAGAGCAAGATGATCCCGCTGATAAAATTGTTGACGATATCCTGCAGACCGAAACCGATGCCGATACCAAATGCGCCGGCCAGCACCATGAAGTTTTGTAGTTGGAATCCGGCGGCGCCGGCGGCGAGGAGAAAGCCGATCAGCACCAGGGTGTAATGCAACAGCTTTTTGACCGCGTCGCGGATGCCGCGATCAAACTGGCGGCGGATAAACAGCTGGCGATCAAGGATGATCTGTAAGAACCAGGACAGCTCAAGGCTCAGATAGAAGACCAGGACCACGCGTAAAATCACCGCCGGGCTGAGTTGGTAATTGGCGATCTGCCAGCTGTAGCCGGCCAGGGTTTCCCAGGCCTGGCCGGGAGAACTGAACAGGCCCCAGACCGCGGTCAGATAGAGACAGGAGTAGCCGAACAGCAGCAGCCAGAGAATCCTTTCAAAGCGGCGTTGAAAATCGAGTCCGTAGCGGGTCGCCACCTGGGAACGGCCGGCAACGAACTGATGGAGCAAAAAGGTCAGGCCACCGAGGCCGATCTGATAGGCCAGGGCGGCAAACAGGATAACCAGCACCGACTCAATGGTCGATTCCAGCAGCAGAAAGGAGAGCGCGACATAGCCTGCCAGGTTGGTGATCAGCGAAGCGACCAGCAGACCAAACAGCAGGCGCAGCAGCCAGAGTCGTTTGGTTCTGCCTGCCGCCTCCAGTTGGCGGTAGAGGAGAAACAGGTTGGCCAGCAGGGCCAGATTGAGAAGAAACAGGTAGAGACGATAGTAGGGGAGCGGCAGGCCGGCCAGGCGCAACGCCAGGGTCAGCAGGGCGGCCAGCGAGAAGCCATAGAGGTAAACGCTGAACGCCCGGCTCTTCAGCAGGCCGATGCTGAGCTGCACGGCCGAAAGCAGGCCGATGCTGGTCAATAACAGGCGGAAGACCGGCGGCAGGACTTGGTAGAACACGCTCAAAAAGGCGACAGCCGCGAAAACCCCGGTAGCCAGGGCATTGTCGGCGACAATCTGCCAGCGGCTGGATTGGGCAATGGTCGCCCGGTGCCGGTGGATCAGATAGGCAACTGTGGCGGCGAACAGCAGCTGCAGAAAAATCAATAGGGAGTTTTGCGCATAAAACTCATCCCGCAGCTGCAGGTTGTGGCGCGCCTCCTGCAGCGCCGTTTGCCAGAGCTGAGGAGTGAATTGGCTCCAGTAGGCAGCGCTGAGCAGAGAATGGCCACCACGCAGCAGCAGGTTTTTGCGCAGATCGGTGAAGGCCGTCTCCAGTCCTTCAATCTGCTCCTGCACCTCCTGATCGAGCTGCAGAACCTGCTGCTGCAGGCTGACCAGTGGCAGACTGTTCTGTTCGGCCAGTTTCAGGGTTGCCGCGATCTGCTCCTGAACCCGCTGAAAAATATCCAGCGGCAGGTCGATGGCATTGCTTTCCAGCTCTTTTCGCCAGGCTTGCCAGTAGTTTCTTTTGTTCTGCAGATCGCTGCGCAGTCTGTCGATCTGCTTCAACTGATTGGAAATCTGCTCCTGCAGGTCAGCCAGGTTCGACTCGAGTGACTTCAGTTGCGCGCTGACTTCCAGTTGCCGTTCGAAGTACCAGCCTTCGATCGGGCCGTAGCCGGCGAGGCGTTTTTTCAGGTTCTGATAGCGCTCTTGCTGCTCCTTGAGGCGGGCCGTCTCGGGAGCGATTTCAGCCATTGGTTTTAATTGCTGCCGGGCGGCGCTGACCTGGTCGGAGAGCCGCGTTGCGCGGGGAATCACCTCACTTAAGCCGGGGTAGGGTTCGGCGGTCGAGGGTGTCTCTTCGACGGCCAGGGCCTGGCTGCCAGCCAGAAAGAGGAACAGCAGAAGACCGAGCAGTAGGCGGTGCATAAGGCCTCCCGGCGTTAAAACCATTTTTTCTTTTTGAAATACCAGAGCATCGCCGCGCCACAGATCAGCATCAGCCCCCAGACCATGGCATAGCCGTAGCGCCAATGAAGTTCCGGAATGACATCGAAGTTCATGCCGTAGACCCCGGCGATGAAGGTCAGTGGGATAAAGATCGAAGCCATGATGGTCAGCACCTGCATGACCTCGTTCATCCGGTGGCTGATACTCGACATGTAGAGATCGACCAGCCCCGAAGCGGTATCACGAAAGGTTTCCAGGGTATCGATAATCTGCACACAATGATCGTAGAGATCGCGCAGGAAGACCAGGGTCGATTCGTGGACCAGCTCGAACTCATCCTGCAGCAGCGAATTGGTCACCTCTCTGAGCGGCCAGACCGCCTTGCGCAGGAAAATCAATTGTCCTTTCAATTGATGAACCTGCTGCAGGGTCTCCTGGGTCGGCTGACTGATCAATTCCTCTTCCAGGGCTTCCAGTCGATCGCCGATCTGCTCGAGGATATGAAAATAGCTGTCGACGATGGAATCGATCAGGGCGTAGGCCAGATAGTCGGGTCCGCGCTGACGGATCCGGCCGCTTTTGCGCTTTAAGCGCTCACGAACTCCGTCGAAAACATCTCCTGGTTGCTCCTGAAA
>CAMYNC010000137.1 GCA_947259685.1 uncultured Desulfuromonadales bacterium | reverse complement strand
TTTCACTTCCGGACCCAGCAAGGTGGCTGGATTCCCCTTGAATAGAACTGCAGCTTCTCGTTCCTGATAATTCCCCATGGCTATCCTCCTGAGGGTTTAAGATGAATCACCGACCAAATCGGCCAACTCTTTTGGCTGACGATTTGTTTCTATCTTGGCTAAATAATAACAAATGTTTTGAGCTTTTATCTGCACGGTAAAGAAAAACCGCTCACAGCAATTCAACTGCGAGCGGCAAGGACAACTGATTTATCCGGCGGGCTGTCGAGCTGGTTATGAATCGCCACCCTGAGAACCACCGATATGCGGTGGGACGATGACCACGGTGCGGTTTGTTTTACGTAGAATCCGTTCTGCCACACTGCCCAAAAAGGCGTAGTGTAGCCTCCCTTTACTGTGACTGCCGAGGACGATCATATCGACATCGAGCCGATCCGCGACCGCCAGAATCATCGGCGTCGGCTCCCCATGATGCACTTCAATCTGCGGCGAATGCCGCAGTTCCGCAGCCAGCAATTCTGTCTCCTGTTGCAGAAGGCTATCCAACTGGGCGCGAGTCTGCTTAGCCAGGCTCTGCTCATTTTCGGCGTTGAACCTGGCCAACTTGTCCGGCCCCATGGCGATAGCCACCATGTTCAGAACAGCGGTGTCCACCGTCGGCATTACATGCAGAATATGCACTTCGGCATCGAATTTACTGCCCAGCTCAAGCGCGTAACGGATCACGTTTGAAGACTCTTTACTTAAATCCTTGGCAACCAGAATCCGCTTTATCTCGATAGCCATGTCATCCTCCCATCCACTGCCAATAGAGTGGCTGTAAAGCGGATCAAGCTGGCACCGCTACAGGTTTTTTTCTTCTGCGCGCCTGAACCATCCAGATCAACCCATAAAGCAGTGTCGCCGGGATATACATGAGCTCTTTCGGCAACCGCTTGGTCGGTATCTGGATATTCAGAATCTCCTGATCGAAGTCGATTCCGGCTTTTTCCGCCGGGCTGGAAAAGACCACATTGTCGATTAATACCTTTCCGTCTTCCTCGCGCGTTTCAATCCCGACGCCGGCCAGCCGCTCGGCGGCGGTCGTTTCATCACCGACGGTCAGCATAATCGTCTTGGTGAATTCAGCACCGCTCATTTTTTCTCCCTTGAGCATCAAACGCAAGGCTGAACCAGGCTCCATATTCCCCACCCAGGTCTCGAGCTGGCCCGGCGGCTCCTCGATCAGCGGTGGGAAGACCTTATCCCAGACGATCCCCGGCCGGAACAGCACCAGTGCGACCAGCAACAGGGCCACCGTTTCCCAGAGCCGGCTCTTGGTCAGAAAATACCCTTGCGTCCCGGCGGCAAAAGCCAACATGGCCAGCACCGCCCCGGCGATCACCAGCAGCAGGTGGTACCAGTGGTCGATGCCGATCATCAGCAGTTGGGTATTGAAGATGAACATGAACGGCAGCACCGCGGTACGGATATCGTAAATGAAGCCCTGGATACCGGTGCGGATTGGGTCACCGCCGGAAATCCCGGCCGCAGCGAAAGCCGCCAAGCCGACCGGCGGGGTATCATCAGCGAGAATGCCGAAATAAAACACAAACAGATGAACGGCAATCAGTGGCACTATCAGGCCGTTCTGCGCCCCCAGATCGACGATCACCGGCGCCATCAGGGTGGAAACGACGATGTAGTTGGCGGTGGTCGGCAGGCCCATTCCCAGAATCAAACTGATCACCGCAGTGAACAACAGGATCAGCATCAGGTTACCTCCGGAGATGAACTCAACGAATTCGGTCATCACCAGGCCGATCCCAGTCAGCGTGACGGTCCCGACGACAATACCGGCCGCCGCTGTCGCCACGCCGATGCCGATCATATTACGCGCACCGGAAACCATGCCGGCAATCAAGTCATCGAACCCACGTTTAAAGGTGTATTGCGGGCCATGGTCTTTACGGAACAGGCCCTGCAAGGGGCGCTGAGTCAGCAGGATGACGATCATCAGCATCGTCGCCCAGTAGGCCGACAGCGCCGGTGAGAGCCGCTCGACCACCAGGCACCACATCAGTACCACGATCGGCAGCAGGAAATAGTAGCCAGCCTGGGCGGTCTTACCGAGGTGCGGCAGCTCGTTGATCTCGTGGCTGATCTCAAGCTCAGGGACCTTACAGGCAAACTTCAATAAAGCCAGGTAGGCCACCGCCAGCAAAATAACCACCACATAGATAGTCCCAGCGCCGGCAACCCCTTTAATCCAGCCCAGGCCGTAATAGGTCACCCCAGCCATGATGATCAAAAACAGAATGGTCAGAACAAATGACAGAACCCGCTGCGGAATGGTCTTGGTGATGATCTTCTCCATCCCCTCCAGCCCCATCTTACAAGACTCCAGGTGAACTATGTAAACCAGCGCAATATAGGAGATGACGGCCGGCAGAAACGCATGCTTGATAACGTCGATGTAGTTGATGCCGACGTATTCGACCATCAAAAACGCCGCCGCCCCCATGACCGGCGGCATCAGCTGGCCGTTGGTAGAGCAGGCAACCTCGATGGCACCGGATTTTTCCGCACTAAAACCAACCTTCTTCATCAAGGGAATGGTGAAGGTCCCAGTTGTGACCACGTTGGCGATCGAAGATCCCGAAACCAGCCCGGTCAACCCGGAAGAGACCACGGCGGCCTTGGCGGGGCCGCCTTTCAGATGGCCCAGGGCGGCAAACGAGGCGCGGATAAAATAGTTGCCGGCACCGGCCGCCTCAAGTAATGCGCCGAACAGCACGAACATAAAGACCATGCCGTTTGAAACCCCCAGCGCAACCCCGAACACGCCCTCGGTTCCCAACCAGTAATGGGACATCCCCTTAGCCAGACTGGCCCCCTTATGGGCGATTACGTCCGGCATCCACTGGCCGCCGAAGGTATAGATGATGAAGACCGTCGCCACCACCATCAATGGCGGGCCCAATGCCCGCCGGGTCGCCTCGAGCAACAGAATCAGACCGCAGATCGAAACGATGATATCCAGCTGGGACGGATCGCCGGGCCGGTCGGCCAAAGACTCGTAAAAGAGATACAGGTAGGAAGCGCAAAAAGCCCCGGCCAGACCGAGTAACCAATCCTGAATCGGCACATAAGTGGTCGGCGAGGATTTAAACGACGGAAAGGCGGTAAAGGCCAAAAAGATGGCGAAGGCCAGGTGAATCGCCCTGGCCTCGGTATCGTTCAGAACAAAAACGTTGAACAGAAAGGGCAGCGGCGAGGCGTACCAGAGCTGGAACAGCGTCCAGATCAGCGGGACGAAAAATAAAACTTTTTTCGGGAAGGATCCACTTGGATTTCGCGCTCCCGATTCTGCTTCAACGATCGTCTCAGGGAGCTGCTCGACAATTTTATTCTGGGGCGTCGGCTCGGTCATCACAGAGATTCCTTAAGCTTGCAAAACTGCTCAAGACCCGCTCGATGGGTCAAAAAACCATTTCATAGCCAGGGGCAGTCAAGGATCAAACAAAAGTGCACCGCCGCGACGGTGCACTTTTGTTCATTCAAGCCTGCACGAGAGACCTACATCAGCCCTGCTTCTTTGTAGTATTTAACCGCCCCATCATGCAGCGGCGCAGAAAGGCCATCCTTGATCATCTCTTCTTTTACGAGATGTGCGAACGCCGGATGGAGTTTTTTGAAGTCCTCAAAGTTTTCAAAAACCGCCTTGACGACATTGTAGATAACATCTGTTGGAACCTTGGCAGAGGAGACAAAGGTCGCTCCAACACCGAAAGTCTTGGTGTCGCTATCGGTCCCGCGATACATACCGCCGGGGATGGTTGCGGTCCGGTAGTAAGCATTGTCTTTGATCAACTTTTCAACCACCGGGCCGGTAACATTCACCAGAACCGCATCACAGGAGGTCGTTGCTTCTTTGATCGAACCGTTGGGGTGACCAACAACATAGACCATGGCATCAACTTTGTTGTCACACAAAGCACTGGACTGCTCGGAAGCTTTCAACTCAGAAGCGAGTTTCAAGTCTCCCACAGTAATCCCCATGGCGGTCATCATAACCTCCATGGTGCCACGCTGTCCGGAACCAGGGTTGCCGATATTGACCCGCTTGCCTTTGATATCAGCAAAGTTTTTAATTCCCGAATCAGTCCGAGCAACCATGGTGAAGGGCTCCGGGTGAACCGAAAAGACTGAGCGCAGGTCCTTGTTAGGCCCTTTAGCAGAAAACTTGCTGGTGCCATGATAGGCATGATACTGCCAGTCGGACTGGGCTACGCCCATATCCAGCTCGCCGGCGGCGATAGTGTTCAGGTTGTACACCGAGCCACCGGTACTTTCCACCGAGCAGCGGATACCGTGCTCTTTTCTGGTCTTGTTGACCAGCCGGCAGATCGCTCCACCAGTCGGATAATAGACCCCGGTTACACCACCCGTACCGATGGTGACAAATTGATTGGCGGCCTCAGCTTCAAATACCGGGACAAAACTGATCGTCACTGCAAATGCCAACAGGAACATGCAAACTTTTTTCATCGAACTCCTCCTGTAAAAAGATAGTAAGGTTATCCGCCACACGCGGACTGACGAAATGTATTCCAACAGAAAGCTTATCGAGTATCTGTGGAATAGCAATTCCAATAACAAAAAAACTCATGGAGACCAACCGCTTGAGTCGCACGATACATCCACCCAGCACTGACCATGCCTGCATAGCCAAACAGCTTCAGCCCTTAGTGGGTCGATAACAAGGGTTAGAAACATCCAGCACCCCAGTCCGAAAAAATAAAATCCTTTAATTCTATGGGATGTTTTTGCTATCTTGCAGGAAGATGTTAAGGAGGAAGCATGGTTGCCAAACACGCCTTGAACCTGAAAACCGTCAGTCACCTGCTGCATCGCCGGCGCTTGCTCAGTGATGCCCAGCTACAGATGATCCTTGCCCAGGGGGAGACTCAGCAGGCGCGGTTACAAAGGCAGCAGAGCAGCGGTCATTCGCGCAAACAAGCCAAAGATCTCGAACTGCTCTCGCCGGCGGAGGTGATCAGTTCCTTCAATCTGGAGATCCCCGGCAGCAAACAATTGCTCACCGAGGACCTGATCACCGAATCCTTGGCCAAAGCAGCCGGGTTAGCCTACCTGAAAATCGACCCGCTTAAACTCGATATGGAGATCGTCGGTCAGCATATCTCACGGGCTTTTGCGCTGAAAAACCTGATGATCCCGGTGGCCGTAAAAAATGCGGTGGTCACCTTCGCAGTATCCGATCCAACCAATAATGAGGCGATTGAAGAGTTGGAGAGAACCCGGCAGATCAAAACCGATCGGGTGCTCGCCTCGCGTAGCGATATTTTGAAAATTCTCGGTGAGTTTTTCGGTTTTCGGGCCTCGGTGATTGCCGCCGAATCGGAGCTGCAACAGGGAACCGATATCTCCAACCTTGAACAGTATTTCCAGATGCGCAGTCCGGTGCAACAGGGGGCCGAGAGTACCGATAAACATATTATCGCCGCCGTCGATTTTTTACTCCAGTATGCCTTTGACCAGCGCGCCAGCGACATCCACATTGAGCCGAAACGGGAAAAATCGTTGATCCGACTGCGGGTCGACGGGGTCATGCACAACGTGCATGTTATCCCGAAAAATTTGCACCCTTCGATCGTCTCAAGAATCAAGCTGCTGGCCCGCCTGGATCTGGCGGAAAAGCGCCGCCCCCAGGATGGCCGGATTAAAACCGAACACAAGGGCAAAATTATCGAGCTCCGCGTCTCCACCCTACCGGTCGCCTTCGGCGAAAAGGTTGTCATCCGGATTTTTGATCCCGATATCCTGATGCAGGATCTGGAAAAACTCGGTTTCGAGCCCCGCGAATACCAGCTCTATTCCTCCTTTCTCCGGCAGCCGAACGGTATCCTGCTGGTCACCGGTCCGACCGGCAGCGGGAAAACCACCACCCTCTATTCGTCGCTGCGCGCTCTGGCCTCTCCTGAAGTCAATATCGTCACGGTTGAAGATCCGATCGAGATGGTAATGGAAGAGTTCAACCAGGTTGGGGTGCAATCGGCCATCGATGTGACCTTTGCCACCGTCTTGCGCAATATTCTCCGCCAGGACCCGGATATCATCATGATCGGTGAGATCCGCGACAAAGAGACCGCCGAAAACGCCGTGCAAGCCGCCCTGACCGGCCACCTGGTGCTGTCGACCCTGCACACTAACGACGCCCCCAGCTCCATCACCCGCTTGCTCGAATTAGGCATCCCCTACTTTCTGCTGGCCTCGACACTGATCGGCGTCAATGCTCAACGTCTGGTGCGCTGCATCTGCAGCAATTGTAAGCGGGAACGGTTGCTCAGCGATGCGGAGCGAGACTATCTCGATCTGGGCGATGATGATGTCAAAGTTTGGGAAGGGGCCGGCTGCGGTGAGTGCCGGGGAACCGGCTATAGAGGCCGCAGCGGCATATTTGAAGTGATGGATGTCAACAGTCGCATCAAAGCTGCTCTGACCGAGCAGATCACCCCTGCCACTCTGGCGGCTCTAGCCCATGAGGACGGGATGAGCAGTTTACGTGAATCGGCGATTCGCAAAATGCTGCTCGGCCAGACAACCTTTGAAGAGGTGGTGGCAGTGACCGGCTAGAATCGTGCGTTTCCCGGCGTTCGTGGAAAAGGGATAACGTCGCGGATATTCTCCATGCCGGTGATGTACATCAGTAGCCGCTCAAAGCCAAGGCCGAAACCGGCATGGGGACAGCTTCCCCAGCGCCGGATATCCAGGTACCAGTCGAGATGCTCGGTCGGCACACCGCATTCGGCCATCCGGGCTTCGAGGACATCAAGCCGTTCTTCACGTTGACTGCCGCCGATAATCTCGCCGACCCGCGGCACCAGCAGGTCCATGGCGGCGACGGTTTTATCATCCCCATTCACTCGCATGTAAAAGGCTTTTATGTCTTTCGGATAATCGGTGACGAAGACCGGACCGTTAAAGACCTGCTCGGTCAGGTAGCGCTCATGTTCCGACTGCAGATCACAACCCCAGGCAACCGGAAAATCAAACTTCTGCTGCGACTTTTGCAGCCGCTCGACCGCTTCGCTGTAGCTGATGGTTTTGAATTCAGCTTTGGCCAGCGCTTCGAGTTTGTCGATCAGCCCCTTCTCGATCCGCTGGTTGAAAAATTCCAGATCTTCTTGGCAGTTTTCCAGCGCATAGGTCACCAGGTAACGGAGGAAATCCTCGCCCAGCTGGCAGTTATCGGCCAGATCGGCGAAGGCGATCTCAGGTTCAATCATCCAGAATTCGGCCGCATGGCGGCTGGTGTTGGAGTTTTCGGCGCGGAAGGTTGGGCCAAAAGTATAAATATCGGAAAAAGCGGTGGCAAACAGCTCCCCCTGCAGTTGGCCGCTGACGGTCAACCCGGTGCGCTCACCGAAAAAGTCCTGCGACCAGTCGATCTGCCCGTTCTGTTGCGGCGGGTTGGTTGCATCCAGGGTACTGACCCGGAACATCTCCCCTGCCCCCTCGCAGTCGTTAGCGGTGATGATCGGCGTCTGGACATAGATAAAGCCGCGCTCCTGAAAAAATTTATGCACGGCAAACGACAGCGCACTGCGCAGCCGGAAGACCGCTCCAAAGCTGTTGGAACGAGGTCGCAGGTGGGCAATACTGCGGAGAAATTCAAACGAGTGGCGCTTTTTCTGCAGCGGATAGCTGTCGTCGGCATCACCGAGAATCTGGGCCTGCTTGACCTGCAGTTCCCAGCGCTGGCCCGCGGCCGGCGATTCAACCAAGTCGCCAGCAATCGTCAGGCAGGCGCCGGTTCCCACGCGGGTCACTGCCGGGTAATTTCCCAGCTCCGGACTCAGCACAAGTTGTAGCGAAGCAAAACAGGAACCGTCATTCAACTCGATAAAACTCACATCCTTGCCCCGGCGAACCGAGCGAACCCAGCCTTGAACACAGACTTCAGCGGCCTGCTCAGCCCGCAGCACCTGTTTGATTGCGGATCTCGCTTTTCTGTTCATCGATGCACCCTTTCATCTCACGCCAGTGTAGGAGAATAAATTACGATTATCACAGGAGTTCTGTGATCTTCGCAACTCCGTTTATCGGGGCGACCAAAAAAGGGCCGCAAATTGCGGCCCTTTTAGTAAGCAGATAAATGATAAAAGTGAATCAGCTGTGTTCCCGTGATTTGAGAAACTCCACCCCTTCCCACTGTTCCATGGTGTGCCCCAGCCGCCATTCGCTGGCTGCCAGGTAGGTCAGGTGGCCTTCGGCGTCATGGGCCAGATGGTGCTGATTTTTCTGGCTGAACTCATCAAGCAGCTTCTTGTCCGCACATTCGATCCAGCGCGCGGTGCTGTAATCGACCCCTTCATAGACGGCATTGACATTGTATTCCGCCTTGAGCCGCTCCATGGTCACATCGAACTGCAGCACACCAACCGCCCCCAGGATAAACTCCGCGCCGCTGATCGGCTTGAAGACCTGCACCGCGCCCTCTTCGGCCAGCTGGATCAGACCTTTTTGCAGCTGCTTCGACTTGAGCGGGTCCTTCAGCCGCACCCGACGGAAGTGCTCCGGGGCAAAGTTGGGAATGCCGGTGAATTTGAGGGGCTCTTTCGGCGTGAAGGTATCGCCGATCTTGATCGTACCGTGGTTATGCAGGCCGATAATATCACCGGGGTAGGCCTCCTCGACATGGGCCCGATCCTGAGCCATAAAAATGGTCGCTTTCGAGAGATTGACATCCTTGCCGATGCGGTGGTGTTTGACCTTCATCCCCTTGGTGAATTTACCGCTGCAGATGCGCAAGAAGGCGATCCGGTCGCGGTGGGCCGGGTCCATGTTGGCCTGGATCTTAAAGACGAAGCCGGAGAAGGCGTCCTCATCCGGTTCGACGATCCGCTCCACGGTTTCGCGCGGTCCTGGCGCCGGGGCCAGTTCGACGAAGGCATCGAGCATCTCCTGGACGCCGAAGTTATTGATCGCGCTGCCAAAAAATACTGGCGTCTGGCTGGCCTTGAGATAGTCCGCCATATTGAAGGGATTTGCCGCTCCCTCGAGCAGTTCAATATCGCCGCGCAGTTCATCCGCC
>CAMYNC010000136.1 GCA_947259685.1 uncultured Desulfuromonadales bacterium | reverse complement strand
TTAAGCAAATCCGTCTGCAGGGCGCGGACATGCTTTTTCGTCGCCTGGCTTTTACCCTGTAAGTTGCCCAGTTCGATTTCGGTGTTTTTGATCCGATCAAGCACCTGCCGGGACAGTCCTTCGGTGCGGACGAATTCCTGTTCGGTCTCAATGAAACTGTTTTTCAGGCTGACCAGATGCTCCTCGCCAACCTTGACTTCCCGCTCAAGCCGCATCACCTCGCCGCGCAGATCGGCCACTATCTCTTTACGCTTGGTCAACATCTCGCCATTGAGCAGCATCACCAGCAGGATAACTGCGCCAAAGCCGCAACACATGATGTCGAGAAACGCCAGGTTGAACTCTGAGGTCTTACGCCGGCGTGATTTCACTGCTGAGACCCTTGTTTAAGGAGCGGGATTGACCCGCAATTTGTTGACCAGATGCTGTTGGCAATAGGCGTCGGTGTCATGAATCAGCCGTTCCTGGCGAAGCTGAAGCTGGTGAATGAAAAACATCAGCACAATACTCAAGACCAGGGCGATAAAGGTTGAGTTGAAGGCCACCCCAAGGCTCTGGGTGACACCGGAAATGTCGCCTTCAACGGCCCGATGGGCCTGCCCGAGCGCGGCGCCGATCCCGCGGACCGTGCCGATAAAGCCGACCGAAGGGATGGCCCAGGCGACGTAGCGGATAATGGAAAGTTCGGAGTCGAGCCGGTCGCCCTGGGTATCGCAGCTATCCCTGACGGCGGTGGCGGTATCCTGAATATTGCGGGTCGAAGCGAATCGCTGGATAGCGTTCATCAGCGCCGTTGGCAGCAGGAATTGGCGATGCGGGGCGGGAAGTTCCTGCAGGTGGCCCATGAGTTCCCGGGTATCTTCAGGTCCGATCGGCATGCCACTCGGCAACCGCAGTAAATCCTCATCCAGCAGGGCCTGTTCACGCCAGATCCCGACCCCTTTAAAGCTAAGAATTGCCAGCGCCCAGGCAAACAAAATAATACAGGCTTCTTGTTCAAAATCGCGAATCACCACATAAAAATTCTGCGTCTGAACCGCCTCCGGATTCTCGGCAAGCCGTTGCTGTTCCATGGCCAGAAAGGCATCGGCTTTGGGTCGGATAAGGGAAACGTAGGCGCCATGTACCAGAATAAAAATCAGCAGCAGGCTGAAAACCTGAAAAACCATTTCAGTCGGAAAGTTTTTTCCTCGCATAGCGTTCTGTCACCTTTTAAATGTCAGTCGGAAAAGGCACCGTAACGTCGACACGGATCTCTTCTCGCGGTTGGTAAGGGCGCGGCCACTGCGACTGCTTTGTATTTCGCTCTTCATCCGGCTTGGAGTTTTTTTGGGATCTGGTTTCAGCCGCCTCTGTCTCCCCCTGAGGTTGTTTTTCGGAGTTCTGGTCGGCAGCAAAACCGCTACTGCAGATCAACAGCCAGAAGGCCAAAAGCAAAAAAATTCTCATGGAGCATACCTCGCAACGCGAAAGCCGATATCGTCGGTCGGGTTCCGGCTGTAGCGCCGGTAACTGAAACGCAGTTCGGTGATACTGGCATCGCGCCAACTTGAGCCTCGGACCAGATGATGGCTGCCGGTTGCCGCACCCAGCGGATCGATCTGGTCGGGTTTGCTGCTGCCCTGACTGGGTGAATAATAATCATGGCACCATTCCGCAACATTGCCCCCGAGGTCATAAATGCCCGCCGGATTGGCAGCAAAACTACCGGTTGGCGCCGTGGCGGAAAAGCTGTCGTTATAGTTTCCGATCACCACCGGTAGAAGATGACGAGACGATTCGTCGGCAAAATTACCGACCTTGCTTTGCGGCGGATAGTTCCCTGCCCAGGGATAGCGGGAGCGTTCCTTGCGACCTGCCATGCGCGCTACAAACGCCCATTCCGCTTCAGTCGGCAACCGGTAACCGATGCCGCGTGGATCGGTTACCACCATTTTACCGTTTTGCTCCTGGTAATAGGCCGGCAAACCATCTTTTTGACTGAGCCAGTTCAGGAATCGGACCGCATCCTCCCAACTGACATTGACCACCGGGTGGGAGTCGATTTCCAGAGAGCGGTTGCCAGCCATTCCCGAAGCATGTTGCGAGCGAAACTGGCGGAACTCCTGATTGGTTACTTCATGTTCCGAAATGTAAAAGCTGCGCTGCAGAACAACCTGCTGCTCAACTTCATTGGCTCGACGGCCCGCCTCCCGTCTGGACGCCCCCATGAGAAAGGGGCTCGGTTTAATCTTGACCAGCTGCTGGCCGACAGCTGTCTTGGCCGTTGCTGAAGAGGCAGATGAGGTTGGTTTCGGTTTGCTGGCAGTTATGCCGGCTGACTGCACAGCAGGCAGCTTGATTTCCAGGCGCTGGCTGTAGCTGGACTGAGGGGTCATTTTTCGGGTGACGTTCTGATAGCCTTTGGCGCGCAGTTCGAAGGTATGCGCACGGGTGGTCAACCGAAACCTGCCGGTGGCTAATTTCTGTTTTTTTCCGTCGATATAAAGATTCGCATCAACCGGCGTCGCGGAGATAAAAACCACCCCATATTGCGGCTCGAGCCGGAAGGCGATATCCCGCTTAGCTTCCGGACCAAGTTTGAGCTTGCGGCTTTGCGGCAGGTAGCCAGCAGAGGTCAGCCTGATTTCATGCTCCACATCCGCTTTAACCGCAATAGTCAGTGGGGTCTGTCCCTTGAAAGTGCCGTCTGCGGTCACCGTGGCGCCAGGCGGGTCTGAAGAGATTACCAGGCTGGCCGGCGCGGGTGTAAGTTGATAGAGGGGAGGGGTCAAAATCTGGCCAGCAGCCACCTCGAGCTTGACCTCAAGCGGAGAGAATCGGTCCTTACGAAAAACCAGTTGGTGTTCACCGGCCAGCAGTTCCAGCTCCAGGGGCGTCTGCCCTAGGTCTTCACCATCAACCGACAGCCTGGCTCCGGCGGGTTCTGATTGTACCGCGACGCTCGCCCAGGCTGGCTGTAATTCGATCTGCAGGGTCTGTCTTTCTCCCGCCCCTTTGACCTCCAGCGCCTGTTCGCTGGGCAGATAGCGTTGGAGGTCAAAACGGAGGTTGCGATTGCCGATGGCAAGCTCTACCCCTTGCAGAGGGGTTTCTCCGACGGAAACTCCGTCGACCAAAAGGGTCGCCCCAGGCGGATTACTCGTCACATCCAGCAACCCGGGTAACTTTTCAAAAGTAAAACTGTAGCTGCTCCCGGAGCTACTGATCTCTAGTTTTTCCTCCAGGGGGCGATAGCCAGTTTTTTCTGCCAGGAGGAGATAATCGCCGGGAAACCCCAGATATCTGTTCCCGACTTTTACCGCCGGCGGAAAACCTGATACGGAAAGGCTGTCGGGGGCAGGCGATAATTCGATTGCCAGGGGCTTGGCCAACAGCACAAAGGCAGCACAAATCAACAGCAGGAGGAAGAGAATAAGAAATAAAGCACGGAACCTGCCACCAGTTCGGCGGGGTGGTTCCAGAACCGGGTGCAGAGGGTCTTCGCTGATCTCCTTGATGTTGCTGGGTGGGGTCGCTGGGGGAGTTAACCCCTCTACCTGGTAGCGCGAGACGCGGACCTCCAGGCGATGGCTGGTAATTTGCCAACCAATCAGAAAATCCCCGCAGCGGGTAATATCTCCCGATTTCAACCAGACCGAACTGGTGACCGGCTCATCATTGTGAAACAGCGCAGGAAAAGCATTCCCCTCCGCCGGCTGCAGGAACAGGTGCTTGTGTGATTCACCTACATAGGCTGCCGTGCCACTGCCACCAGGCAGGCGAATATGGGCCTGTTCATCTCCGCCAATGCTCAGCGGCAAGCTGGTATCATCCAGCTTTAGCAGCTCATCGGTCCCGTATATTTCAATCAAACGGCTCAAATCGGCTCCTGACAGCTCAGAGTAAATACCAGATTTCCTGATTCGGGACGCACTTTGAGGGTCTGGCGCACATCGCGATAACCATTGCGACTTCCCGTGGCGGTATAGTTGCCGGTGCGCAGGACCAGGGTTTTCTCCTGGAAGCGGCCCAACCGGCCGACATGAAAAACCACAACATCGGTAAGACCATCCGAATGAATTACCACCTCAACTGTGGCTTCCGCCTGGCGGATTAGTTGTCCCAGTTGCTCAATCTGTGAGCTGATCCGTGGCCCGCTGGGTGTCACTTGCGAGGCATAGGCAAGAACCTGCCGTGCCTCTTTGAGCACGGCATCGGCAAAGAGTCTCTCCGGTTGGGAGAGGAAGGATTGCAGGCGACCGTCAAGTTCGATGCGCTGGCTCACTCTTTCCCGACAGTTGGCAGCAAAGGCTGCCTTGGAATCGAGGGCCAGCGCCTGAACGCAGGCGTTCAGTGCCTCCGGCCAATTTTCACGCTTTTCCAGGCTGGCTCCTGTTTGCCGCAAACGATCCAGTTTTTTCGCCAACTGGGCCTGGCTGAGCTGTAGCTTAAGATCTTTCAGGGCGGGGTCGTTGCTGTTGAGGGCTTGTGCTTGTTGCAAAGCAGTGGCAGCGCTGGACAGATCCCCTTTCGCCAGCGCCTGCAGAGCCCGACTCATTGCCAGGTTAAACTGCTTGTCGGCAATGCTGGCCTCCAAGCGCTCAAGCATCTCTCGCGCAGGCAAGAAGTCTGGATCGAGGGAGTTGGCTTCACGGTAGCTCTGCAGCGCCCCTTCGGCATCATCGGCCTGCTCTTTCATTTGCCCGGCCTCCACCAGTCGTAGAACCTCCGGCAGGTTTTCTGCCCGGCCTAAGCCTAAAATGGCCTGTTTATGGTCGGCTTCGATAGCCAGCGCGCGTTGAAACTGTTCAGTCGCCACTTGCGGTTGGCCATTTTCAAGAGCCAGGAATCCAGCGCGAAGCGCCTCGGCAAGCAGAGCCTCCCGTGAACCCATGAGCTGTTCCAGGATGCCGATAGCGGTTTCGCAAGCCTCTCTGGCGGCTGAAAATTGTTTGTCTGCAAAACCTTGTTCACAGGCTCTCGCCTGGGCAATGGCCTGAGCATAGGAGTCACCGCCCCAGGCAGCGATATTTACCGCCTCGGCTTTCGCTTGATCCCGCAGCCATTGTTCCAGGAGGCGACTGGTCTCTTTACCTGTTTCATCCGGCTTGGGCTGTTGGGGCAGGGGAGGCTGCGGTTGGGGGGCCGGTTGTACTGCCTCCGACTGGACCGCAGGTGGTGCCTCTGGTGTGGATGGCAGAAACAGCACCGCCACAGCGGCCAGCACCAGGAACAACCCGAGACCCAACACCAGTAGCTGACCGGTGCGGGGATGGGTTGTCTGCTTCGCTTCTGCCCGGTCAGGAGGGACGAGTTCCGGCGGGCTCTCGGGCGGATTCTCTCCGCGCCCGTTATGGGGCGAATTGTCGGTCATTGGATTGTTGATGACTCATTCTAAAATGGGCCCGCTAGTGGGCCTGCTTAATTCTCGCCGGTCTTCAGCGGCAAGCCGGTTTCCGAGGCGTAAATATCCCTCAGTAGCGCCCGCCATTGTTGGTACTGTTCCTCAGCCGAACCGCTGAGTCTGACGGTTTCCCCCACCACCTCCAGCACCAGAGGGGTTGCTTCAGAGGAGAATGACTGGCTCAGCTCCTCAATGACATCCTTGTGAATTTGGGTCTCCTCGCGTTTTTGAAAGCCGCTGTAAACGGCCGCCGCTCCGCCCACGATCATCACCCCGGGCAACCCGGAACGGGACAAACTACCATTGTCCGTCGCGTTGATAATCAGGCCCCCGATCACTGCTGCGGCGCCCAGCAGCTGGCGGGTCAAGGCCTGGTTCTCAACTTTTCTCAAGGCGGTTATTTCCTCGCTGTAAAGTTGTCGCCAATCGCCATAGGGGTGCCAAAGATCTTGATAGTAATTATCGTAATAGCCATTGATTGTGTCGATGAGCATCTGGTCGCGTAACTGAACGCCACGCACCCGCTTGAGCATCAGATCCTCTTCCGCGGGCAGCCGATTCAGGTGATAGCGGCCAGTCTTGTCTGTGGAATAATAACCAGCGAAGGCATCCGGAGCCATATTCTCAGCAAAACGAAGTTCAGAGATCTGCTGAATCTCCTCTAGATCACTGGCAGTAAGTTTCTGGCGCTGGGTTATCAGGTCATTCGCAATGGTGTTATAGAGGTTCTGAAAAGGGTCACTTTTTTGCGGAATACTCCCCCTATAATCCGAAGGTTTGAGAACTTCGGTATAGGTTTTCTCGAACCACTGGACACCCCGTTCATCCATGGCCTCAATCTTGAGTGACAAGACCTCCCCATCAGAACGATTGATGGTGCCGTGCACCTGAACATGCCCACTGCCTTCTCCTGGGATAACTCGGACGGCGCCCCAGTAGCCGGAACGCTGCATGGTGTATTTGAGATGAATTGGCACATAACGCTCTTCAGCCTTACGGATCTCCTCGGTCAGGCCGAGCTTTTCCTTTTCCTCTTCGGTGAGCTCCTTGGATTCGAATACGCTGATGGCCACGTCGAGCAGTTCACTACTATCAAGTTCTTTTGCCGCGACCAAAGGTTTTACATTCTCGGCAATCGTGCCCCTGGTGGCGCAGCCAGCCAGCAGCAATAAAACCGTCAGCATCAGTAAGAGTCTGTCCATCATCTATTTACCCACCTTTGGGAGCGACGCCTTTGTATTTCCAGTATTCCTCCCAGAGCTTCTTCTTCAGTTCTGGGTCGGTTTCTTTTTCGGCCGCCTCGCGCAGTTGTCGGGCCACGATGTCATCATCCTCCGGCGGGGGAAGTTGGCCGTCAGGGACCCCGGCTCGGGTCTGCCCGGTTCGTTTGCCTGTTCCTCCTGCGCCAGGAGCACCGTCTCCACCTGCCTTGCCGGTTTGTGTGCCACTTGTGCCGGTTGCGGCAGAGCCTTCATCAGCATCCGAACCCTGTACCCCATCACCAGAGGATTCCCCTGTACCCTCTGCTCCGGCACTGCCTGAAGCACCAGAACCCATTCCCGACCCAGCCGTCCCGGCATTTCCGGTTTCCCTCTGTCGAGGGACTCTGGAGGCGACCTTGGCATCTTCTTTCAACAGCATCTCGTCAAAATTTCCCAGGGCATTGAGAAATTGATCATTCAGCTCCCCGGTCTTTTCGGCCTGGGTTTGAGAGGACCCCATGCCGACCGGTGGATAATTCACTCGTTCCTTCGCTTCTCCTTGTTTGGCTGCTGCCCCTCCCTGTCCTGCTGGCAATTGGGCGACCATGGGGCAGGGCAGGTCGGCAATCGCCGTCAGAGAAGATTCCTTGGCCAATTCCCGGCAGTAGGTCAGGATCCGGGTATTCAGAAAGACAACAAAATCCTGGTAGTCAGAAGTCTCCTTGGCCGAGAGAGTCAGGTTTTCAAGTTCTTTCACGGCTGTGGTCCGAGCGCTGGCGAGAGCCAGGATATTGGTTCGGGTCGAGTTCACCCAGTCTTCAGTGGCAGCGAAACTGGATAATTTGAAGGTAACGAGAAAGACGAAAAGAAAACTCATGCCAAGGAAAACAGTTGTTGCTCGCGGCTGAATGAATTGCCATTTATTTCTTTTATCGTCTAATGGCTGCGGCATAAAAATCCTGTCTTCCGGGCAGAAACGTTGTAGTAGCCATAAGGAGTTTCCGAATGGCTACCTATGCTAATGGTTTCAGGTTCAGTCACATTGCTAGGAATTATACCATCCTTCAATGATGTTAGCACGATGGCGGGTATCCCGACGAGACCAAGTCAGGCTCGCTGAGGGCTTTTCAGTCAAGATAATAAGAATTGTGTCTAAAAATAGCCAAAGCCACAAAAAGCAGCTACTTACCATCTATTCCTTGAGGTAAAAAATAGCCAAAATTTGAACTGATCAAATCCTGGAGTCTCAGCAGACAAAATATGGTAATTCGCTCTTTCACTGCTAAGCTAAGATTTGATGAATGGATAAACTTTAAGCCGATCTGCGTCCCTTTTGTGAAGGACCTCTCATGCGGGTAAGAACCGATGGTTTATTAAAAGTTCTAGCGATGTCTGCGGCGAGGATAGGGAGCTTAGTCGGCCTGTATTTTCTTTTGTCAGCTATGACGGGCTGTTCACCTGAGCGGGTCAAACCAGGTGCGTTTGACGATACGGCCCTGAGAGATCGGTTGCCCGCTGCAGATCTGCTTAGATCCATCACGGCCAGCGAACAAACCCTGACTCCCGGTCCAGCCTGGTTGGCGGGTCTGGATTCTCAGCAGGAGCTGACGTTTCTTGGGGTCTCAGGTGTAGACGATCATAGCTTCGGAGTCCTGCTCGATATCGACTCGGAGACCGAGCGGTTGCGCTATCTCCCCTTGGCGACAGGTGCGACTCCACTGTCGATCCTGAGCGACCCCGGGCGGCGCGCTGCTTTAAAAAAATTGCTTATGAGCTGGTCTCAGGAAGGGCGGGGTCCTGATGCTGCTTTGCAGATTAAAGAGATATCCTTTGATGAAATGGCCACCCGCCTCAGCGCACCGATAGCGCAACCCAAGCAGATCTATGCCGTTGCAGCGAATTACCCGAGTCATCTCTTCAGTGATCTGTCCCTACCGGAAAAAACCGAGTTGATCGCCCGCTTGCAGCAGGCCAGACCGCGTATTTTCAGAAAATATCCACCGGTGCCGGCGCCAGGTGAAGCAGGGAAAAGTGCTGGGGCATGGATAACCCTTCCCGGTCCCTTGGACACGATTAGCGCCCCAGAACAGGTGAAAATTCCATCCTTGAGTGGCCAGAATCGAAGTGTGCCCGGGCATCTCGATTACGAGGTGGAGATCGCGGTGCTGATCGGTCGGGACCTTACCTGGGATGATGTCCAAAAGATGAGTGATGCAGATCTGCGCAGGGCTGTGGCCGGCTATCTTCTCTTCTCCGATTCGAAGGTGCGTGATCCTCAGGCGATGGGCAAGATCCTGCGGGCCTTCCAGGATGAAAAGGTCGCGGAGGATAATCCGTACCGGGTTGGAGATTCAGCTCTCGATGGAACTCTCGGCATCTGGGATGAGCTGACCTGTCATCTATGGAGCTATGCCGCAAGTTGGGGCCGCTATGCAGCGCATGGCCCGTTTCTCGTCGCCGCCGCTGACCCGAAAAAACTTTCGCCCCGCATGAATCATCCGTTCCCTGCTCAATCCAACAGGAAATGCTCTGGCTTTTAATGGAGCAGACCCTCTGCTCAACGCCGGTGACCTGATCGCCCTCGGAACTCCGGGCGGGTCGGTGATCAGCGCCAAGCCCTGGTGGCTTCTGCCGCTGGCCGAAAACCTGCTGTTCTGGAAGGGGCCTGAAGGTTTTTACGACATATTCTTTGCCCCGACCCAGGGCTATTACCTGCACCCGGGAGATGAACTGTTCTTCTGGGGAGAAGGGTTGGGTTATCAACACTTGAGAGTGGTAACCCCTGACAGTAAATAGCTCTCAAAACCATCCCTTTATGGCGATACCAGCTGCCATCGGCACCAGTCGCCAGCCTGGTTTGTTCAGGCCTGCGGTTCTGGGAAATGCCTGTCGATAGTCTTGCAGGTCAACTTCTGGACGGGTCGGCTGGGTCCAGATATTCGCTTCACCAACCGCAATGCCGACCGCGGTTGATGTCAGGGCATCACCTGAATCGCCGAAAGCGGCGATCAGCGCTCCGGCGACCAGGTTGACGCCGATAACCTTGATGTGTGGCTGCCACTGGTGGCGGGATGCGGCGCGTGCCGCGGAGTCCTGGAGGAGTGTTTCAGCAAACTGGAGTTTTTTATCGCGCTGCTCCGGGTGCTCCTGCTGCCAACCCAGAAGGGGGGCTGCACCTTGGCGGCCGGGGTGCGGCCGAAGCAGCATGTCAGCCAGGCCACCGACCGATTTCAGTGCACCAATCCCATAATTGACACTGTCATCGTTTTTGTCAGCATCGATCCAGAGAATAGTTTGGACTAAGGCACTGCCAGCGTAGAAGGTTGACCAGCCATTCTGCCAGTAGCGAGCATGTTGATGGCTTTCATCCAGGCGGCTTTCGACAAACCCCATGCGCAGGTCATAAGACTCAAGGCTATTTTCAGGGTCCGCAGCCAGGGCACTCGAGCTACTGAATGCGGCCATTATCAATAGAAAAGCGAGTACTCTTTTGCTCATCCTTGCCTCCCGTCGTCGTCTTTCATTTTGGCCAACTGCTCGATTAGGAGCGTTCGACAAAATCAACACCCAGCACCGTTATTGAAACCTCGCTGCCCTCTGCCCGTTCAAGTTTACGTTCAGCAGCAACCTGGCTCGATTTGTCCTGCCACCAGTCCCGCGCCTGTTGCTGTGTCCAGCTCCCCTCAAGGGTGATAGTTGAGAGTTTCTCAGCGAGCTCGGAAGCGGAAACGGGTCTCTGCTCCAGATGCCTGGACAGGCAGCAGTGAATCAACTTATCCAATGCCTCGGGGATGGGGACATCGACAACTTCCGAGGGCCGGGGAGGGTCGCTGTTGACAATTTCATGCAACATATTGTCGACATTGTTGTCACTGAAGATCAGTTGGCCGGTCAGTAGCAAAAAACCGAGAGCGCCCACAGCATAAAGGTCGGAGCGAGCATCTACTTCTACCTGAGGATCGATGACCAGCAGTTCAGGCGCGATAAAACCTGGCGTTCCCATGATGCCGATCTCAGCCATAGTTTCCTGATGACTGCTTGGCAGGATCTTCCGGACCAGGCCGAAATCGAGTACCTTGACAAAATCATATTCACCGCCGCGTGAGCAGAGCATGATATTGCCAGGCTTAATATCCCGGTGGATCAGGCCCTGGGCATGGGCTTCTGCAAGCGATCCACAGATCTGCTGAAGGATATAGATGACCCGATCCGCCGGGATCCGGCTCTCGATTTTGATCAGCTGATCGAGGGTAATCCCCGAAAGGTATTCCATTGCATAGTAAAAGACCCCGTCTGGGGAATGGCCGTAATCGTAGATCGAAATGGTGTGCGGATGGGTCAGTTGGCTGGTCAACTGCACTTCCTGCTCGAAGCGCTTCAGGGCGGTCTCGTCGAGCTGGTCTTCGCGGATCAGCTTGATCGCCGTGGGGCGTCTGAGCAAGGCATGACGAGCCTTATAAACCTTGCCCATGCCGCCTTCACCGATTTTCTCCACCAGCGTATATTGCCCGAGTTCCCGTAACTCATCGAGCTGCTCCTGCTGTTGGTTGAGAAAATACCCAAAGATCAGAAACCCGCCTGCGCTAAGGACCAACAGGCTGAACAGGCCGATGAATGCCAGACGGACCGGCCGCAGACTGCGGAGAGCTTCACTTCGCTCGATTTCGGTCGCCACGCCAAATCCATAGTCGTGCAACCATTGCCAGGCGCCGACGACCTCGACGCCACGATAATCGCGGTAACCGGCGACATCAATGCCGGGCGTTCCGGATACTGCGGCTTGTGCCATGCGGGTCAATGGCTGCGAGCTGGCGGGTTGCTGGGATTTATTACCTCTGGTCAGGTCAATACCCGGATCGCGCAACTGCAGGCTGAGAATCGTAGTAGCACCGGGTAAGTCAGGGAGCAGACCCAATTGTTTGAGCTGCGACTCATGACGGGATTCGGAGAGCATGACGCCCTGGTTGTCGAAGGCAAAGGTGCTGCCGGTACGGCCGAGTTCGGCTACGGAGAGGATGCGGGTGAAATCTTTCTTGGGATCTATGGTGAAGACCAGAGCTGCGATGATCTTGCCCTGTTTATCAGCGATCGGTGCCTTGACCAGCAGAACCGGATGTGCCTTCGGTTCGGAGTAATTATTCAGCAAAGCGTTTGTGTCGATCGGTTTCTCGAAGGAGGATTCTTTCCCGAGAATCGGACTCAACAGCTCCATTGCGGCAGGGGAGAGGCTTTTACCGAGGAAAAGATCAGGCTTATCCGTTGCCAGAATGGTCCCCTCGGGACCGATGATCGCATAGCCTAAATAGCCATCAGCAGCGATGGCGTTGGCCAGAACGTCAAACAGCTCTCTGCGGGTTTGCTCAGGGTTTTGACCGACATGTAGCAGGTGGGTCAGGGTCCGCACTTCAGCATCTCTGGCCCAGGCCTGAACATACCTCCGTTCCTTCTCGACCACGACCTGCAAAGCTTCGATGTTAGCTTGGAGAATGGTCTGCAGACCAGCGGTGAGATGATCGTTGACGGTCTCCTGCACGGCACTGAAAGTCCAGCTACCAGCCAGCAGCAGCAGAACGCCAACCCCTATCAGCAAGGCCCAGATCTTTTTTTGCAGCCGGGGAGGGGAGGTTTGTGGTTTTCCCCGAGGAGAACCTTGAGAGACGGGGACAGGCTTCATTTTTCACTGTCATCCATCTCGATGATCGCCTCAAGATCCGGCCTGATCATGGTGGTCTCTTGTTTTACCGGTGAGAGAAGTTGGGTCTTGGCCTGGAAGGCCCGCATACCGGCCTCAACCTGCTGCTGCCGGCCGCGTTCATACCAGCCCTCCTTCATGACGTGCAGCACCGGCGCCCCGAGGCGTAGCGAATCACGCTTGGCCTTATACTCAATATTGATATTCTTCAGCTCCTCATCGATTTGCCTCAGGAACGCCTTTCTGATCGGCTCATCGGTCTGGGTGGCAAATTCGACTCGGAACAGATAGCGGGCCGCATTGAGATCGGCCTCGGCACGAAAATGATCGACCACGGCACCGGTGCCCTGGGAGGCTTTCTGCACCACGCTGATCACTTGGTTGACGCTGACTTTCTCCCCGGTCAGATTGGTCATTCCCCGCCCCTTACGCAGGAAGACAATCTGCGGGGTCCGATTATAGTAACCCACCACCTTGATCACGTCGTTGATATCGTAACGGTAGAGGCCTCCTGTTGTGGTGAAGAAGATATAGTACTCCTGACCTTCCTCGAGCTCACCGATATGCAGGAACGGCCAGTTTCCAGGGGCGTCCGGTTGTGCTTCAAGGTCAGCGACCGGGACAAACTCGAGGACGTTGCTGGCCACCGTCAGGACGCCGGCACTCCCTTCGTCGGAAAGCGGAATCGAACCTCGGGCCTCACTGGAAAGATAACCCCAGTCCCGGACCGGTATCGTCCTTTGCCCTTCGGGATCGAACCAGGCGGAAAATTTATCCAGGTAGTGCCCGACCGTGCCGCCCTTCCAGCAGCCGATCAGGCTAAGGCGTGGCCAGTAATCGACCGGTAGTAATTTTCCAGCTCTTTTACTGCGAGCGGCTTCAAGCTGTTTGGCCATTCTTGGATTCGGCTTGTATTTCTGACTGAGGGCAGGGCGGATCGCCGGCTCGATTTTGAAATCGGTCGAGAGGCTGCCGTCATGGATACCGCGGATGATCTGTTCTGAGTATTCATCAGCCTTCTCGCAGAGCTTCAGGATCGAGGAGGGGTTCGCGGTGGCAAGAAAACGGATATCCATTTCCAGCGCGGTGCGCATGATGGCGTAGTACTTGGCCGCATAGTCTTCGATCTCATAAACCTCATAAGGGATGGCGTAGATGCGGCGCACCAGGGATGGTTGGTTCTTGTACATGTGTCCGGAAGTCGAGCCGTAGGGTAGGCCGCAGGGGGTATGCCCCTCGATGGCCGGTGAGACCAAAGTCACGACCTGACCGGAAAACATGTCGGGGTGTGCTTTGAGTGCATGACTCATCCAGGTGCGCATGACGTCCTTGTGCTCACGACCCTGGCAGGTCGGGGTCACCGGAACGTATTTTGGATCGCCGGTCGTGCCGCTGGTCTGGGCAAACATCACCGGGGCTTCTGCGGTGAAAATATTTTTTTCGCCGGCAACCACCCGCTGCATGTCGTTCTTGATATTCTCATAGCTAATCACCGGAACCTGGCGGCGGTAATCCTCGAATGACCGGATATCGGCAAAGCCGTAGCGTCGGCCATATTCGGTGGCAGCGTTTTTCTGCATCAAATGCTGCAATTTTGCCGTCTGGGTCGCAACCGGATCTTGAGTTGCAGCGGCAAAACGCTTGCCAGATTGGCTCGACATGATACGAATAGCCAGTGAAGCCAAAGACATGACGGTCTCCAGTAAAATTTGGGTTTAATGCTGAGAGTTCTTATGTACCTAATGAATTGAAATTATGACTTGGCCAGATAGAATGTCAAACATCCGCGACATTGCGACCAAAGACCCGTCAGGAGTTT
Source organism: uncultured Desulfuromonadales bacterium (assembly GCA_947259685.1). The sequence continues at coordinate 1,818 of CAMYNC010000136.1, read as the reverse complement.
TGATGCATGCACTGAATACCTACCATCGAGCGGTTTTACGAACCTTGGTTACTGGACTTTTTCTGCTGCTAAGCGCCTGTGCCGCGACGGTCGAGCGGCCAACACTGCCGGATCCCGACATGGTCTGGCAGGCCGTCGCAGAGTTACCGGAGCCTGTCCGCAACAGCCTGAGGGGTAGCACACTTATAATGGTTCCAGATGAAAACGGGCTGGCAATACCGGTTCGCGGGTATGGGCTGAATGGTTCGCGCACGCCACTGCTTATGGTCCATGGCCTGCAAAGTCATTCAGGCTGGTTCTCTCAATCGGCGGCGTTTATCGCTGATCTCGGTCACCCGGTCTACGTTATCGATCGGCGTGGCTCTGGGCTGAGCCAGGCAGTGCGTGGTGACAGCAAGGATTTTATGGAGTGGAGTGAAGATATCCATGAGGTTGCAGAACAATCAATGGCACGGCACAGGAAGAAGCAACTTTTAGTATTGGGCCACTGCTTTGGGGCCATTCCAGCAACAGTCTATGCCGAAACCTATCCCGCGAGCGTCAAGGGATTGGTTCTGACCACCCCAGGAATTTACACCCATACCTCGATTCCTTTCTCCCAAATGCTGAAGATCGGCACCAGCCTGTCCGGCAGCCGAAACTACTATTTCCCGGTGCCGCTTGATCCTGAGCAGTTTTCAGAAATCCCGGAGTATGCGCCCTTCATCGCCGCTGATCCGCTCGCGCTGCGCTCAGTGACAGGGGACCTTTACTGGCAAATCCACCTGGCGCGCAAATATATCAAAAGCAATGATGCATATTTGACCATGCCGATGTTGGTCGGATACGCCGGGGAGGACGAGATCGCGGACAATGTGAAGAACCGCAAGTGGCTGGCAGAGGTCCCAACTTCGGACAAGACAGAGATCGTCTATCCCGACGCCCGGCATATCCTCGAGTACAGCCTGGAGCGGAACAAATATTTCGCCGACCTGGGCCGCTGGCTGTCCCGGATTGAGGAGCATTGAGCATGCCGGCCATTCAGTCTTTCACTTTGCACGCACTGGAACTGCCTTTCCGTAAGCCTTTCAAACATGCGGCTAAAGAACGCTGGACCTCGGAGAGCATCCTGCTGGAGTGCCGGCTTGATGATGGCTCAATCGGTTTCGGGGAATGTCTGCCGCGCGACTATGTCTCCGGAGAAAGCCGCGATGACGCTTTTGCGTTGCTCGAGCAGAACTTTCTGCCACGTTTGATCGGGCAGGAGTTTCCTGATTGGCAGGCACTGTTCGATTTCCTGGTCAGTTGTAACGGTCGTTCTCCAGAGGGTTGGTGTCCTCCGGAACAGCCGCAAACTGCAGCCTGGGCAGCAATCGATCTGGCCCTGCTTGATGCGTTCGGGCACGCATTCAAACGTCCCGCACAGTTGCGTGATCAGGCTCAACTCCCGCACAGCTGTCGTTACAGCATGGTCTTTTCCGCCTCGTCCGGCTGGTCTTACCTGAAGACGCTGCTGCTGGTCCGACTTTACGGTTTCCGACAGGTCAAGCTGAAAATCGGCGCCGAAGGGTCGATCGACATGGTTCGTACCGCCCGTAAGTTTTTAGGATCAGCATGCGACATCCGCGTCGATGTCAACATGGCTTGGGATGTGCCGACCGCCATGGAATTAATGCCGCGCCTGGCTGAATATGGGGTGCGTTCCTTCGAACAACCACTTCGGCCGGATGACATCGAAGGCCTGGCGCGATTGGTCCGAGATACCGGGCTCGAGATCATGGTCGACGAAAGCCTCAACGATGCGCAGAGCCTTGAAGAGTTGATTCAAGCTAAGGCCTG
>CAMYNC010000135.1:9417-10339 GCA_947259685.1 uncultured Desulfuromonadales bacterium | reverse complement strand
CTTCGGTGTTTGCTACCGCTTATGCCTTTTGGGCGATGACAACCTTTCAGAATCGCACAACCCCCACCCGGGCGGCGCTCATCTATACTTTGGAGCCAGTCTTTGCCGCGATCTTTTCTGTCTGGTTGGCTGGTGACCGTTTGTCAGCGCTTGGCTGGGTTGGTGGTGCATTTATTGTCATCGGCATGGTTGTCGCTGAGGTTTGGCCGATATTCTCGCAAAAGACCCTTGTTTCAGAATAGTCATCAACAGTTCGAAATTGCGTGATGCCACATTGCTCTTCCTTTTGGAGTGGCCATATAATGACCAAAGCGGTCATAGATGGCTGCGCCAACCGGAGAGGAGAGCGAAATGAAAATTCTCGACTTCGCCATCGATGTCGAGCAGGCTGAGCATGATCTTTATCAGCGCTTAGCATCCTGCAGCGATAATATGGGTATTCAGGCAATCTTCAGAATGATTGCTACCGATGAGAGAAAACTGCTGAAAAAGCTTCGTCAAATGAAAGAAGACGCAGGTAATAGTGAGCTGGAGGTTGTGGTTTCCAAAAATGAGAAAAAAACCATCAGTCGCACCAATAGTAGCAGTTGCGAGCTGCTCGACCGGTTTGAAGTTCGCGATGATTTGAGCAGCTATAATTATATCCTGCGCACCGAACAGTTATTGCTGAATCTCTATGCCAATATGAAGCAGCGTGAAGAAGACCCCGGTGCCAGGAATTTACTTGATATGATTATTGCTGAAAAACAGGAGGAGATCGATCGGATCCATATGCTCTATGATTTTGTTAATGCACCGAGCCAATTCTTGGCCTCGGGAGAATTCAGTAACCTCGATGAGTTCCGTAATTTTGGCCGTGATGATTGAACCGGCTGCCGTGGGAGGGGGCAGCTCCCTCCCTGCGGACGCTGGTTAAATATCC
>CAMYNC010000135.1:0-9344 GCA_947259685.1 uncultured Desulfuromonadales bacterium | reverse complement strand
CCCCTATCTGCCCGCTGCTTGCCTTTCTCCTTTACAAACCCCCTCCCTCACGATTAGTATTAGCGGTTCTGAAAATACTCTTAATTATTTATTGTTGGTAGCACCTGAATGAAGCAACAGAATATTCGTAATTTTTCAATTATTGCCCATATTGATCATGGTAAGTCGACCCTGGCTGATCGTCTGCTGGAAGCCACAGGCGCGCTCTCCGATCGAGAAAAGTCGGATCAATATCTCGACAAAATGGAACTTGAGAAGGAGCGCGGGATTACCATCAAAGCTCAGGCGGTTCGCCTGAACTACCACGCTAAGGATGGGCAGGATTACATTCTTAACCTAATCGACACCCCGGGGCATGTAGATTTTTCCTACGAGGTCAGCCGTTCACTGTCGGCTTGCGAAGGTGCCATGCTGGTGGTTGATGCTGCCCAAGGAGTCGAAGCTCAGACCCTGGCTAACGTCTATATGGCGATCGATCAGGACCTGGAAATTTTCCCCGTGCTGAACAAGATTGATCTGCCGAATGCTGAGCCGGAACGGATCAGAGAAGAAGTTGAAGAGATTGTCGGTATCGACACTAGCGATGCTATTCTCGCCAGCGCCAAAGAGGGCAGGGGCATTGACGAAATCCTCGAGGCCGTTGTGCTGCGGGTGCCGGCACCGGGCGGTGATCCGGAAGCGCCACTCAAAGCATTGACCTTCGATTCCTGGTACGACTCTTATCAGGGGGTCATTGTATTGGTGCGGGTTATCGATGGCACAATTAAAAAAGGTGAGAAGATTAAGTTGATGGCCACTGGTGGGGTCTATGAAGTGCAGAAAGTTGGTGCTTTCAGCCCGCATCCCCTGGAATTACCGCAACTGGCTGCCGGTGAGGTCGGTTTTCTGATCGCCGGAATCAAGGTGGTTGAGGATGCCAAGGTTGGGGATACCATCACCCATCTGCATAAACCTGCAGAAAAGGCTTTGCCCGGCTACAAGGAAGTTAAGCCGATGGTTTTCTCCGGGCTCTACCCGATCGATTCGGGGGAATACGATGCCCTGCGCGATGCGCTTGAGAAGCTGCGCTTGAACGATGCGGCCTTTTCCTTTGAGCCAGAGAATTCTCTGGCGCTTGGTTTTGGCTTTCGTTGTGGCTTTCTCGGCCTGCTGCATATGGAGATTATCCAGGAACGTCTCGAACGTGAATTTGGCGTTGAGCTGATCACCACGGCACCGACGGTTGTCTATAAGGTGACCACCACCAAGGGTGAGCTGCTGCATGTCGAAAGCGCCAACATGCTCCCCGATTTGCAATACATCGAAAAAATTGACGAGCCCTTCGTGCTCGCCTCGGTCCATGTGCCGAATGAATTTGTCGGTGCGGTGCTGAACCTCTGTATTGAAAAGCGCGGCGTGCAACGTGAACTCAAATATCTCACCGCCAATCGGGTTATGGTCGTTTATGAGCTGCCGCTGAACGAAATTGTTCTCGATTTCTTTGACCGACTCAAATCAATCACTCGTGGTTACGCTTCGCTCGATTATGAGCATCTCGACTTCCGCCCGAGTAAGCTGGTGCGGCTGAATGTTTTGATCAATGGTGATGTCGTCGATGCTTTGTCGCTGATCGTGCATAACGATAAGGCGCAGTTTCGGGGGCGCGAGCTGGTTTCGAAGATGAAGGAGTTTATCCCGCGTCAGCAGTATGAAGTTGCCATCCAGGCGGCGATCGGCAATAAGGTCATTGCCCGGTCGACAGTGAAGGCGTTGCGCAAAGATGTCACCGCAAAATGTTATGGCGGTGATATCACCCGCAAGCGGAAGCTGCTGGAAAAACAGAAGGCGGGGAAGAAAAGGATGAAGCAGGTCGGGAGTGTTGAGCTCCCGCAGGACGCATTTCTCGCTATCCTCAAAGTTAAAGAGTAGACAATGGCACTTTTTACCAAGAAGAAAGAAATGGCCCCGAGAAAGCCCTGGTATCGTGAGTGGTCAGAGGCTCTGATTGTTGCGGTTATTCTGGCGCTGATAATCCGCACTTTTCTTTTCCAGGCGTTTAAGATTCCATCTGGCTCAATGCTCGACACTCTGTTGATCGGCGACCATTTACTGGTCAATAAGTTTATCTATGGAACCCAGGTGCCCGGCTCCGATGAGCGTTATCTGATGCTGCGTTCTCCCGAGCGTGGCGACGTGATTGTGTTTGAGTTTCCTGACGATGAAGGGAAGCCGTTTTTACAACGGCGGGATTTTATCAAACGGGTCGTAGGGTTGCCGGGAGACGAGGTGGAAATCAAGGCCAAGCAGGTCTATGTCAATGGTGAGCCTATCAGCATGTCGCAGATCGTGCATAAGGACAAAAAAGTGATCCCACCGGTTGCGGGACCACGCGATTACATGAAAATGAAAAAAGTGCCGCAGGACAGCTATTTCGTCATGGGAGACAATCGTGATTTCTCCTTTGATAGCCGCTTCTGGGGCTTCGTCCCGATGGAAAAAATCAAAGGTCTGGCTTTCGTCAAGTACTGGTCCTGGGATTCCAATGCCGCACTGGTTGATAAAGTCCGCTGGGGGCGGATCGGCCGCACCATCGATTGAAAATAGCGGTTGACTTTTTACCGTACTGGTTGCTAAGTTCACGAAAATTTGCAGCAGTTTCCATCAACCCTTTAAGTTGATCCGAGAGATCAGCAAGGGCAACACGAAATGGCCTACAGCGCCCAAAAGTTTACCCAAGAGTACCTGTGCACCCAACGTGCACCAGGTGCTTTTTTTTGTGCCTGATTTACCAAGGAGAGCGATGTCTATGGCTGCCGAAACATTGGAAATACTAGATTTGGCTGGGATTAATCGGGCTTTGACTCGAATTGCCCATGAGATCCTGGAAAAGAATAAAGGTGTTCAAGACCTGGTTCTGATCGGGATTCGAACCGGCGGCGACTACCTGGCCGCTCAGCTGCAGCAGAAGATTACCGAGATTGAAGGTGAGGTCGTCCCCTTGGGGACTATCGACATCACCATGTATCGCGATGATCTTGGCACCCGGAGCGACCTTGAGGTTGGCCAGACTGATATCCGCTTCGCTTTGACTGACCGCAGGGTGGTCTTGGTTGATGATGTCCTGTTTACCGGGCGGACGATCCGGGCTGCAATGGATGCGCTTATGGATCTGGGCCGGCCGAAGACTATCCAGCTGGCGATCCTGATCGACCGCGGGCATCGTGAACTACCGATCCGCCCAGACTATATCGGCCGCAACCTGCCGACCGGCCGGAATGAACAGATTGAAGTTGAATTTGATGTGCAGCATGCCCCTCAAGCTGTCTATCTGCTCAGAAAATAACCGCGGAGGCGATCGATGACTTTCAATCCGAAACATATTCTCGGCATTCAGGAACTTTCGGCAGAAGAGCTGACCTTTATTCTGGATACCGCCGAAAGCTTCAAGGAAATCAACACCCGTAAAATCAAGAAAGTTCCAACCTTGCGTGGTAAGACCATAATCAACCTGTTTTTCGAAGCGAGCACCCGGACTCGGACCTCCTTTGAAATTGCCGGTAAGCGGCTTTCAGCCGACACGGTCAATATCAGCGCCTCCTCCTCTTCGGTGGTCAAAGGGGAGACCCTGGAAGACACTGCGCTGAATATCCAGGCCATGCATCCCGACATAATCGTCATGCGGCACAGTGCCGCAGGCTCTTGCCAATACCTCGCCGAGCGGCTGAACTGTTCCATCGTGAACGCTGGTGACGGGATGCACGAGCATCCCAGCCAGGCTTTGCTCGATGCCTTCACTATTCGTCAACACAAAGGCAATATCGCCGGCCTGACGGTGGCGATTGTCGGCGATATCACTCATAGCCGGGTGGTGCGTTCCAATATCTACTGCCTGCAGAAGCTCGGCGCCACGGTTCGGATCGCCGGTCCCGGAACCATGCTGCCACCGGGGATCGACAAGCTGGGTTGCGAAGTCTTCAATAATCTGGAAGATGCCATTCGCGATGCCGATTGCGTGATGATGCTGCGCATCCAACGAGAACGGCAGGGAGCGCCGCTGATTCCGTCGGTACGCGAATATTGCCGGTTTTTCGGGCTGACGGAGGCTAAGCTGAAACTGGCCAAAACGGATGCTATCGTGATGCACCCCGGGCCGATCAATCGGGGTGTCGAGCTGGTCTCGACGGTCGCTGATGGGGCCCAGAACGTCATCCTCGATCAGGTGGAAAATGGTGTCGCCGTCAGGATGGCGCTACTTTATCTGGTGGCTGGCGGTGACCAACTGAGCGAAGACTAATTCCATTTTAGTTAGAGGTGATAATTATGAAAGTTCTGGTGAAATCCGGCCGGGTTGTTGATCCGGCAAATAATATTGATGAGAAGCTCGACGTTCTGATCGTCGACGGAAAAATTGCTGAACTGGCAGCTAATATCGATGCCGGTGACGCCGAAGTGATGAACGCCGCAGGTCTGATCGTTGCCCCCGGTCTGATCGACATCCATGTTCATTTGCGCGATCCGGGTCTTGAATATAAAGAAGATGTTATTACCGGCACCCAGGCTGCAGCAGCTGGCGGTGTAACCTCTGTCGCCTGCATGCCGAACACCAGTCCGGTGAATGACAATCTGGCGGTGACCAAATACATCATCAGCAAGGCGCAGGAGCAGGGTCGTGCCAACGTGTATCCGATCGGCTGCATCACCAAAGGCTTAAAAGGTGAAATCCTAGCGGAAATGGGCGAGCTGCAAGCGGGTGGCTGCGTCGGCTTTTCCGATGATGGCCTGCCGGTCAAGGATGGTGAAATGATGCGCCGGGCATTGGAATATGCCGGCACCTTCGGCGCACCGATTATTTCCCATGCCGAGGATCTGACCCTGGTGGCGGGGGGCTGCATGAACGAGGGCGCCGTTTCAACAGAGCTTGGCCTCAAGGGAATCCCCTGGGTGGCAGAAGATGCTATGACCTCCCGCGATATCATGCTCGCCGAACTGACCGGTGCGCATTTGCACGTCGCCCATGTATCCACCAAAGGTAGCGTCGAGCTGGTCCGGCAGGCCAAAGCGCGTGGCGTCAAGGTCACCTGCGAGGCGACTCCGCACCATTTCACCCTGACCGACGAAGCGGTACGTGGCTATAACACCAATGCCAAGATGAATCCCCCCCTGCGGACCCAGGATGATGTTACAGCAATCCGCGCCGGACTTGCTGATGGCACCATCGATGCTATCGCCACCGATCATGCTCCCCATCATCATGATGAAAAAAATGTTGAGTTTGCTATTGCCATGAATGGCATTATCGGGCTGGAAACAATGCTGCCGTTGACCCTGAAGCTGGTCGGTGAAAAGCTGCTCAGCCTGTCGCAGGCTATCGCCCTGACCACCTGCCAGCCAGCCAAGGTCCTCAGCCTTGACCGCGGCACCCTTTCAGTGGGTGCTGTGGCCGACATCGCCTTGATCAATCCGAATAAAGAATGGGTCGTCGAGCCGGAGCAGCTGGCCTCGAAAAGCAAAAACACCCCATTTGCCGGTCAGACCATGAAGGGGTGTGCGATGAAAACCCTGCTGGCCGGGAAAGTGGTTTATAGTAGAGATTAAGAAGAAACAGCTGGTTGGGCTTAAAACTTAAAGTAGATTCGAGAAACAAGAGGTTTCAATGAAAGCGATATTGGCCCTTGCCGACGGCAAGGTTTTTGAAGGTAAAGCCTTCGGTGCAATCGGTGAAGTGACTGGTGAGGTGGTTTTCAATACCAGCCTGACCGGTTACCAGGAAATTCTGACCGATCCATCTTATTGTGGTGAGATTGTCACCATGACCTATCCGCAGATCGGTAACTGCGGCATCAACCCGGAAGACATAGAATCCAGCAAGCCCTTTCTTTCTGCATTTGTAGTTAAGGAAGCCTGCCCCTTTCCGAGCAACTTTCGTTCGGAGATGAGCCTGGATGCCTACCTGAAAGAGCAGGGGATTGTCGGCATCGAAGGGATCGACACTCGCGCCCTGGTGCGGCATATCCGCACCAAAGGGGCACAGCCCGGCATCGTCTCCTCGGTCGATACCGATATCGACAGCCTGCTGGAAAAGGCTCAAAAGGCCCCATCGTTGATCGGTCGCGATCTGGTCAAAGAGGTCACCTGCGCCGAGTCTTACCAGTGGTCGCAAGGGGTCTGGGAGCTGGGCAAAGGGTATGCAGACTGCAGTGGCGAGGAACGCCCCTACAAGGTCGTGGCCTACGATTTCGGCATCAAATTTAACATCCTGCGCAATCTGGTCTCCTCGGGCTGTGATGTCACCGTTGTCCCGGCAACCACCCCGGCTGCAGAGGTGCTGGAGATGAATCCGGATGGGGTTTTCCTCAGCAATGGCCCCGGCGATCCGGAACCGATCAGTTACGCCCAGGAAGCCATCCGGCAATTGCTTGGCAAGGTGCCGATCTTTGGCATCTGTTTGGGTCATCAGTTGCTGTCGATCGCGCTGGGTGGTCGCACCTATAAACTGAAGTTCGGTCATCGTGGCGGCAACCAGCCGGTACTTTCGCATCAGCGGCAGCAGCAGGTAGAAATCACCTCGCAGAATCATGGTTTTGCGGTTGACGCCGAGTCGCTTGGCGAGCAGGTCAAAGTGACCCATATTAACCTCAATGACAATACTGTTGAGGGAATTTCGCACAGCGAGCTGCCGGCTTTTTCAGTGCAGTACCACCCGGAAGCTTCACCCGGGCCGCACGATTCCCAGTACCTGTTTGCCAGCTTTATTGAGATGATGGCAAAGCATAAATAATGTTCGACGTTCCAAGTTCGATGTTCGACGTTAATATAACCCGCAACTTCGAACCTCGAACTTCGCACAATTTTTCCGAAGGAAAAAGATAGATGCCAAAACGTACAGATATCAAAAAGATCCTGATCATCGGCGCTGGTCCGATCATCATTGGCCAGGCCTGCGAATTTGACTATTCAGGCACCCAGGCCTGTAAGGCGTTGAAGGAGGAGGGCTATGAAGTCGTCCTGCTGAATTCCAATCCGGCGACCATCATGACCGACCCCGATTTTGCCGACCGGACCTACGTCGAGCCGGTCACCCCGGTGGCCCTGGCACAGATTATCGAAAAGGAACGCCCTGATGCCTTGCTGCCGACCCTCGGTGGCCAGACTGCATTAAACACGGCGGTTTCGGTTGCCGAAGCGGGAGTGCTGGAAAAGTTCAACGTTGAATTGATCGGCGCCCGTCTGGAGCCGATCAAAAAGGCTGAGGATCGGACCCTGTTCAAGCAGGCGATGGAGAAAATCGGCGTTGAGGTGCCGCGTTCCGGGCTGGCCCACAGCTACAAGGAGGCGATGCAGATAATTGACAACATCGGCTTCCCGGCAATTATCCGCCCCTCCTTCACTTTAGGTGGAACTGGCGGTGGTATTGCCTACAACCTGGAAGAATACGAGCGGATGTCGCTGGCCGGGATCGAGGCCTCGCCGACCAACGAGATTCTCGTCGAAGAGTCGGTGATCGGCTGGAAAGAGTACGAGCTCGAGGTGATGCGCGACACCGCTGATAACGTGGTCATCATCTGTTCCATTGAGAACTTCGATGCCATGGGCGTGCATACCGGCGATTCGATCACTGTCGCCCCGGCGCAGACCTTGACCGACAAGGAATACCAGATCCTGCGAAATGCCTCGCTGAAGATTATCCGGGAGATCGGTGTCGATACCGGCGGCTCGAACATTCAGTTCGGGGTCAATCCGAAGGATGGGCGGCTGGTGGTCATCGAGATGAACCCGCGGGTCTCCCGCTCCTCGGCGCTGGCCTCCAAGGCGACCGGTTTTCCGATCGCGAAAATTGCCGCCAAGCTTGCTGTCGGTTACCGGCTGGACGAACTCTCCAACGATATTACCCGCGAGACCCTGGCCTCCTTCGAGCCGACCATCGACTACGTGGTCACCAAGATGCCGCGTTTCACCTTCGAAAAGTTTCCTCAGGCGGATGCCACCCTGACCACGCAAATGAAGTCGGTCGGAGAGGCGATGGCGATCGGCCGAACCTTCAAGGAGAGTTTGCAGAAAGCGCTGCGTTCCCTGGAGATCGGTTCTCATGGGTTTGAGAGCCGGTTGTTTGACAAGCCTGGTGATTTCCGGCGGACCCTGACTCAAACCGAGCTGGACGAATTGCGCACCAGCCTGCGGATTCCCAACTGGGAGCGGATGTGGCATATCGGCGATGCGATCCGAACCGGTTTCAGTATCGATGAAATTTACCAGTTGACCGGGATCGACCCCTGGTTTCTGCGTAATATCGAGCAGATCATTGAAATGGAGTCCCTGCTGGTCACTCGGAAAAATCTGATCGCCAACCAGGACGAAGAGTTTGTTGAGCTGCTCCGCGAGGCGAAAAAGTACGGTTTCGCCGATAAGCGGCTGGCGGTGCTCTGGGAGGTGACCGAGCTGGATGTCCGCGAACTGCGCCACAAGTACGGTGTGCGGCCGGTCTACAAGCGGGTCGACACCTGCGGCGCAGAGTTTGAAGCTTTCACCCCTTATCTGTACTCATCCTACGAGACGGAGTGTGAAGCAGAGCCGACTGACAAGCGAAAAATCATGATTCTTGGTGGCGGGCCGAACCGCATCGGCCAGGGGATCGAGTTTGACTATTGTTGCGTCCACGGGGTCTTTGCTCTGGCGGCAGCAGGTTTTGAAACGATCATGGTCAACTGTAATCCAGAGACCGTCTCGACCGATTACGATACCTCTGACCGGCTCTACTTCGAGCCTTTGACCCTGGAAGATGTGCTGGAGATTGTCGCCACCGAAAAGCCGGAAGGGGTGATTGTTCAGTATGGCGGCCAGACCCCGCTGAAGCTTGCCGTGGCGCTGGAAAAAGCCGGTGTACCGATTATTGGTACCTCGCCCGATGCCATCGATCGGGCCGAGGATCGCGAACGCTTTCAGGCGCTGCTGCATAAGCTCAACCTGTTGCAACCGGAAAACGGCATCGCCCGCTCCTTTGAGGAAGCGGAAAAGATCGCCGGGCGGATCGGCTATCCGGTGGTTGTACGGCCGTCTTATGTTCTCGGCGGGCGGGCCATGGAGATCGTTTACGATGTCGAGCGGCTGCGCAATTATATGAAGTACGCCGTGGAAGCTTCTCCGGAGCATCCGATCCTGATCGACAAGTTTCTGCAGGACGCGATCGAGGTGGACGTCGATGCCCTCTCCGACGGAAAAGAAGTTGTCATTGGCGGCATCATGCAACATATCGAGGAGGCTGGTATCCACTCCGGCGATTCCGCCTGCGCTCTGCCGCCTTATTCCTTATCCGCAAAGATTGTCGAGGAGATCCGTCGCCAGACAATTGAACTGGCCCTTGAACTGAA
>CAMYNC010000134.1 GCA_947259685.1 uncultured Desulfuromonadales bacterium | reverse complement strand
CAGCGAGGGACGCTATCGGGTGCGGGTCGATTTCGATCTCGACGATACTCCCGCAGGTCAGGCCAGCCATGCAGTGCGGCTGATGCAGCCTTATGGCGGCGACCAGTACGGTCAGCATTTTCCCTTACATGCTGGCAGCGAGGTCGCGATGGCCTGTGTCAACGGCGATCTTGATCGGCCGATCCTGCTCGGTGTGCTCCCCAATCCCGACACAGCCAGTCCGGTTTCGGCAGCCAACCCCAGCGAGAACCTTCTTCGCACCTGGGGTGGCAACCAGCTGCTGATGGATGATCGCCGGGGTAAGGAAAAGAGCGAACTTCTCACCCTGGAGCGGAAAAATATCCTCTCTCTCGATGCCGATAGCGATGGCCACCTGGTGCGCCTGGCGACCGAAGAGGGAGAGATGGAAGTCTACGCCAAGCAGGAGATGCGCATCGAGTCGGGAGAGACGCAAACCCTGCAGTCTGGTAACGACCATCTGGTCAAGGTTGAGAATGCCCAACGCCTGCAGACCAGAAACCAGCAGATCGAGATGCAGGCGGCAACCGACATCCAGCTGCAGGCCGGCGAACACATTCTCTATCTGGCCGAAGATGCCGACATGACCCAGACTGCGGCAGGGCAGATGCTGACCGAGGTTGGTAAATCACAGTCGACTGAGGTTCAGGGACAGGATCTCGATCTTCTTGTTGTTCGTGGACAGGCTCGTATTTCCGTCGCCGGGGCAATCAGCGTTCAGGGCCGTGGCGGAGGAACTATCCATATCGGTCAGGGCAGTGGGGCGATTGAAATCAGCAGCGGCGGAGATTTGATTATTGAAGGTCCAAGCGTTGCGATCAATGCCGCCACGATTAATATCAAGGCGGGAAGTATCGGCAACAATTAACCAGAAGGAAGGTCGCATGAGCAACAAGCTTGCCCAACTTTACCCCAACCAGAACCAGCTTCAGGGACAGACCCTCATCGCCGCTGTGGTCGCTACGCAAGATGGCCAAGCGCAAAAGGTTGAACGTTCCGGAGAACAACTGTCCGTAATCGGCCATTTCGAGGCTGTTGCCATCTTGAAACCAGGCGATCAGGTGGCCGTCATGCCGGCCGAAGGCGGGGTGATAGTCATGGCCCGGTTGCGCAGTCCCGGGGAAAAGCCCAACCCGCTGGTTCTCGACCAGGATGGTCGTCTGGAAATCGAGGCGGCCGGCGGAATCTGTCTGAAATCGGGTGAGAGCCGCATCGAAATTACCGCTGACGGCCGTATCTGGGTTGATGGTCGTGAAATCTACCATATTTCCGAAGGCCGTCTGCGGCTGCAAGGCTCAACCATCGAATTGAACTGACCAGGCCGATGAACCTTCCCTACCTGCAAACCCATTGGGATTCGGCGCTGGTCCTATTCCGCCAGAGATCCGCCTGGTCTTCACGCCCGCTGGACGATGCCGCCCCATTGGAACGCTTGGAACAACGTCTGCGACTGCATTTTTATGTCCTTGGCCGCTGCCCCGAAACCCTTGATCGAAAGCCTGACAAGGCTCCGGATTGCTTCGTCTGGCTGGCCAGTCAGCTCAGCGCCGAAGATCCCAGTGTTCGCCGAAGCGGCTACCAGCAGGCCTATGATTTGCTCGTCGCCGGTGGTGCTAAGGGCCTGGGAGCCTTTCTTGCTCTCAGTCTGTTCTGTCCCCCCGAAGCGGATCAAGGTTGTGTCGATCTTTATCGCTCACATGAATCCTTGCGGCCGATTCTGTTCAGCCTGTGGCGCGAGCAAGGCTATTCCGTACCTAAAGCGCTCTACAACCGTGCCGAACTGCAGAGCAGCAGTCCCGACCTGCAGCAGGCGGCCTTAGCCTATGCCGCAGACAACCCTAAGGTCAGCCTGGAACTGTTTCGTGCTTACTATCAGCCACTGCTCGGTGTGACCAGACCCAAGGGATTAGCTTCAGAAGCGATCTCTGCCGCATTGCGCGGCGGCTTGCTACGCGGTGACCCTGAACTGCCGAAAGCATTGCGGCGCGCCATTGAACTTGAACCATCCCCCGAGAAACAGCTGCCGCTACTGCGCCTGACGGCCCTCTCAGGCGATCGGGAGAGCTATCCTATTTTACGCAGTTGCTTCGCAACCGACCTGCAGAACGGTGCTGGGCTGTTGGCGCTGCATGGATCTCCAGAAGCCCTGGACGATCTGTTTGCCGGCCTTGGCCAGGCCCAGGCGATGGAGCCTGCTGCACAGGCCTGGCGTTGGTTGGCCGGGCAACAGCTGGGCCGCAAACCCCGGCTGAGTCTGGTCGGGGGCGCCGACGTGGAAGCCAGTGGCGAAACCATGCCGGATATTGAGGCGGCCGGTAACTGGCTGGAGGAGAATCGAGCTGGGTTGAAAGAGCAGGATCGTTTCTTTCGTGGGCAACCGCTGGCTCCCCAATCGCTAATGGATACTTGTCTTAAGCTGGCCGGGCAGGGCGATGCTGACATGCTTGATCTGCTCTCATTCAAACTGCAGCGGCCGCTCGGGTTGACAGTAAATAGCTGGCGCAGTGAACGTCGCCGCATCCTCGGGAAATTGCCTGTTGCTCCGCAAGAAGGTACTGCTGTGCCCTCCAACTCGGTTCGAAAGGGGCAGCTGGGTGCTTGAGCTTGACAACCGCAGCAATTGGGCCGCCGGGCTCTATCCCGGTTGGAACCGCGACGGCCAGCGGCAGATGACGGTCGTGGTGAAAATGGCCTACCGCTTCGCTGCCGACGGCATGCTGACCGAGCTTGACTCCCCTCCAGAGATTGAAGAGGCCGACCGCTATTACGGCGACCCCGGGCAGTCGAGCCTGGCCGCTGCCTGTGAAAGCGTTCCTTTTAAGGATGGCGGCGAGTTCCTGCTCACAGGGACTGCGCAGCCGCCAGCGTCGGGCGCTACCGTCATGGAGGTTTCGGTCGATCTGTGTTCTGGCAAAGATCATTTCTGGCAAAAGACCTTACGATTGTTCGGCCCGCGCAGCTGGGAGAAATCTCTGCTCGGCATCGGTGTTGGCAAACCAGGCCCCCTTGCCGAGCTGCCGCTACGCTATGAATACGCTTACGGCGGTGTCGATCCCAATCATGAGGAACAGCTCTATGCTCCCAACCCGGTCGGTAGCGGTTACAGCCAGAAAGGCTGGCGGGTCAAAGGGATGGCTTTGCCGCAGATCGAAATCGGCCCCAAATATATCACTCGTCCGGCGCAGCGGGTACCGCCAGCCGGCTATGGCCCGTTGGCGCCGTTCTGGGAGCCGCGCCTGGCCGCCAGCAGCCAGCTGGATGAATCCGCCATCGCCTGGGGAGGCTGCCCCTTCGCTGGGCAGGCTCCGTCCGGACTATACAATGCCGCCCCTTTGGATCAGCGCTTTGAAAATAATTTTGCCGGCGGGGAGACTATCCGGCTCAAAGGGTTGCTCGCCGAGGCGATTCAACCTGAAGGAGTATTGCTGCAGATCCCAACACCGCGCCTGGCAGTGACGTTGGTTAGCGAGAAGCGGGTGGAGACGCTTGCGGCAACTTGCGATACCCTCAGCGTCGATACCGACACACGAACTCTTTGCCTGGTCTGGCGTAGCGGAATTGAGTTGAATATTCAGGACCCTCGAAGCGAGTGGATTGTGGTGAAAGATCTGGAGTTGGAAGCAAGTCATCGCGAGGAATTGCCGGCATGAACCCTCGGCACCTCGAAAATAGCGGCCTGCCCAAGAATGCTTCCGCAGAGCCGACAGGTTTTCCGGAAACCATCATTGCGGGAATAGGTCTGAACTGTGTCTCTGGCGATCAGCCTTTCGCTCTGCTCGGAACGGTCGGTACTGATATTTCCGGGGCGCGGCCCGATCCGGTCATCAAGGTGGCAGTTCAGGGGGGGCAGAAAGAAGAACCGGCCATGGTTGCTCGGGTCGCTGATCTTGAGGGAATCGAGTTGCCTGCCGAGCGGATGGAAATCCTTGCGGCGAAAGCTTTGTCAGGAGCGGCAGCAAGTCTGCCCGGGGATGTCGCCGGCGAGAAAATCCTGGTCTGCACCCTGCGGCCGGGCGAGGATTGCGCACGGGGATCGGCACTGGACGCTCACCAGCTCGAGCAGCCTCTCCGTTCTCTGCATCCGCAGCTACAGGCTGCGGAATTTCGTTTTATTGACTCGGCCTGTGGCCCGACCGGCCAACTGCTTACCGTCTGTAACGAATTGGCAGCAGGCGATTGGCAGGCAGTTTTATTTGGCGGGGTCGATTCGCTGGTCGATACGGTCAGTTGTCATGAACTGGCTCTGGCAGGTCGGCTCATGACCGATGGGGGAACCCAAGGGCTGATCCCCGGCGAAGCAGCGGCCTATTTATTATTGTTGCCGGGGGGGGCTGAGCCGGCGGAAAAACTGGCCTATATCCGGGGGGCCTCTCAAGCAGAGGAACCCAATACCGGAAAAGCTGACTGTCAACCGATGACCGGGCTAAGTACCGCAATTGACCAGGCCCTCTCGCAGTCCAGTTGCTCAGTCAGCGCACTTGGTGGCGTCATCATCCCCTTCGGTAATGAAATCTCCAGTAGTCTCGAATGGCATCAAACCACTCTAAAACATTGGTCACCCCAGCCGGGTATGGCTGAGTCAGCTGAAAAACACCTGCCGACAGCAGAACCGCAAGCGGAACCCGAGGTGATGAGCCTGCATATCACCTGTGGAGACACCGGGGCCGCCGCTTTTCCGCTTTCGTTGGTTTTAGGCTGCGCACGTTTTGGCTTTGCTCATCCGCAGGTGGACAATATTCTGGTCTGCGCGGCAGGAGGTGAACCGTTACGCGGGGCGTTGTTGCTGCAGGAGTGAGGTGGGTGAAGTTGGGTGCGGAAATGATCTTGGGGACGTAGGCGAAGGGTCTGGGGATTTCAGTGGGATTCTAGTCGTTCAGAATTGATCAAAACCCTGCCTGTCTTCTTCTCATGTATTGAGTAACCTGTCATCCAAAGACAGAATGCTGGCCTCAACAAAGGCAAAAGAATCTTTGCATTCCGGATGTCGGGGATTTATCAGGACATTTCTCTCGCGGCCCCAGGGAATAGGCGCCGAAGGAACCCGCAATGCCAGGCTTTGGCCTTTTGCGACCCAATGCTTACCGATCTCTTTAAGCTCACCAGGGGCCATTGGAGCCCGCCAGTTGGTTGGTAGCGCTTGCATGTCGATATTCATGATTGAGGCGCCGTCTTTCAGCTCGTACACCACCAGCACCAAATCTGCCAATGCCAAGAGTCGCTGACTCCCCGCGTGGACTAACATTTCCATACAGGCCAGCGCGGGACTTTCAGATGTGTGAATAATCGACACCCCGGCGGGGCTCCATCTTCCGCCGTAAAGGCGTGCGCCCTCCCCAGATAAATCCGTTGCAAATTGACTCTTAGCAATTCGATACAACAGCATCAGGAAAAAATGCCATGCTCAATACGGCCTAATTCCCTCAAAACCAGCCCGATCCCGGTGGAGGTGTCGAGGAGCGAAAGGGGAGTGCGGTGGCCTAATGCCGGAATCGGTTCTTTGAGCCAGCCCTGGGCATGGGTTTTATCTCCTAAAACCTCGGAAGCCCTGGCAAGCACTTTAGCGACCTGAACGATATGGTCGGAGAGCTCCAGGGAGAGAGTTTTCAGACTGCGATCTTTGTTTAAATAGCGTTGAAGGGTTCTGCGTGAAACGGGCAGGATCTCATCAAGATCGTTGACGGCAATATTCAAATTGTTGGCAATTGAAGTGATCGCCTGTAGTGGTAGCCCTTGACGAGTTAAATCAACCAGGTTCAATTCATTTTCAACCGGGCTGTTCAAGCCCAAGCTCTCTTCAATTCCTGCAAAGGGCCAAATCGCTGTAGGTGCGATTGCTGGTGGAGCTGTATGCTCAATCAGGAATGTTGGCAGTTCGTTTGGTTGCATGCTGGCCTCCTCTTTCTTTTGTCAATTGTCGCAACTGGAGCGACACTTGTCAAGAGAGGGGGGGGGAGGTCATGTCAGTTGTTAATTATGTTTTGTTTAAGTCCTCGGAATTTGAGGATTGCGAAGAATTTTATTGAAGAAGACAACATTGAGGGGACGTCAAAAAAGCATTTACATTTCAATGTTTATAAAAATCTATTAAAAGTTTTATTTAACATCTGACTGATCTCTTCTTCGCTAATTGTTCTAAAAGGTTTATTGTTTGTGTCGATATATTTTTTTATTTTATTATGCAGCTTGACTGTTTTTAAAATATTTATATTGATAAATATATTTGCAATATTTATACGAACGACTGTAAGGAAGATTTTTTTGCCTTTGCAGGAAATTTCCATCATTTCACCAAGCCCATGTAAGCGAAACATTTCTACTTTTTTACAAGAGGACAACTTTATTTCAAGTGGTGTTGATCCTGAAATATAAATTTTTTCACGATCTATTGAAAGGGTCCCAGATTTTAGCTTGGTGTCAGTTTCGATTCGACTTCCAACATGGTAATTAACTTTGAACTTCATAAGTCATCTCAGTTATTTTTATTGACGTAGAGAGGTGGATCAGAAGAAAGGCCCGGTTATGGACGGTCTATCCAGCGCTTAGACACTCTCTCGTCGTTGATTCGATCAGTATTTCGCGTTTCAGGACATCTGCGGTGGTTGATATCGCTTGTCACGTCCGGTCAGGATCCTGCTTAATAACGACCTATAGGAGTTGCTTTGGCCTCCACGACGAAATTTAAGACTAGATTGTATCAAGTTTCTCTACGGTTTTTTCATTTTTTTTGTTTCCAGTGTTGAGTACCGATTTCGGCTCAAAGAGCATAACATGACATTCTTCTTTTGCCACTGGAAGGTGCTCAGTACCTCGAGGAATAATAAACAATTGACCTTCGGTTAAATTAATATCTTGATCGTTCAATTTGATTGTTAATTGTCCTTTAACTACCATGAAAAGTTCGTCTTCATTTTCGTGATGATGCCAAACAAATTCACCTTTCAATTTGGCAAGTTTTACATATTGACCATTGAGTTCACCCACAATCTTCGGTTTCCAATATTCGTTGAATAGAGAAAACTTTTCTTTTAAATCAACAATATTCATTTTTTGACGATCCTTGCAAGCAGCGGTTAGGATAATCGGCGGCGATGTAAACCAGCGTGAAACACCGCAATTCTAGATTTTGCTTTTCAAATTTTCACAGACGTATTTTCCGTCCGGTTGACATTAAGTTGTTAGCTTTTTAGTCAATTATTTCAGCTAATTTCATGTCTCCACGAAGAAGGCTGTTTGCTACTGTAGATATGTCGAGATGTTTTTTTTGGGCTATTTTTTGAACAAATTCTAGTACCTCAGGGTCGAGATACACTGGTAAATTGAGCTCTACATTTTTATTGAAAAATTTGCCTCTTTCTCCTCTGGAGAAGTCATATTCTTTTTTCATATCAACTGTTCTCCTCGTATTGTGAACGTTCATTTTTTGTGGCTTTTCGGCTTGAGAAGATCCTGATTTTTATGCTGTTTTTATCTAATTCCACAAATGTATGGTTAACGATAATTATGTTTCCGGCTGATGAGATTCCAAGGGTAATCCACCGCTCTTCATCTTTGCTGTGGTCCTCATCGAAGATAGAAATTGCCATGGGGTCCTTAAAGACTGAAGTTGCCTCGCTGAATGAAATTTTATGCTTAGAAATATCGTCTTAGCTTTCTGAGGGTCCCATTCGAAGTTGAATATCAATTACTTGCCTCCTCGAGCGATATGCCTGGATAATTTCAGAGGACTCTATTTTAGCGTTAAAATGCTTTTAAAGCTAACGAGTCTGTAGAAAAGCCAACTTCAGCAACGCCCCTCTGTCCTGCCTTAGGCTTTCCTGCTGTTCATTCTGGTCAAACACAGCAACGCTATCTGGGGTCTTCCCGGGAGGGTTTTTTGGTTACCATAACATCCCTTATTCGACCTTTCCCCCTGTGGGCTGTTTTATATCGCTAAACTGTAGCGGTGGATCTTGGTCAGGTTGTGCAGCAGCGCCATCAGCTTCCATTGACCATCAACCTTATCCCGTCCTCGCAAGCTGAACCTTCTCAACCCCAGATTCTCCCGCAGGTGACCAAAGACCGGTTCGACAATGCCCAGCCGTCTGCCGTAAATGTGGCGACCAACGGGGGAATCGATTTTTTCTTTCATCCGAACCAGCGGGCCGTTTTCCACTTTGGGTAGCACCTCGCGCAGGATATAGACCTGGCGGGCGGTTTTTTGTGTGGGACTGCGCAGGCATTGAGCACGCTGCGGGCAGCCAGCGCAATCGGCTTGGTGTGCCTGGAACTGCATGAAAATCCGGCCGGTGATCTTGGCCCGTTCGCTCTTAAGCCACATCGTTTTGCCGGCCGGGCAGCGGCAGGTTTTCTTATCAATATCGGCCTGGAAATCCTCGACGGTGAAGCGAGCCTTGGGGCGAACCCGAGGCGCTGACACGGGCTTGTAGCGGCTGGCGTCGGCAAAGCGCGGATCGCGGGAGCGAAAGCGATTGTCAGCGATATAGGCGTCATTTCCTTCGTCTTCGAGCCGCGTCAGGGTTGCGGTGCTGTGAAAACCACTGTCGGCCAGTATCTGCGAACGCTTCAGTATCGTCTCGTCATCAAGGTTGTCCTTGAGCCCGTCGAGCATCGGCTCCAGCAGACCGTGCTCGTCGCCGGTGCCGAAGGCTTCCGCGTGAACCACCACCTGATGCTTGGCATCGACGGCGGCGACTCCCGTGTAGCCCTGGAGCACACCGTGCCCGGTCTTCATCTTGGCGCTGTCGTTGTCGGTGATGTTCCCTTTAACCGGTTTGCCGCTACGCCCCAGGCGCTCGGTGTTGTCCGCCAGAAACTGTTCAATTTTTTGGCTGGCCGCCTGAAGTTTCTCGACCTGCTGCTCTTCGCGGCGGCGGATCGACTCTTCGGCGTGCCCCTTTTTGTCCTCGTCCCGATGCTTCTTCAGCAGGTAGTGGACCGCCCGATCGATCTTCTGGGCCTTCTTCTGCAACTCCACCCGGGTCCCGCTCCATTCTTTGGAGGCGTTTGAGGGCATCTTGCAGCCATCGACCGCGAACATCTCCTTGCCAATCAAACCCAGATCGTCGCAAATCAGGATAATTTGCTGAAAAAGGCTGGCGATCTGCTCAGGACAACCAGAGATAAAGTGGGCGATGCTGGTGAAGTGGGGGCGACTGTCCGCGGAAATCGCCATAAAGACCACATTTTCACGACACAACGCCTCAATCTTGCGACTGGAGGTGACTCCGCGTGAGTAGGCCAGAAGAACGATCTTCAAAAGAATCGCCGGATCATAGGCGGGGCGGCCGGTGCCATCATTTTTGTAGCGGGAATCGAAAATACTGAGATCGAGTTTTTCATCGACGAGGTAGTTGACGGAATGTTCAAACGTACCGGGGAGGATCTGTCGATCGAAAGAGACCGGCACCATGACACACTGCTGGTAATCATAGTCTTTGTAGCGGGGCATTGTCCCTCCT
>CAMYNC010000133.1 GCA_947259685.1 uncultured Desulfuromonadales bacterium | reverse complement strand
AAAACAAAAATTGCCGGTACAAGTGACAGCCAGGCACCCCCGCGGCACACGTCCAAGTCCGCTACCGCTGCTCCCTTCCGGGCCTGACGGAGTTCACGGCAGTCCGTTGCGCGGGACCCGGCTGTCACTTCTACCGGCAACGTCGACCGGATTACTTTTTATAGTACTACGTTTCTGGGCTGATCAAAAATGTCCAGATGCAAGGCGCTCGAAATCCCACAGGATAAGTCGTACCTCTATGGTACGTCGTTACTGGGGGATGAGGGCAACGCAGCAGATGTGCGTTTTTCATCAGCCGAGTAAAATATGGCGGAGAGGGGGGGATTCGGTCACTTCGTCAGCGCCATCACGGCGCTTCCTGCGTAACCTCCCCTGCACTCGCTGACGCGGCCGTCCTGGCCGCTTTTCTGACATCTAGTCAGCGCTCGCTCCGCTTCAAATCCCCTTATGGCGGAGAGGGGGGGATTCGAACCCCCGGTAGCTTTCACTACACCCGCTTTCCAGGCGAGCACCATCGGCCTCTCGGTCACCTCTCCGCAGGCTGCGTAAGATACACTAACAGACAAGAAGCTGTAAAGGGATTTTTCCGGCGCCCGGGCAGGGGCCGGCAGAGCGAACAAGAGACTTGAAATCACAGCGCTTATCCGCCCTGGGAGATGTCATAACGGTTATTGATTCGGTAGAGAAAAGCCAGAATTTCAGCCACAGCCTGGAAAAGCTCAGCAGGGATCTCTTCTCCCACCGGAACCATCCCCAACACTTCGAGCAGATCAGGATCTTTGACGATATCCACCCCGGCCGTTTCTGCCGCAGCAATGATCTTTTGCGCCAACTTTCCTTGCCCGCTCGCCAACACCTTGGGAGCCGAACCCGGTTGGTGGTCATAGTGCAGCGCAACCGCCTGTTCAACGTTAGGTCGCTTCTTCATCATTCATTGTGTCCCGTGCGGTTAATTCCATCCATTAATTCTGGCCCTTTTTCCCGCTGGCGTCGTTGCGTCTCCTGCAGCTTAGCTTTGGCTAGGCCTGCGTCGACGCACCTTGCCATCGGCCAAAATTGCTCAGAATTACTTGCAAGAACTAACCGCACGCGACACTAAACCCGATCATCGAGAACTCCGGAGCTCTCCGGAACCAGTCGTTCCAATAACTGCCGCGAGGCAACCTGGGCATCGGCCGCAAAACTGACACCCCGTAATGGAACCGCGGTAAATGTCTTTTCAAGCCCGGCAACATGCGCCTGCAGGTAGTGCATTTTCTCCGTGTCTTCGCATGCCAGCCGCAGATGAACAGCCTGTTTTTCATAGAGCATATCGACCCGTAAATTACCCAATGCGGATAACCGAAGCGATAACGACAACTGCAGAGGCGGTTCCCCTTCCTCATCATCATCCGGTTCTGGTTGCTTTTCGACCAACAGATAGCCTTCTTGCAACTCGGCCATCAGTAAGGGTAAAAACTGCACCTGCTCTTCCGCCAACCTGGCCTTACAGAACTGAAAAAGCTCCAGCCGCTGCAAAGGTTCTTCCGCTTTCCCCGCAAGCTCTTCACGCAGATTTAGCAGACTCAGCTTCAAACTGGCCAGGGCCGCTTTTTTCTTCCCGGCCAATAACTCGGTCTCAAGATGAAAACCGAAGAGCTGCGAAAGAAGTCCGAGCGGCCCACCCTCTGGCCGCAGGTTGGAGTGGTGAACCAACTGGTTTAGCTGCTCTGCAATCACCGGTAGTCCGGACAGGGCCGGAAAAGCCACCTCGCTCGCCGGTGGCAACTGGCAAATCTTATCGAGCAAACCTTCGAGCCGGCCGAGCAGAGCTGGCGGCAAGCCCTTTTGCTGAATCTGGACTTCCTGTACCTGGACAAGCAGCTTTTCCAAACCGGCAATCACATCTTTAGCGGGCATGCTGGCAGCAGCCGAGGCGAATACCGCTTGAGCGGCCTGGCGCCCCCCAGACTGCGGCGCAGAATAATTTTGGTCGTTGCCGGTGGCGAGCAGAGGCCGTGCTACCAGTGGGTTGGCGTGCAGCTGAGCTAACAGCCGCTCAAGATCATTGCCGAGTACTGGAGGGAAATTCGGCTGCTGCTGAATCTGCCGGAGCACCGCCTGTAACTCTACTAATTGAGGTGCGGGAAGCTGAGTCTGATGCTGCAGCGCAGTAGGACCCGGCGCTCGCTCAAGGGTCTGCTGCAAGGCCTGTAGCATCTCGCGTGTCTGCCCTTCCCAGGCTATCGACAAAGATTGCTCCGTGACTTTCGGCAGCAGTGATAACTGAAGCTGGAGCCCCTGGATCAAATGGCTGAGACCTGATTCTCGTTGAGGCAGCGGGCCAGCGGCCAGCTGGCTTGATTCCAGGAGTTGCGGGTTTGTCGGGAGGGGCTGAGGCTTGGCGGCCAGTTGGCCAAGCAGCTGTTCCAACTCTCGGGACAGCTGCGGAGTCAGGTTCGGTTGCCGGTGAATCTGCTGCAGCACAGCCTGCAGTTCAAGCAATTGCGGGGCTAGGTTTTGCCCTTGAAGTTGTCCAGCCAGCGGCAGAAATGGCCGCAATAATTCGTGGGTTTGCGTCTCCCAGGTTACCGGTACAGGCTGTCCGGTGACCTTCGGCAGCTGGGCAAGCTGAACTTGCAGCTGCTGGACCAACCTGCTGAGATCAGGAGGCTGTTGCGCCGATTGGGCTTGCAAAGCCAAGAGTGCGGTTTGCGACTGGTATACCTGAGGATTCGCAGGATGAGGCGCTGCTGATTGCCGGGGTATTCCATTGTGCACGTCAGCCAGTTGATGTAACTGACCAGCAAGCGTGGTGATCTGTTCATGCAATCCGGGGTTGGTCGCTGGACCCGCTTGAAAAAGCTGCTGCAACTGGTTAAAAACCTGGGTCGTCGCCACGGGCAATTGGGCTTGCCCAGGTTGCTGCTGCAGCTGCCCGACCAACCCGCCCCAATCGTAGGCTCTGGACAGCAGAGGCAACAGCTGACTGAGTCGGCCATTCAGCTGCTCCGGCAGCACTCGAAACTCCAGCTTGGGATGGGTTTGCAGCACCTGCAGGGTCAGTTTTTGCCCGGTTTGCAATTCAAGCTCGCTTTGCGCCTGATAATGCCGCTGGTTCATTTCCAACAGGATTCGATCAAGTCCCCCTTCTACCACCGTCGCCCGCACGATCTGGTCAAGCCGCAGGCCGACCTGGCGCTCTTCCGATGTGGCCACCGGTATATTGCTCGCCTGTGCAGCTGGGCTGGTAATCGATATCGGGTTCACTATAGTCATAGGGTTCTTATCGGTCAGTGGCCCTCTCCAGTTTAATTCCGATTGCCCACTCCAGATCTGGCCAAAGCAAGATCGTCAAAATATCGACCACATTAAGATTTTATTTAGGTTCTCCTCCCCTCCGGCTGTCAAAAAAACCACACCAAGCAGAAAAACCATTGATTTTAAACAACTTACTCAATGGCACGATAATCGCTATAGAATAAAAATAATCCTAAACTCTTTTCCCGAATGTACCGAAAAGAGGAGAAAGCCACCCCCCAGATTCACGGGACAGCAAAGGAATAAAAAAATGATGAATGCGACGGTTCTCCTCCTTGCCGAAAACCAACAGGATCGAGCAAGACTGACCCAGCAGCTTTCAGAAACCAAAGTTTTCGAGCGGATTGTCATGCTGGACAACCCTGCCGAGTTGTTTGTCCACCTGCAGGACCAGTCTGCTGATCTGGTCTGCTGGTCGATGGGATCGCAAAGCCAAACCAGCTGGACAACCCGACTGCAGAGCATGGAACAATGGCACGATCTGCCGTTGATCGCCTTTGCCGAGGCGAGCGATCCAGGGTCACTAATTCAGGGATTCCGCCTGGGCGCCAGCGACTGCGTCAGCTACGATATCAGGACTGAAGAATTGAGCGTCCGCCTGCAAGGCCAGCTAAAACGCTGGAAGCGACTGCTCGAACTGCGGCAGAGCAAGCAACAGCTGCAGAAACTGGCCCTGACCGACCCACTGACCGGACTCGGCAACCGCGCCACCTTCGATATGAGCATCAAACAGGCCGCGGCCCGCACCCAGCGCTCCGGCTCCCCCTATTCATTGCTGCTGATCGACCTGGACCATTTCAAAGGGTTCAATGACAGTTATGGTCACCAGGCCGGGGACGAGGTCCTCAAACAAGTAGCCGAAGTCATCGGCGGCTGTGCCCGCGATGCCGATATCAGCTGCCGTTACGGCGGTGAGGAATTTGCCGTGATCCTCCCCGATACCGAAGCGAAAAATGCCTTGATCCTGGCCGAGCGGATTCACAAGCGGATCGCCAAAGTCTCACGCAAGCTGCGTCAGTTCCGCCAGCCGATCACGGTCAGCATCGGCATCAGCAGCGCCAGCAGAATCGGTTCAGGGCATCCGACCGGCGTCATCGAAGAGGCCGACAAGGCGCTCTACAGAGCCAAAGCAAATGGCCGCAATTGCAGCGAAATCTTCCACCAGGTCAAACAGCGCAGGGTTGAATATGCCTACACCCCGGCCCATGAACTGGCCTTCGGGACCTTTGGCGCCTGAACGGGAAAAAACTCTCGCCAGAAACCAAGAAGAGCCTGCGATGGATATCGCAGGCTCTTCTTGGTTTCTTTTCAGGATTCGGAGGAAATCGCTCAGGAGCCGAGGACCTGGACCTTAAGCCGCAATTGCTTGCGCTGCTCCGCGAGGCAGTAAGCGACAATTGCATCCTGATCCTCCTGCTCGATATCAATAAAGCTCAGTGCCACCTGCATTCCGTTCTGACCACTATCAAACCTGCGCACCACCACTCCGATACATTCAACCACCCGTGACTGAGGACTATCGAGGATGATCTCCAAACCGACCCTGGTCCCAGCATCAAGCTTTTCGGTAATCGGCAGACGCATCCCGCCGCCACTGATGTTGATGGCAGTCTGGACCGACTTTGCCGCTACCTGCGGCTCCCCTTCGAGCCGCCAGTAGCTGACCGAAAGACCGGCATCCACCCGAAAGTAGGCGCGTTTTTGCGTATGAGCATAGGAATCGAGCATTGTCAGCTGCAGCTTGGCATCACTGAGCACTGCTTCGATTTTTGCCTGGACCGCCTGGGTGCTCCCGGCGACATCAAAAGTGACCAGACAGGCTTCCTCAGTATTCAAAAGTTCAACGTTGAGTTGATCGGGCAGAAAGGTAATTTCAAATTGCGGGTCGCGGATGGTCTTGGCAACACCATCAAGCAGTTGCGAATCATCATCCTGTAAAGGCAGGTTAATTTTAACCACCCGGTATTCTTTTAAATGATCAAGTGCGGACATAGCAGATCCAGAGAAAGGATCGATAACAAAATGCATTGACTGTTCCGGATCAGCCAATGCCTCGTGTCGAGAGTGGTGGCCGGACAGGGGTCGAATGATAACCGGAGACCGCTACCCGTCCATCTTTTATCTGCGCCAATTCAGCGGCAGCAACGGACATCATGCCATGGATTCTTGGCAAAAGCAAATGGTTCATTTCGACGATCTGCCGCAGAAGCTGCTGCCGTTCCTGAATCAACGGATGGTCCTGCCAACGGGCTGAATCCCGCGCAATATCGGCCAGCAGCTGACGATCATTCAAACCAGCCTCTTCCTGCAAAGAGTGCAGTTTGGCGGTGTAACTACGCAGCTGCTCAGGCTCACCTTTTTGCAACAACTCTTCAAGTTGCTGGGCATGTTCGATGATCTGCCGATACTGGCCGATCGATTTTTGCAAACGTTCATTCATTATCGGCCACCCTCAGTAGGCAATCGCTGTGCGGTGTTCGCTGGTGGCAACCGAAACGGGTTGCTGCTGTTGCTTGCAGCGATTGATTTCGGCAGCACCAGCAAAAGCTTCGCGTAGCTCCAGAAGGACTTTTTCGACCGGTTCAAGCCGCTGCAATTCATTGCGGACATTCACCGCGGTCAGTTCCCGAATCATGAAATCGTAGAGCCGACTCAGATCAGTAGCAATTTCACCGCCGATTTCATGGTCGAGGGTGTTGGAAAATTCGGTAATAATGGCAACCGCCTTGCTAATTGCCTTGGCCTTATCAGCAATTCGCCCTTCTTCAATCGCCAGTTTGGCCTGCCGAACGAATCGAATTGCACCATCATAGAGCATGATGAGGATTTGCTCGGGACTGGCGGTAATCACCTGGTTGTTCTTATATTGATTCATATAGGCATTCATGTCTATTTAGCTCCTGTTCATCTGACTAAGGGCGCTCATCTGCTGAGACAAAAAACTGCTTTGGACATTCAGGCTGCTAACCAGATCCTCCATCGCGGAAAACTGCGCCCGGATCCTCTCCTCCCGCGATACCATGCGGGCCTCCAAGCGTTCCATCTGCTGGTCGATCATCCGGTTATTCCGATCGGTTCCGGCTTTCTTACTGGCATGCAAGCCGTCAATCGAATCGGTGACCGAATCCAGGTAGTCCGCAAAGGTCTTGCTCACCCCATCGACGCCATCCTCACCGGCAAACAGGCTGATAACACTGGCGTAGTCGGCTTCCATCGCGTCCGATAGCCTGGTTTCATCCAACACCAAAGTTCCATCACTTTGGGTCTCGAACCCCAGTTCGGCAAGCGACGAAAAGGTTCCGCTAGCGCCGACCTGAGGGGTGGTCAGAGTATTCTGCAAACGTCGGGTCACCGCACGGAAGGAAGAATCGTTCGCCCAGTCGGCGTCTTTCTGTTCATCGATGAAATTGATGACCTTGTTGTACGCAGTAACAAATTCCTTAATTTTGCTTTTGGTTTTATCCGGGTCGGATTCAACGTTCATCACCGTGGTGTCATCCAGATCGTTTTTTTTCAACAATTCCAGGGTTACCCCGGAGATTCCTTCGCTGATCGTATTACTGTCGCTTTTAATCGAGATGGTATCGACCTTGATCTCAGCCATGCTCGGCGTGACAACATTCCCAGCGATCGGATTGGCATCCGTACCGCCTGACAGGCCGGTCGCATCCAGGGCAAAGGGATTAACCGTGTCGACAGAATCAGCTGTGAGGACCAAACGGTAGGGGTTAGCTGTCCCATCATTGATAATCGATGCGGAAACGCCAAGGTCGGCAGCGTTGATCGCCCCGGCAATCCCCGTCAGGGAATTGTTGCTTCCATCAATCGTAATAGGGTTATCGACACCACCCACATTGAGAACCAAATCACCGGTACCGAAAGTCTTAGCGGCCGAGTCGGCATACCCCTGGCTGACATCCTTCTGGCGCTGCGCCAGGGAAACCACTTCAATCTGATAATTGCCAAGATCGGCCGTATTATCGGCGCTGGCAGTAAAAAACTCATCAGAGCCGCTGGTGACGCTCGGCGCATTCAATTCTTTGGCGGAATCGATCGCTTCGGCCTTGGCCTGCAAGTCACTCAGCTTGGAATCCAGGTCACTAAAGGCTTTCAGGCGACTGGTAAAGTAGGCTTTATCTCTTTCCAACCGCTCAATCGGTTGACGCTCGATCTTCATCAGCGCCTCAACGATTGCGCCAGTATCCATTCCTGTCGCTAAACCGCCAAATGTAATCGACATAAATTCCTCCGCCTGTCTTGCCGTTGCCTAACCGTCTTTTCGCTGAACTCGCTTAACTCTGGGTATTAACCAGGTTCCCGCGCAGATCTTCCAGGGTCTGCTTCAGAGAAAGAATCTCCTCAGCCGGGACCTGACGAATCACTTCATCGGTTTCTCGATCGACGATCTTAACCACCAGTTGATTCGCCATATCGTCGTTTTCGAAACGCACGCTGAACAGACCGTCTTGCGCCAAACCTTTGATCTGCTTGAGCAACTCTTCCGGCTGTACCTGATTCGCCTTCCCGGTGTCCTGGGTTTCCTGGGTCGGCTCTGCCTTTTTCTTCCGGACGTCAGCGATTTTATCTGCGGCCATCGGCTGCGGGATGGTTGCTCCTCCCGCGATATTCGTTGCTTCAACTTTCATAATATTATCCCCGCTACTGGCTTGCCCCTTTATCTTATTAAAGCGGCAGGTCAGGGGGCAGCGTTGCCACCCCCTGACTTGGTTTACCGATTACTTAATTACCCGAGCAGTGAAAGTGCCAACTGCGGGGTCTGGTTGGCCTGGGAGAGGATCGAAACCCCGGCCTGTTGCAGGATGTTGTTTTTGGTCATCGCTGCGGTTTCAGACGCGATGTCGGCATCCAGCACCCGCGAACGCGCCGCGGAGAGGTTCTCTGAAACGTTTGACAGGTTAGAGATCGTCGACTCGAGACGATTCTGCACTGCACCCAAGGTGCCACGATTGGTATCGATCAGCGTAATCGCCGAATCGATGGAGGTAACCGCCGCTGAGGCATTGGCGGAAGTGTCGACCGCAACCGCATTGACCGAAAGACCAGTTGCATCAAAATCCTGAGTCATACCGATATTGATGGTTGAGTTCGCGTTGGCCGAGACCTGGATAGAAGCACCCAGAGTCCCATCGAGCAGATTCTTACCGTTGAACTGGGTGTTGTCAGCGATGCGGGTCAGTTCGCTGGTCAGCTGAGTAATCTCAGCCCCGATGGAAGTACGGTCAGCTGCGGTGTTGGTATCGTTTGAGGCCTGAACGGCCAGTTCACGCATCCGCTGCAGAATGTTGGTACTTTCCTGCAGAGCACCTTCAGCAGTCTGGGCCAGGGAGATACCGTCATTGGCGTTCCGTACCGCCTGATTCATGCCACGGATTTGTGACGTCATCCGGTCAGAAATAGCCAGACCGGCGGCGTCATCCTTGGCACTGTTGATGCGCAGACCAGAAGAGAGGCGCTGCATCGACTTGCTCAATGCACCTTGTGATTTTGCCAGGTTACGTTGGGCGTTCAAAGAACCGACGTTAGTGTTGACTGATAATGCCATGATATTCCTCCATGAGTTGGTTGATGAGAGCGTCCGTGCTCCCATTTTTTGTACTTAGCAGCTGTTGGCAGTCTATCCAAATCACCACCTTTCCCCGCCTCTTCTCGCTGCGTGATACTCTCTTCGACGACGCCCATAGCGATCTTTAGGAAAAATTTATATTTTTTGCAGTATTTCCCAATACCTCCGGCAGCCTATTAATCCGCTATAAGCATGCGTGGAGAATCATTGAAAAACCTGGAAGAGACCGAAAAAATTTTGTTTGCGGATTCTGCTCGGGGATGCCGGTCTGAAAACACTTTTTAGGCGGAGAGATGGCGGATTGTGCAGATAAGGAGCTATTCTTCGGCTGGACAACAAACATTGGCGAACTTGAAAGCCGGGCCAGAAAACTGGCCTAACTTATTCTGTTATCTCCCTTCAAAGTAAATAGCCAGGGGGCAGTTGTGCCCCCTGGCTGAAATCCCGATTGCTGAATTAACTACCGAGCAGCGAAAGTGCCAGCTGCGGGGTCTGATTGGCCTGGGAGAGAATCGACACTCCGGCCTGTTGCAGGATATTGTTTTTGGTCATCGCCGCAGTTTCGGCGGCGATATCAGCATCCAGAACCCGTGAGCGTGCCGCAGAGAGGTTCTCAGAAACGTTTGACAGGTTGGAAATGGTCGACTCCAATCGACTCTGAACCGCACCCAGAGTACCACGGCTGGTATCAATGAGTGTAATCGCTGAATCAATCGAGCCCACGGCGGCGGCGGCATTGGCCGAACTATCGACCGCAATCGCATTGACAGAAAGACCAGTCGCATCAAAATCCTGCCCCAAACCAATATTGATGGTTGAATTGCCATCAGCTGAGACCTGGATAGAAGCGGTCAGAGTCCCATCGAGCAAAGCCCTGCCGTTGAACGTGGTGTTGTCAGCGATCCGGGTCAATTCGTCCGTGAGCTGAGTAATCTCAGCCTGGATGGACGTCCGGTCAGCCGTGGTATTGGTATCGTTCGATGCCTGCACCGACAACTCACGCATCCGCTGCAGGATATTGGTACTTTCCTGCAGGGCACCTTCAGCTGTCTGCGCCAGGGAGATTCCATCATTGGCGTTCCGTACCGCCTGGTTCATGCCACGGATCTGTGAAGTCATCCGGTCAGAAATGGCCAAACCGGCCGCATCATCCTTGGCGCTGTTGATGCGCAGACCAGAAGAGAGGCGTTGCATCGACCTGGTCAAGTCACCTTGCGATTTAGCCAGGTTGCGTTGTGCGTTCAGAGAACCGACGTTTGTGTTAACTGTTAAAGCCATGATTTTCCTCCATACTTGTTTGGTTACAAGAGCGTCCGTGCTCTGAGCTGATAGTGTCTTTTG